>JBBECO010000001.1:0-9276 GCA_040881785.1 Vicinamibacterales bacterium
TCAGCGCGGCCGCCGCTTCGATGGGTTCGGACGGGCCAACGACTGGTGGACGCCGGCGATCGAGGCGCAGTTCCAGGCGCGCGCGCGCCGGCTGGTCGAACAGTTCAACGCCTACACGCCGCTCCCGGGCCGGCACGTCAACGGCGAGCTCACGCTCGTCGAGAACATCGGGGACCTCAGTGGACTCGCCGTGGCGATTCAGGCATACCGCGCGTCCCTGGGCGGCAAACCCGGCCCCACGCTGGACGGCTTCACGGCCGAGCAGCGCCTGCTCCTCAGGTGGGCCCAGGTCTGGCGCGGGAAAACCCGGGAGGCATACGTGCGCCAGACCCTGTTCCTCGAACAGCACGCCCCTCCCCAGTATCGCGCCCACGGTTCGCTCGTGAACATCGACGCCTTTTATGAGGCCTTCAACGTGCAGCCCGGCGACAAGCTGTATCTAGATCCCAAAAACCGCGTGCGAATCTGGTAACCGGCTGCAATAATGCCCCTCACAGAACACCCTGGAGGTTTGTCATGCGTATCCCGCTGCGCGGGCGCACACTCGCCCTGCTGATCGGTTCGCTGCTCGTCGTTCAATGGTCGATCGACGCCCAGCAGTCCACGCCCTCGTCGGCGAAGCGTCCGCTCACCTACGACGCCGTTGACTACTGGAAGTCGATCGGCGGCACGCGCCTGTCCGACGACGGCCAATGGCTGTCGTACTCGGTCACCTCGCAAGCCGAGGACGGTGAGCTGATCGTCCGGAACCTGAAGACGTCGCAGGAGTTCAAGCATCCGCGCGGCACCGGCGCCCAGTTCACGCCCGACGGCAAGTTCGTGATCTTCACCATCGCGCAGTCGAAGGCGGATGAGGAACGCGAGCGCCGGGCGAACCGCGCGCGCGGCGCCCGGGGCGGCGGCGAGACGCCGGCCGCGGGTGAGCCGCCGGCCGCTGGCAAGCCCCCCGCGACGACCGAACCGCAGCCGCCGGCCGCAACCGGCGGACGCCAGGGCGGACGGCAGGGTGGCGCAGCGGCACGCGACACGCGGCCTCGCACGGGGCTCGGCATCATGTCACTCGCCGACGGCACGGTCGTGACGGTGGACCGCGTCGGCAGCTTCCGTCTTCCCGAAGAGAACGCCACGTGGCTCGCCTACTACAACGGCGGCGGGGGGGCGGCCGCGGGGGGAGGGGGTGGCGGTGGCGGCGGCGGCGCGCCGCCGGCGGCGGCCGGCCGCGGCGGCCAGGGCGGTGAAGGCGCCGAAGGCAACGCGCGCGAGCGCAAGCAGCCGGGCTCGGATCTCGTCCTGCGCAACCTGGCGACGGGCGAAGAGACCACGATCCCGGAAGTGACCGAATACACCTGGAACGAGAAGGGCACGCTGCTCGCCTACGCGGTCTCGTCCAACGACGCAGCCAAGGACGGCGCGTTCGTCCGCTCGACGAGCGACGGGACCGTGACCGCGCTCCACTCCGGCAAGGGCCGGTATCGCAGCCTCGCGTTCGACGAGGCCGGTGCGCAAATCACCTTCGTGAGCGACCAGGCGGAATTCGACAAACCCGTCGCCCCGTATCGCGTGTACTACTGGAAGACCGGGCAGCCGAAGGCCACCGAGCTGGTTTCCGCCTCGACGCCGGGGATGGCCAAGGGGATGGTCGTCGCCGACAACGCGGCGCCGCGCTTCTCACGCGAAGGCGGCCGGATCTTCCTGGCGACGGCGCCTCCGCCGCCGCCACCCGCGGATCCCGATAACGCCGACAACGACGACGACGACGACGACACGCCGGCGCCGATTCCGGTGGACCTGTGGTCGACCAACGATCCGTGGTTGCAGCCGATGCAGCGCGTGCGCGCGCAGCAGGAACGCACGCGCAACTATCGCGCCGTGTATCACCTGAACGACAAGAAGTTGGTGCAACTCGCCACGCCGGATCTGCCGACCGTGAATCCGGGCGACGACCTGGCGGCGGCGATCGGCATGAGCGACATCCCCTATCGGAAAGAGGTCTCCTGGGACCAGAGCTACAACGACGTCTACCTGCTCGAC
The DNA here is from genome assembly GCA_040881785.1 of Vicinamibacterales bacterium. Taxonomy (GTDB): domain Bacteria; phylum Acidobacteriota; class Vicinamibacteria; order Vicinamibacterales; family 2-12-FULL-66-21; genus JACDCA01. The sequence continues at coordinate 2,032 of JBBECO010000001.1, forward strand.
CTGAAGACCGGCAAGCCGAGCAAGATCCTCGAGCGCTGGGGCGGCGGCGGGACCTCGATGTCGCCGGGCGGGAAGTACGTCCTCTACTTCGATGAGGAGATCGGTCACTGGTTCAGCTACCGCGTGGCCGACGGCGTGCGCGCGAACGTGACCGGCACGCTGAAGGTGAGCTTCCAGCGGGACGCGAACTCCCCCTCGCTGCCGGGCGCCTACGGCGCGGCGGGGTGGACAGCCGACGACGCCGCCGTGCTGCTCTACGATGAATTCGACATCTGGGAAGTCAAGCCGGACGGCAGCGGCGCGCGCACCATCACCGGCGGCGCGGGCCGGGCGGCGAAGATCGTATTCCGCTACCGGTCGATGGACCCCGAGGCGCGCACCGTGCCGGCCGACACACCGCTGCTGCTCTCGGCCATCGACGAAGGCACGCGCGCGACGGGCTTCTACCGCCTCGCCAGCCTCACGACGAAAGCGGCCCCCGAGAAGGTCGTCATGGTCGACAAGGGCTTCGGCGCGGTCAACAAGGCGAAGAACGCCGACACGGTCGTGTTCACGCTCTCCCGCTTCGACGAATTTCCCGACCTCTGGACGAGCGACCTCACCTTCAAGGACATGACGAAGGTCTCGAACGTCGGCGCCCAGAAGGACGCGTTCACCTGGGGCAGCTCCGAGCTGATCGAGTACATCAACGCGGACGGCCAGAAGCTCCGCGCGATCCTCACCAAGCCGGACAACTTCGATCCGACGAAGAAGTACCCGTTGATGGTCTACATCTACGAGGAGCTGACGCAGGGGCTGCACAGCTTCAGCGCACCGAACGTGGCGACGAGCATCAATATCCCGCGCTACGTCAGCAACGGCTACATCCTCCTCCGCCCCGACATCGTCTACACGACGGGCTATCCGGGTGAGGCGGCCGAGAAGTGCGTCATCCCGGCGGTCAACACCGTCGTCGCCGAGGGCTACATCGATCCCAAGCGGATCGGGATCCAGGGGCACTCGTGGGGCGGGTACCAGATCACGCACCTGATCACGCGCACCAACATGTTCGCGGCCGTCGAGGCGGGCGCGTCGGTGTCGAACATGATCAGCGCCTACGGCGGGATCCGCTGGGACAGCGGCATGTCGCGGGCGTTCCAGTACGAGAAGACGCAGAGCCGCATCGGCGCCCCGCCGTGGGACGCGCCGCTGCAGTTCATCGAGAACTCGCCGATCTTCTGGGTGAAGAAGATCAACACGCCGTACCTCACGATTCACAACGACGAGGACGGCGCGGTGCCGTGGGAGCAGGGGATCGAGTTCATCTCGGCGCTGCGGCGGCTCGGCAAGGAAGGCTACATGTTCAACTACAACGGCCAGCGTCACGGTCTCAGCAACCGTGACTACATGAAGCACTGGACCGTGCACATGGACGAGTTCTTCGACCACTACCTGCTCGGCAAGCCGCGCCCGGAGTGGATGGACAAGGGGGTACCGTTCCTCGACCGCGGGAAGCGCGACGTGTCGCCGATGTTCAAGAAGAAGGGCGTGACGACGACGCCGTCGAGCCAGGCTTCGAAGTAGGGAATACGGGATGCGGGTGCGCGATGCGCATCCCGCATTCCGCTTCGGGCTCCTAACTAACGTCCCGCCTTCCTCGCCTCTGCCAGCTCCGGACGCGAGTCCGCGTCTCCCTTCGGGCACATCTCGCTCAACTGCCGGAAGTACTGGCGCGCGCGGCTGGTGTCCTCGTTCATCGACGCCGCGCGGGCGCCGAGATACAGCGTCCGGAAGCGGTTCGGTTCCTTCTTCATCACCGCCTCGAGCTCCTTCAGCGCATCGGCCGGGCGATTCAACTCGAGCAGCATGTCGCCGAGCATTTCGCGCGCGGGCGCGAGCGGTCCGGGTGAGATGGCGGACTTGTCGGTGCCGTCCTCCATCGTCGCGGCCTCCCGCAGGAGCGCCACCGCCTCGTCGCGGCGACCTTCGGCGAAGGCAATCCACGCGAGTGCACTCTTGTGCTGGATCTCGACCTGCAGACCCCAGTACTCGTCTTTCGCCGCGAGCAGCTTTGCGCGCAGGTCGGCGAGCATCTGCGCGTCGGCCTTGGCAGCGGCGGGCTGGCCGCTGCGCGCGGCGCCGACCGCCCGCGCGAAGTGCGTCATCGCATCGATGAATGTAAACGCCGTCTTCGCCGGCGTCAGCGAAGCGGCCTCGCTCCAGGCGGCGCGCTCGAGGGCGACGCGCGCGGGGATCGCCGCGGCGGCGTAGTACCCCACCTGCCCGTACTGCTCCTTCGTGTTGACCTCCGCCATGATCGACTGCAGCTCGCCGAGGACGCGCTTGGCGTCGCGGTCCTGTGCGGTCTGGAGGTACGCGTAGACCTGATAGTCGAGCGCGTGCAGCGTCTCGGCCGCCGAGTTCGCCTTCCGCGCCGCCGCGGCGGACGCGATGTTCGTCGCGATCGAGTCTTCCCAGAAGCCGACGCGGGTGAAGGTGTGCGACGGCATGTGGAGCGCGTGCGGCGCGTCGGGCGCGATCTTCGCGTAACGGCGGGCGGCCGGCAGCGCGCGCTCGGCGAGCGGCGGGTGATCGAACGCGTGAATCACGTAGTGGGCGACGCCCGGATGGTCGGGCATCTCGGCGAAGAGCGGCTCGAGGATCGCCGCGGCCTTCAACTGCTGCGCGTACGTCTTGTCGGACGGCATCGCCGTCTGGTTGATGGCGAGCGCGTAGAACGCGGACGTCTCGCGGTCTGACGGATTCGCCCGGTGCACCCCCTCCATCGCGCGCTCGTAGTTGACGATGCGGGTGCGGTGGTCAACCTTCTCGAAGTCCGCGAACAGCGTGGCGGCCGCGTCAATGTAGGCGCGCTCGCGATCGGTCTTCGCACCGGCCGCGCGGGCCTTCTCGATCGCGGCGCGTCCAGCCTCGAGCGCGGCCACCGGACGCGACGGCGCGAACGGATTCCCCCATCGGCTCATCGCCACGCCCCACCACGCGATCCCGCAGGCGGGATCCTTTTCCGCCACAGCCGTGAACGCGGAGGCGGCGGCATTGAACCAGAAGGAATGCAGGAGCGCGACGGCGCGATTGAAGTCCGCGCTCACGGCGGGAGCGCAGGAGTTCTCGAACGTCACCGTGCCGAGCTGCTGGGGCGGGCTGCCCGCTTCATGCGGATGCTGCAACGGTGGCGCGGCCTGCGACGATCCCAGGCTCACGGTCACGGCGACGGCAATCGAAACGAACGAAGCTGACATCACATCCTCCTCCTCACTGGGGAACTGGACACGTTACTGCCACGCGTGAACCGACGCAACAGGAATATCTGCCCTCCCCTCCCCGCCCCGGGCCAGGGCGGACCTCCCCGGTCGGCGATTTCACGGCCGGAGCCTACCCGAGGGGGGCAGCCGGGGAGCCAGACCGCCAGGCCGGGACGTGCGATTTGTGGTCCGTCAGGTAAATCCTGTAGCCTGCCCGACGTATTTAACCGAGACTCCTGTAGTCCTTGTTATCCGTGCAATCCGTGCGATCCGTGTATTGGAGGCGATTCCCTTGATGAAACACCTGCGCTTGATCGTTCCCGCGGTGGCGCTGGCCGCCACGGTCGCGGCCACTTCGTTGACGGCCGGAGGCCAGCAGCCGATGGCGGCATCCTCGGACAATCCGTTCGAGTCGCTCTACTTCCGCTCGATTGGCCCGGCGACGATGTCCGGACGCATCTCGGACCTTGCCGTCTACGAGGCCGACCCCGCGATCTTCTACGTCGCCACCGCACACGGCGGCGTGTGGAAGACCGTGAACAACGGCACCACCTGGGAGGCGCAGCTCCAGGACACCGGCCACCTGTCGATGGGTGACGTCACGATCTCGCAGTCGAACCCCGACCTCGTCTGGGTCGGGTCGGGCGAGTCGAGCAACCGCCAGAGCGTCTCGTGGGGTGACGGCGTCTACAAGTCGACCGACGGCGGCAAGACCTACACCCACATGGGCCTCAAGACGTCACGCCACATCAACCGCATCGCCATCGACCCGCGCCACAACGACACGGTATTCGTCGCGGCGACCGGCAGCCTCTGGGGCCCCGGGGGCGAGCGCGGCGTCTTCAAGACCACCGACGGCGGGCGCACGTGGAAGAACGTGCTGAAGGGGGACGAGGACACCGGCGCCAACGATCTCGTGATGGATCCGACGAACAGCCAGATCCTCTACGCCACGATGTATCAGCGCCGCCGGACGGCGTGCTGCTTCAATGGCGGCGGCCCCGGGAGCGGGATCTTCAAGTCCACCGACGGCGGCGAGACCTGGACGAAGCTCAAGGGGGGCGTGCTCGACGGTCCGCTCGGCCGCATCGCGGTTGACGTCTATCGCAAGCGCCCCAACATCCTGTATGCCCTGATCGAAGGACCGGCGCAGCCCGGCGGCGGCCGCGGCGGCGCGGCCGCGGCGCTTGCGGGACGAGGACGCGGCGGCGGGCAGAACCAGCTCAATCCCGACGTCCCCACGGGCCTCTACAAGTCTGAGGACGCCGGCGCGACCTGGCAGAAAGTCAACAACGCCAATCCCCGCCCGATGTACTTCAGCCAGATCGACATCGATCCGAGCGATCCCGAAGTGGTCTATCTGGGCGGCGTGGGCCTTCACCAGACGCTCGACGGCGGCAAAACCGTCGCGACCGACATCGCCGCGTCCACGCATGACGACGTGCACGCGATCTGGATCAATCCGTCGAACTCGAACCACATCCTCATCGGCAACGACGGCGGCCTCGCCATGTCGTACGACAGAGGCCGCGAGTGGAAGTTCGTGCCGAACCTGCCGGTCGGCCTCTTCTACCACGTGAGCGTGGACAACGCCGTGCCGTACAACATCTGCGGGGGCATGCAGGACAACTACAACTGGTGCGGCCCGAGCGCCGTGCGCAGCTCCGCCGGCATCGGCAACCACGAGTGGAACACCCTCCAGGGGGGCGACGGCTTCGTCGTCCTGCAGGACCCCAACGACTACCGCATCGCCTTCACCGAGTCGCAGAACGGCAACATGGTGCGCGTCGACCGGGTCACCTTCGAGACGATGAGCATCCGGCCGCAGCCTGCCCCGGGCGAGGACGGCTATCGCTGGCACTGGGACACGCCGCTGATGTTCTCGCCGCACGATTCCAAGGTCCTCTACACCGCCGCGGAACGGGTCTTCCGCTCGACCGACCGCGGCCTCTCCTGGACGGCGATCAGCGACGACCTGACCGACAATCAGGACCGCGATGCGCTCGAGACCATGGGCGTCAAGGGCAGCGAGATCCGCTTCTCGCGTCACGACGGGATCTCCGCGTGGCCCACCATCGTGTCGCTTGCGGAATCGCCGAAGCGGCCGGGTCTGCTCTATGCCGGCACCGAAGACGGCCACGTCGCCGTCACGCGCGACATGGGGAAGAGCTGGACGCGGATCACCGACAGGTTCCAGGGGCTTCCGAAGGGTCTCTTCGTCTCGGAGCTCGTCCCGTCGCGCTACGACGAAGGCACCGTGTATGCGACCTTCGACGGGCACCGGTCGAACGATTTCGACACGTGGATCTACGTCAGTAACGACTTCGGGCAGACGTGGCGCTCGCTGAACGGCAACCTGAAAGAACAGGTCGCGCGCACGCTCATCGAAGATCTGAAGAACCCCGACATCCTGTATCTGGGCACCGAGACGGGGATCTTCGTGACGCTCGACCGCGGCGCCACGTGGACGCGGATGAAGGGCAACATGCCCACCGTCCGCGTGGACGAGATGGTCATCCACCCGCGCGACAACGCGCTCGTCGTCGGCACGCACGGCCGCGCGATCTGGGTGCTCGACAACCTGGCGCCGGTGCAGGAGATGGCGGCGGCGCAGAAGTCGATGACCGAGGCGACGCTCTTCTCGCCGAACCCGACGGCCATGTATCGCCGTCCGGCGCGCGACCGGAACTACGAGTTCTGGGGGGACCAGGCGTTCTTCGGCGAGAACCCGCCGCAGGCCGCGGTGATCTCGTGGTACCTGAAGAAGGACGTCGGCGAGGTCGCGCTCCGCGTCGCGGACGCCACCGGCCGCGAGGTCCGCGAGATCTCAGGTCAGGTCCTTGCCAACAGCAACAAGGCCGGTATCCAGTCGGCGTGCTGGGACCTGCGGGTGCAGCCGGTCCCGAATCCTGACCTCGGGCAGCCGGAGGGCGGCCGCCAGGGTGGCGGAGGACGACAGGGCGGGCCCGGCGGACAGCAACAACCGGCGCGTGTGACCTTCGGCGCCGGATGCGGCGGCGGAGGCGGCTTCGGCGGGTTCGGCGGCGGTGGGGGGGGCGGCCAGCCCGGACCGTTCGTCCTCCCCGGCACCTACACGGTGTCGCTGGTCGTTGACGGCAAGACCGTCGGCAGCAAGCCGCTGCGTGTCGCGGGGGATCCGGAAGTCGTCCTCACGCAGGCCGAGCGGAAGCGGCTCTACGACATGGCGGTGGAACTGCACGCGCTGCAGGGCCGCGCCAACGTGGTCGCCGAGCGGATCGTGCCGATCCAGCGTCAGCTGCCTGACGTCATGAAGCAGGTCGCCAGCAAGACCGACCTTCCCGCGGACGTCAAGGCACAGGCCGAAGCGTTCAACAAGGAGTTCACGGATCTCGCGACGAGGCTCGTGCCGGCGGGCGGTGGTCGGGGCGGTCGCGGCGGCGGGAGAGGTGGTGGCGGCGGAACGCCAAGCCCGATCGCGCGCGCGGCCCAGGCGAAAAACGGCATGATGAGCGGCATGTGGCCGACCCAGGCGACGATGGACGCGTACAACGAGGCGAAGGCCGGTGTGCCGACCGCGATCGGCGAAGCCAACGCGATGGTGACGAAAGCCCAGGCCGTGAGCGCCGCGCTCGCCAAGCACGGGATCACGCTGACGGTGCCGCCGCCGAAGCCGGCCACGCAGCAGTAGGCGCTTCGCGCCCCTGCGGCCTCGGAGGTTACGGAGATAACGGATTCACAACGGAGGACCGGAGGTAACGGAGGGACGAACGGAGTTCTGATCATGACGGCCTGCCGCGCCGGCCGCAGGCCGGCGTTGGGACCGGTGAAAATCCGCAAACGCAAGCAGCCCTCGATTCCCAGCTGCTTGGGTTTGTGGATTTTCTCCGGTCCAGACGCGCTTCGCGCGTCCGGCAGGCCCGGTGACCCCAGCGAACCGCTCTGAAGGGCGATCCGCTCCGTTCGTTCCTCCGTGTGAATCCGTTCCCTCCGTAACCTCCGTGACGGAGGCGCTCACCGCCGG
>JBBECO010000002.1:0-1544 GCA_040881785.1 Vicinamibacterales bacterium
CATGCTGAAACTCCTCTCGATCTGTGCCTTCGTCGGCATCGGCGTGATCGCCATGTCGGCGGCGGGCTCGAACGAGGGTCAGGCTCCCCAGAACCCGCCGCAGCCGCCCGCTCCGCCCGCGCAGTATTCCGCCGACCTCAAGGTCGGGGACCTCGCACCGGACTTTGCGCTGCCGGGATCCGACGGCAAGATCCACACGCTGTCCGACTACAGGGGCAAGACCGTCGTCCTGGCCTGGTTCCCGAAAGCCTTCACCGGCGGTTGAACCGCCCAATGCAACTCGCTGCGTGACAGCGAGACCGCTCTCAAGGCCTTCGACATCGTCTACTTCATGGCGAGTGTCGATACACCGGAAGACAACAAGCGCTTCGCCGCGGAGCATGGCGGCGACTTTGCGATCCTCTCGGATCCGGAGAAGACGACAGCGAAGGCGTATGGCACGGTGCGCACGGACCGTCCGCCGGAAGCGCAGGCCGCCGCGCGTTTCACCTTCTACATCGGCCCCGACGGCAAGATCCTCGAGATCGACAAGGGCCCACGGGGCACTGGCGTTCCTGCGCAGACCGCCGGCGCCGATGTCGTCAAGAAGCTCGAAGCGCTGGGCGTGAAGAAGAAGTAGACGCCCGGTACCCGGTGATCGGTACTCGGTGTTCGGTACGCACCTCACGCTGACGCCGCGAGTAGGACCACGGTCTCGCTCGCGGCGTTGTCTTCTTACGCGGATTCCAATCCGTGTAATCCGTGTTAGTTGATCTCGAGCACGGGACGCAGGGGACCGATCGGCGGGTCGCCCTGGTAGCGGACGGCTTCGAGGAATAGCCCGGCGGCCGGGGCGGCGAGAGCGGCAGCCGTGGCGCGGGACCTGGCGGCGTGCGCGGGATCGAGGAAGGCTGCCGCCTCCCGTGGAGGAATCTCGCGGCGGCCCACCGCGGCCAGCACCCCCACCATCCGGCGCACCATCTTCCAGAGAAAGTGCGAGCCGCGGACGCGGATCAGAATCAGCGCGCCGTGCTCCTCGATCTCGACCGCATCGACGAGCACCTTCGTGGACTTCTCGTCCGGATCGTCGGCCGTGAACGCCTCGAAGTTCTGCATCCCGACGAACGCCGCGGCAGCCTCGCGCATCTTCGCGACCGACAGCGGTTCGCGGATCCACCAGACGAAGGGCTTGCCGAACGCCGTCCGTCGCGTGGAGATCTGATACAGGTAGCTGCGCTCGACGGCGTCGTGCCGCGCATGGAACTTGTGCGGTGCTTTCGCGATGGTGCGGATGTGAATGTCGGCCGGCAGCTCGTCGTTGATCTTGCGGCGGAGCAGCTCGGGCGCAAGATCGGTGTAGAGGTCCAGATGCGCGACCTGCGCGAGTGCGTGCACGCCCGCGTCCGTTCTGCCCGACCCGTACAACTCGAACTCGCGCCGCCCCGTGGCTTCACGCACCGCACGGTCGATTTCCCCCTGCACCGTCCGTGCGTTCTTCTGAATCTGCCAGCCGCTGTACCTCGTGCCGGCGTATTCGATCAGGAGCTTGAAGCGGGGCATGAGCT
>JBBECO010000003.1:0-9264 GCA_040881785.1 Vicinamibacterales bacterium
CGGGAAGATCTTCCCGGGGTTCAGCAGACCGAGCGGATCGAAGGCCTGCTTCACGCGCCGCATCAGCGCGATCTCGTCGGGCGACAGCTCGATCGGCAGAAACGGCGCCTTCGAAAAACCGATGCCGTGCTCCCCGCTGATCGATCCTTCCAGCGCCACGACCCCTTCGAACAGGACCTTCTCCGCCTCATGCGCCCGCTCGATCTCATCGGCGTCGTCGGGCATCACCATGATGTTCACGTGGATGTTGCCGTCGCCGGCATGGCCGAAGCAGGGAATCCGCAGGCGGTACGCGTCGCGAATCCGGCCCACGAGCGCGAACAGCTCCGGGATCCGTCCTTTCGGCACGACGACGTCGTGGTTGAACTTCAACGGCGTGATCATCTTCAGCGAAAGGGAGATCTCACGGCGCACGCGCCAGAGCTCCATCCGTTCGGCATCGTTCCGGGCTCGGAGGATCTCGGTCGCGCCGGCCGCGGCGCACGCCTCCTCGACCCGCAGCGCATCCTCGGCGACGGCCGCGGCCGAGCCGTCCACTTCGAGCAGCAGGATCGCCGCGGTGCCTTCGGGCGCGAGCGAGCGGACCTGGAGGTTCTGCGCCACGGCTTCCAGCGATTCGCCGTCGATCAGCTCGAGGGCCGCCGGCACGACGCGCCTGCGGATCACCTCGGACACCGCCTCCACCGCGGCCTCCACGCTGGTGAACGACGCGCGCAGGGCCGCCTGCACGGGCGGCTTCGGGACCAGCCGCAGGATGATCTTCGTGATGATCGCGAGCGTCCCCTCCGATCCCACGAGCAGGTGCGTGAGGTCGTAGCCGACGACGTTCTTCACCACCTTGCCGCCGGTTTCGATCACTTCACCTGTCGGCAGCACGGCTTCGAGGCCCAGCACGAACTGCTTCGTCGTGCCGTACTTGAAGGCGCGGGGGCCGCCGGCGCACTCGGCCACGTTGCCGCCGATGACGGACGTGTGCAGGGACGCAGGATCAGGCGGATAGAACAGGCCGACCTTCTCCACCGCCGTCTGCAGGTCGCCGGTAACGACGTGGGGTTCGACGACCGCGATCAGGTTGGCCTCGTCGATCTCGAGGATGCGGTTCATCCGCTCCAGGGAGATGACCACGCCGCCATGGAGCGGGACGGCGCCGCCGGTGTATCCCGTCCCGGCACCGCGCGGCACGAAGGGCACCCGGTGCGCCGCACAGGCCGCCACCACCTTGGCCACCTGGCTGGTGTCGGCGGGCAGGACCACGGCCTCGGCCGGATGCCCGCGCTTGAGCGCGTCGGTGCCGTAGGCGAGCAGCGCATCGGCCCCGACGTGGAGATTCGACGCGCCGACGATGGCGGCCAGCGTCTCGAGGAGGTCTGGGGGAACCAAGGGATCAGTGATCGGCGGCTACGCGCCGGCCACGGCGCGCGGTCGGTGCTCGACGGCGCGCACGAATTCGATGATCCGGTCGGCGCCGCGCTTCAGCTCCGTGAGCGACGTCGCATACGACAGCCGGAGGAAGCCCGGCGCGTCGAACGCCTCACCCGGCGTGATCGCGACATGCGCTTCGTTGAGCAGGGCCTGCGCCATGTCCGCGGTGGTGCGCAGCCCCTCCGGCGAGAGGAACTCGGAGACATCGAGGAACAGGTAGAACGCCCCTTCCGGTTTCTGGACGCGCAGGCGCGGTTCCGCCTCGAGCCACTCGCACAATTGGTCGCGCCGTTTCCGGTACTCGTCCAGCATCTCGGTCACGCACGTCTGGGGACCGGTGAGCGCCGCGACGGCGGCCTTCTGCGTGATGGAACAGACGTTCGAGGTTGAGTGACTCTGCAGGGCGTTGCACGCACTGACGAGCGCCGCGGGCGCCAGCGCCCAGCCGCACCGCCATCCGGTCATCGCATACGCTTTCGACGAGGAGCCACAGAGCACCGTCCGATCGCGCATGCGCGCGACGAGCACGCCCGGCAGGTTGTGCGGCGTGCGATCGTAGATCAGCTTCTCGTAACAGAGGTCCAACAGGATCCAGATCCCTCGGCGCGCGGCTTCGTCGGCCACGCGCGCCAGGTCCGCTTCGCTGATCAGCGCGCCGGTCGGGTTGCCGGGAGAGTTGATGATGATCCCGCGCGTCGCCGGCGTGAACGCGGCGAGCAGGGTGTCGGCGTGCAGCCGGAACCCATCCTCGGCCTGCGTGCGGACGATCACCGGCGTCGCATCGGCGAGCTTGATCTGCTCCACCAGCGTCGGCCACCCGGGCACGTGCGTGATGACCTCGTCGCCCGCGCCGAACAGGCACATGGCGGCGTTGTACAGCGCCTGCTTCCCGCCGGCCGAGATAATCGTTTCGGCGGCGGTGTATTCCACGCCGTAGTCGGCGGCGTAGCGCGCGCAGACGGCGCGCTTGAGCTCGTCGGTGCCGGAGTTGGTCGTGTACTTGGTGAAGTTCGCGTCGATGGCGGCGTGTGCGGCCGCCGCGACGTGCGCGGGGGTCGGGAAGTCCGGCTCCCCTGCGCCGAGATCGACGATGTCAACCCCCTGGGCCTTGAGCCGCAGCGCCTCCGCGGCAACCTTCATGGTCGGTGAGACGCCGATCCGCCCGGTGCGTTCCGCCAGCATGACTTTCAGGCCCTCAGGGTTTCGCGCGCGAGTCTCTTGTCCCGCAGGCGTTCTTCCACGATGTCCGGCACGAGGCCGGTGACCGAGCCGCCGAGCGCCACCACTTCTTTCACCAGCCGCGAGCTCACGTACGTGTAGGGCTCGGCCGGCATCATGAAGACGGTTTCCACGTCGGGGCTCAGGCGGCGATTCATCAGCGCCATCTGCATTTCGAATTCGAAGTCGGAGATGACGCGCAGGCCGCGGACGATGACGCTGGCGCTCCGGGACCGCGCGTAGTCGACGAGCAGGCCGTCGAAGGTGTCCACCTCGACGTTGGTCCAGCCGCGGAAGACGTGCCGGGCGATGTCCACACGTTCGGGGACCGTGAAGAGCGGCGCCTTCTCGAGATTGACCAGCACGCCTACGATGATCCGGTCGAACAGGCGCGAGCCGCGCTGGATGATATCCGCGTGGCCGTTGGTCAGCGGATCGAACGATCCCGGGTAGATGGCGATGATCTCAGGCATCAGATAGTGGCCGATAAAAACTGAGGACGCTGTCTCCCTGCACGAGCTGCCGCGTTCGCTGCACGCCCGCCACGACCTCCGGCGCCGGATCGCGTTTCGCGTGTTCGAGGATCAGCACCGCCCCGGCAGTCACGAGCGGAGCGGCCGTCTCGAGCGCCTGTGCGAGTTCCGCGGCCCCGTACGGGGGATCCAGAAACAGCACGTCGAAGGCCCCGTGGAGCGTCCCGGCAGCGCTCCTAAATCCCGCGCGGATAATAGCATAGCGGTCTGTGACGCCGCAGCGGTCGAGATTGGTCTGGATCAGCGCCTGTGCGCGGCGGTCCTGCTCGACGAACGTCACGTGCACGGCGCCGCGGCTGAGCGCCTCGATCCCCACCGCGCCGCTGCCGGCGTAAGCGTCGAGAAACCGGGCGCCGTCCATGCGCGGCGCGAGCACGTTGAACAGCGTTTCACGCAGCCGGTCGGACGTGGGACGGAGTCCGGGCCAGTCCGGGGCCTGGAGATGGCGACCCTTTAGCGCGCCAGCGATGATCCGCATATCGGTGTCTTCGGAGTTTACGGAGGGAACGGAGTTTCTCACAACGGAGGATCGGAGAAAACGGAGACACGAACGGAGACGACAATCATGGTTGGCTGAAGTGTCTAGACGAAACAGACAGGTTTCTGCCTCGCCAAGGCGCAGAGGGCTGGCGGGCCGCGCTTCGCGCGGCGGGTTGACGCGGAAGCCGCGAACGCAAGCAGCTCCCGGTCACGTGCGGCTTGCGTTCGTGGCTTCCACGTCAACCCCGGGGCCGGCCGCAGGCCGCGCCCCGCCAGCCCCTGAGCTCCGTTCGCGTCTCCGTTCCTCCGTCACTCCGTTGTGAAGAACTCCGTTCCCTCCGTCCCCTCCGAGACACGGGCGAGGCTATCCGACCCCGACGAGCCCAAATCTTTGCGCCCAGCTTTCCTTCACGAACGACGCGAGCGTCTCCTGCTGCGACGGGTCGTCGAGCGCGGCGGAAGCTTCACGCCGCGCCTCTTCCATCAACTGATGGTCGCGCATGAGATCGCCGACGCGCAGCGTGGGCAGGCCCGACTGGCGCGTGCCGAAGAAGTCCCCGGGACCGCGCAGCTCGAGATCCTTCTCGGCGATCACGAAGCCGTCGGTCGTCTCGGTCAGCGCCTTCAAACGCGCCCGGCCGTCGTCCGTAATTGGATATTGATACAGCAGAATGCAGAACGACTGGTGCGGACCCCGCCCGACCCGGCCGCGCAGCTGGTGCAGCTGCGAGAGCCCGAAGCGCTCCGCGTGCTCCACGAGCATGACGGCGGCGTTGGCCACGTCCACGCCGACTTCGACCACGGTCGTCGACACGAGGATGTGGTACTCGCCGCGCGCGAAGGCCTGCATCACGCGGTCTTTCGCGTCCTGCTTCATGCGGCCGTGCAGGAGCGCGACGCGCAGGTCGGGAAAGATGTCCTGCGCGAGATGGTCGGCCATCTCGGTGGCGGCGCGAAGATCCACTTTTTCTGATTCCTCGACCAGGGGATAGATGACGTAGGCCTGCCGCCCCTCTTCCACCTGCGTCCGGATGAAGGCGTAGATCTCGTCGCGCCGCGTTTCGGGCTTCGCAATCGTCTTGATCGGGAAACGCCCAGGCGGCATCTCGCGCATGACCGACACGTCGAGATCCCCGTACGTCGTCAACGCGAGCGTGCGCGGGATCGGGGTCGCGGTCATGACGAGGACGTCGGGATGCTGCCCCTTCGACCTGAGCGTCGCGCGCTGCAGGACGCCGAAGCGGTGCTGCTCGTCGATGATCACGAGCCCGAGCTCACGAAAGCCCACGGGGTCCTCGACGAGCGCGTGCGTGCCGACGACCATGTGCAGCGAGCCGCCGGCGAGCTCGGCCTGCATCTCGCGCCGTTTCTTCGCGGGCGTCGAACCGGTGAGGAGCGCGAGCCGGAAGCGCGACGACTCCAGCAGACGCCGGATGTTGATGAAGTGCTGCTCGGCCAGGATCTCGGTCGGCGCCATGAAGGCCACCTGGAACCCGTTCTCCATGGCGACGAGCGCCGCCATCAGCGCGACGATCGTCTTGCCCGAGCCGACGTCCCCCTGCAGGAGCCGGTTCATCGGCTGCGGACGCTTCATGTCCTCGACGATCTCCGCGATGACCGTCTTCTGGTCCCCCGTCAGCCGGAACGGGAGCACCCGGCGCGCCGCCTCGCGGACGGCGTCGGTGATCACCACCGAGCGCGGCTTGCGGTCCGCGTCCGCACGGCGCTTGCGCAGCACCAGCCCGAGCTGAAAGAGGAAGAACTCTTCGAAGATCAGCCGCCGCTGTGCCGGCGAGCGGAACGCGTTCAGCGTGGCGACGGGCGTGCCTTCGGGCGGGAAGTGCACGTCATGGATCGCCGTGCGACGGTCGATGAGGGACTGCCGCGCCAGGACGGCCGGCGGGAGCGGGTCCGGCAGCTGCGCGGGCAGTTCCGCCAGCGCATGGTGCACGAGCGTCCGCTGCATCTTGGTCGTGAGCTGGCCGGTCTTCTCGTACACGGGGACGATGCGGCCGGTGTGAAGCGTTTCCTCTTCGGGAGCGCCCGGAGCGCCGGAAACGCCGGAAACGCCCGACCTGAAGGTCGGGCCTACGGAGGTCGGGGCGTCTCCTCCCTCCTCGTCGCGCAGGATCTCGTACTGCGGACTCTGTAACTGGAGCCCGTGCGGCGTCAGCTCGAGCTTGCCGTACAGGATCACACGCTGGTGCGGACGGAAGACGTCCTTCAGGAACGGCTGGTTGAACCAGATCGCGCGCAGCGACCCGGTGGCATCGCGCACGACCATTTCGAAGATCTTGAAGCGCGGGCGCCGCGTCGGCCGGATCCCGCAACCGATGACCTCGCCGGCGATCGACGCCGGCACGCCCGGGCGAAGCGAGGCGATGGTCTGAAACGTCCCGCGGTCTTCGTAACGGATGGGGAACCGGTACAGCAGGTCTTCGACGGTCGCCAGGCCGACGCGCGCCAGGTCGGCCGCGCGCCGCGGCCCTACCCCCTTCATGAACTGCAGCGGCGTCTCGAGGGGGATCATGAAGGGTGCGGGTGCAGCCTTCTCCGCCTGTTACTGGACGATGGTGGCGGCGCCGGGCGCGACGCGGATCTCGCGGATCTGCGCCGGCAGCTCGAAGGGATCATCCATGTTGATCCCGTCGGGATCTTCCGGCGTCCGCGAATAAAAGGTGAGCAGCTCCTGCAGGACGGTTTTCGGGATCGAGACGCCCGACAGCTCGGCACTCTCGAGCTCGAAACGCCCCTTGCCGTCTTTCGTCGTCAGGCGGCCGCGCGCGGTGAGCGGCATGCGCCCTGTGAGATATCCCATCGGGTCGAGCCATCCGCGCTGCTTCTGCTTCCGCACGGCGTCGAGATCCACGATGGCGCGGCCCGACACGAGGCCGTTGCCGTGCGCGTTGATCAGGGGATCGACGACGCCGACGGGGATCTGGTCCTGGGCGTGGAAGCGCAGGTAGGAGTTGACTTCCGCGTCACTGACGACCGTGCTCTGGGCGGCGCGGGCACGTCCCCGTGGCGTATTCCCGAGCGCCACGATCCGGCCGAGCTTCCCCTGAAAGCGATCGCCGTCCGCCTTGGTGATGCGGCCTTGCGCATCCCCGGACCCGACGAGCAGGAGCAGTGCGAGCGCGAGGGTTGAGAGCTGACGCATGGCTGGATTGTACTACTGCCCTCCCCGCCCCGCTGCCCCCCGCCTGGCGCGCATGAGCAGGTCGATTTTCCGGCGCTCGAGGTTCTCTTCGAAGGCCCGGAACCGGGCCTGCTGGCGCAGATCGAGCACCTCGTCGAGCACGCCATAGGCCTGGCTGAGCTCGGCGGCCGCCCGTTCGTCGTGGTCCTTGAGCGCCTTGAGCCGCTCGCGGATGGTGGCGTCGTCCGCGTTTTTCGCCTGCGGCCCGGCCAGGCGGCGCAGCTCCTGCACGAGCCGGTTGCGCGCGATCTGGTTGCGGCGGCGCGTCTCCTGCAGCCGCTTGAGCCGCGCGACGAATTCCCCGTACTGCCCCTCCTTGAGCTCCAGCGCGCTCTCGGCCTGCACGAGCGCGTACGCGTCGAGCATGTTGAGGACGTCAACCGGCGAGAGCCCGGCGGCGTTGGCGCCGGCGCGGGCCCGCCCCTGTCGCTCCCCGGCGGGCGGCTGTGCGGCGGCCAGTGCCGGCGGCAGCGCCACGAGACAGGCCATCACGATGAGTGTTCGCATCTGTGTCTTCACGTCAGACTCCGCTTCGTTTCAGTTCCTGCTCGATAAGGCGTGCGAGCTCGGCCCGCTCGCCGTCGGACAGCTCCATGGCCGCCCGTTCGATGGATCCCGCGCGAGGCGCCACGCCGATCTGCCGCGCGTCCTCGTAATCGATGTCCTCGGCCACGATACGCATGAGCGCCCAGGCCTCGTCGGCGTCCAGATCGTCGCTTGTGGGCCACGGCTCGAGATCGTTCAACATCGTGGACGTCGAATCGCCGGCGTTCTCCTGCCGACCCTCGCCGGCCGGCGACATGACGCGCGAGGGGAGGAGGAGCAGGAGGACCACGATGAGGGCGGCCGCGCTGCCCCACACCAGACGCGCCGGTGTGAACCAGCGTTGCGGCGCCGCGGCAGCATCGATCGCGCGGCTCACGCGCGAGGGGAAATGATCCCAGAAGAGCGGCGACGGCTCGGGCACGTCGACGGCGGCCAGACCCCGCAGCGCCTCCCGCATCTCTGTGACGCGCGCGCCGCACGTGTCGCAGGCCTCCGCGTGCGCCGCGGTCGCGGCATCGAGCCGGCCGTCGACGGCGTCCACGAGCTGCGTGTCGTCGAGGTGTTGCATGGTCCCCTTCCCCGCCTTCACTCTTCGCCGGTCAGCCGCTTGCGCAGGTTGCCGAGCGCGTGAAACAGATTCGCCTTGGCGGCGTTGACCGAGCCGCCCAGGATGCGCGCGATCTCCTCGTGCGGCATGTCGTGATACACGCGGAGGATCAACGTTGCCCGCTGCTTCTTCGGCAACTGCGCGATCGCCGCCCGCACCCGCGCCGCCCGCTCGCCCCGCAACAAGGCCGCATCGGCCGGCTCCTCATGCCCCGGCGCCGTATCGAGATCGGCGAGCCCGGCCTGCGGATGTGTCTTGAGCGCCAGCCGGTTGAGGCAGACGTTCACGGTGATCCGGTGCAGCCAGGTCGAGAACTGCGCCTGCCCTTCGAACTTCGCGAGCGACCGGTACGCGCGGACGAAAGCGTCCTGCGCGAGCTCGCTCGCGTCCTCGTGGTTGGCCACGAAGCGGTAACAGAGCTGGTAGACGCGCCGCTGGTGCCGCTCGACCAGCACCTCGAAGGCGTGCCGATCGCCGGCGAGCGACGCGCGGACCAGATCGGCGTCAGCCAGGCTACTCACTCTCGTTAGACCGGCGGGGCAGGCGAAAGGTCACACCCAGTCTCGACAATACGTTGACTTTCGCTTTTCCTTTGCATATAGTGCGGCGCATGTTGCCATTGACGAAGCGTCAGCGCGAGATTCTCGACTACCTGAACGATTTCATCCAGCAACACGGGTACGCGCCCAGCCTGGAAGAGATCGGACGCCGCTTCAGCCTGTCGTCGCTGGCGACGGTGCACAAGCATCTCACCAACCTGCAGGAAAAGGGGTTCATCAAGCGCGCCTGGAACCGCAGCCGCTCGGTCGAGATGATCCCCGCGCGCCTCGGCAGCCGCGCCGTCGAACTGCCCATGCTCGGCTACGTGGCGGCCGGCTCCCCGATCGAGGCCGTGGTCGGCGACGAGACGATCGCCGTGCCTGAGGACCTTGTCGGCAAACGGGAGTCGTACGTGCTCAGGGTGCGCGGCGATTCGATGATCGACGAACAGATCCGCGACGGCGACTACGTCATCGTCGAAGACCGCCGCACTGCCGACAACGGCGAAATGGTGATTGCCCTGCTGAACGGCAGCGACGTCACGCTCAAGAAGATGTACCGGGAGCAGGGGCGGATCCGGCTGCAGCCGGCCAACCCGACGATGCAGCCGATTTATGCCCAGGCGGACCAGGTCCAGGTTCGCGGCGTCGTCGTGGGGGTGTTGCGGCGATACTAGTCGTATCCGAGGGGCTTCGCCCCTCGGACTCCCCTGCACGCTC
>JBBECO010000004.1:0-15890 GCA_040881785.1 Vicinamibacterales bacterium
CCCTACACGCTCTCTCGCTCGCCGCTTCGCCGGCTCGCGCCGTTCGCGTGGCTCACTCGCTGCCGCTCGTTCGCGGTTGCGCAGGCCGACATTGGCTGGAAGTCGTCCTAACACCATGACCACGCACGTCTTCGCGCTCGTGTGCCTGCTGCTCGCCACCCCGGCTGCCCAGACGCCGGCAGATTTCTCCGGCACCTGGACGCTCGACGCCGAAAAGACGATGCAGCCCGACTCGGAGGGACGCATCGTCCTGGCGCCGATGCTCGGGGAGCGCGTGGTCGTCCAGCAAACCCCTGCGTCGATCACCCTGCGCATCTCGGTGCAGGGTGACGTCGTCGTGGCGGTCTACGACCTCACCGGCGCCGAAAGCCGGAACGTCTCGCCGGGCGACATCCCCGTCGTGTCGCGCGCCGCCTGGAAGGGCGATCGGCTCGTCATCGAGTCCACCAGCGACAGCGTGGAGAAGGGGAGACCGATCACGATCCGGACGACCCGCGTGCTCTGGATCGACACGGCGGGCGACCTGATCGTCGAACGGACGGGGACGCCGGCGAGCGCCGTCACCCCGTCGCGCAGCGTCTACCGCCGCGCGCGGTGAGGCCTCGCGCCGGCCGGACCGGCGGCGCGTGGGTTATACTGGTGGTATGAAAACCGCCGTCTCGTTGCCCGATCAGGTATTCCGCGAAGCGGAGCGGTTCGCACGCCGCGCAAAGAAGTCGCGGAGCCGGCTGTATGCCCAAGCGCTCGCGGAGTACCTCGCGCGACATGCGCCGGACGAAGTCACGGAAGACATGAACCGGGTCGTCGAGCAGCTGGGCGAGTCCGCCGCCGACCGATTCGTCGCTGTCGCCGGGCGCCGCGTCCTCGAGCGTGTGGAGTGGTAGACGTTCTTCAGGGCGATGTCTGGTGGGCGGAGCTCCCGGAACCGAGAGGCTCAGGTCCCGGGTTCCGGCGGCCCGTCGTGGTCGTTCAGGGAAACGCTCTCAATCGGAGCCGGATCGCGACTGTTGTATGCGTTCCCCTCACGAGCAACATCGTCTGGGCTGAAGCGCCTGGAAACACCATGCTCGCGGCGAGGACGACAGGTTTGCGGAAGGATTCAGTCGCGAATGCGTCCCAGCTCATCGCCCTCGATCGGTCCTTTCTTACCGAACGAGTCGGGCGCCTGCCGTCGAAGCAGGTTGCGCAGATTCTCCACGGCATCGACATCGTATTAGGGCGGTGAGGCGCGAACGTCCGCGGCCGAGACGTACCGACCACCGACCACCGATCTACCGCTCTGCGCGCTCGATCCGCTCGGGCGGCAGCGCGGCCGCGTCGATCCCGAGGTGGCGCGCGATGGCGCGCAGCTTTTCCTGGACGGCCCGCACGTTCCGAGGCCCCATGCGCAGGAGCTGCTTCTGCGCGTGCGACAGCGACTCGAGCGTCGGATCGGCGTACGCGTAGCCGACATTCGCGGGCACCACCAGCACATCCCCCTCGACAACCGGCGTGTTCAGCAGCTCCACGATGGCGCGCTGAAGGGCCCGGTCGAAGTCGGCGTCCTTTCCGGCCACCTCGCGGTACGCCTCGTCGATGCGCGGCTTGAGCGTCGCATACAGACGCGCGGCGCCCTGCGCGTCGAGCGCCGAGACCGCGCTCGCGTGCGGATCGAACCGGGCATGACTGCGAGCGTCGATATACGACCTCGCCCCCTGTTGTCGCGTCTGGAAGCGACCCTGCGGCGCAACCATGTTCAGATGACCCGACGGCGTGTCGCCGTCGCCAATGTTCTTGACGACCACGACGAAGTTCCGCAGGAGCTGATCGGTGGTCAGCCAGGCGGCGACGAGGGGGTGTTCCGACAGCGCCCGCACGAGGTCGCGGACGAGGCTGTCGCTGTCGTCGAGCGGCGGAAGGTCTGCGTCCGCGCCCGGCTCGGCGAGCGACCGTGCGTCCGGCTGCGCGAGGCTCTGCTCCGTCCCGGCGACGGCATCGGGGTCCGGGCTCCGGCGGAGATACCACCAGACCGCGAGCAACGCGAAAATGAGCACCGCCGCGACGACGATCAGCAGCCAGCGTGGCTGCGGCGGTGGTGGTGGCGGGGCCGCGTCGGATCCGTGGGTCAGCCGCAGGTTATCGATGTCGGTCATACCCGCAGTGTATACATACCTGCGCGTGGCCGCTGCCACGGGAATGAGACGCTTGACCGGCGGGGGGTATTGTCGATAACTTAGGCATCGAGGTATCCATGAGCAAACCCGCCGATCTGATCCAGGGCACGCTCGACCTGCTCATCCTGAAGACGCTGGCGCTCGGCCCGAATCACGGGTGGGCGATCGGCAAGCGCATCCAGCAGATGAGCGGGGAGGTGCTCCAGGTCACGCAAGGCTCCCTGTATCCGGCGCTTCATCGTCTCGAGCAGCAGGGCTGGGTGGCCAGCGAATGGTCAACGACCGAGGCCGGGCGGGAGGTCAAGAGCTACGCACTGACAAAAGCCGGCAGGAAGCAGCTCGCGCGCGAGCTGGAAAGCTGGGAACGGCTGTCGGCCGCCATCGGCCTCATCGTACGGGAAGCCTGAGGTCGTGATGCCCAGATGGATCGACGTCCTCCGCCGCCGCGTGATCGCTCTCGTTCGCGGGCGCGATCTCGATCGTGATCTCGACCGCGAGTTGCGGTCGCACATCAACCAGCAGATCGACGAGGGCCTGGCGGCCGGCCTCGCGCCTGACGAGGCGCGTCTCGCCGCGGTGCGCGCCTTCGGTCCCGTGTCGGCCATCGAGGAAGCCTGCCGGGATACGCGCCGCGTCACGCCGGTTCACAACATCATCCGTGACGTCCGCTATGCCGGACGCACGCTGCTGCGCCATCCGGTCCTGCTGTTCATGGCCGCGTCCTCGATCGGGCTCGGCGTCGGCGCGAACCTGACGATCTTCTCCCTGGCCAATGAGCTGCTGCTCTCGCCACCGACGGCATTCGAGGCCGAACGGCTCGTGTACATCCGGACGGGCAACGGCAGCCACGTCTCGTACCCGGGCTGGCGCGGCCTCGATGAGAGCCGGGCGCTCGCCGGCATCGCGGGCTACAGCGTCGAAGAAGGGGTCAACTGGCGCGGCACCGATGTGTCGGTCACGATCGTGCCGCTCGTCGTCACGGCCAATTTTTTCGACGTCGTGGGCGTGCCGATGGCCCTCGGCCGCGGCTTCACGGCCCAGGAGGCGGCGGCCGGGCGCGATCCGCGGCTCGTCGTGCTCAGCGACCGGTTCTGGCGGCGGCAGCTCGGGAGCGATCCGAGTGCGGTCGGCCGTCCGCTGGCCTTCAACGGGGATCGCTATACCGTCATCGGCGTGCTGGCCGCCGGTGTGCGGTCGCTGCCCGGCTACGGCCTGGCCCCGGATGTGTACCTGCCCATCAGCCGCCGCCTGGCCCCGAAACTCGACGATGCCCGGACACCCGCGGTGCAGTTGATCGGGCGCCTGCACGACGGGCAGGGGGTTGATGCCGGTCGCGCGGCGCTGTCCACCGTCGTGCAGCGTATCGCGGAAGGCTCCGGCGATCAGGAGTTCAGGACAATGACCGTCTTCTCGCCGGTCGGCGGGGTCTCGCAGGTCAAGGAGTTCCAGGCGGTCGGCGCCTTCTTTCTCGTCCTGCTGGTGGTCACGGGGCTCGTGCTGGCTATCGCCTGCGCGAATGTCGCCGGCCTGCTGCTCGCGCGCGGCACCACGCGGCGGCGGGAGCTCGCGCTGCGTGTCGCGCTCGGCGCGAGCCGGTCGCGACTCGTGCAGCAGTTGCTGACGGAAGGCTTCGTCCTGGCCCTCGCCGGCACGCTCGCGGGTCTCGCGCTCACGGGGGCGGTGGCGCTCGTGATGCCACGCCTCTCGCTTCCGCTGCCGATCCCGCTCGACGTCCGTCTGGCATTCGACCATCGCCTGGTCGGAGTCGCGTTCGGCCTGGTGCTGCTCAGCACGATGCTGTGCTCGCTCATGCCCGCGCTGAACGTGACCCGCCCGGCCGTCGCGTCGGCGCTGAAGCAGGAGGAACCCCGGTACGTCCACCGGCGCCTCACACTCCGCGGCCTGCTCGTCACGGGGCAGGTCGCCGTGACGGCGCTGCTGCTGGTCGTGACGGTGGTCTTTCTCCGGAATCTCACGATGACGCGGTCGCTCGATCCGGGATTCGACACGGAGCAGATCGTGGTCGCGCAGTTGACGTTCGTGGAGGGACGCCAGGGCCCGCTCGACGCTCCCACGGTGGAGCGCATCGTCGAGCGCGTGCGGGCGCTGCCCGGTGTGGCGTCAGCGGCGTTCGCCGAAGGCGTCCCCCTGACGCTCTTCTCGGGCTCGCGGGTGGGGACGGCGATCCAACTGGATGGCGCCGACGCCCCGGTACACGTCGAGTACGACGCGAATCGTGTCGGCCCCGGGTATTTCTCGGCGATGGGAATTCCGCGGCTTCGCGGCCGCGACTTCGAGGCGTCCGATCGCGCAGGCGCGCCGCCCGTCGCGATCGTCAATCAGGAGTTCGCCGAGCGGTATTTCCCCGGACGCGATCCGCTCGGTCTCCGCCTTCAGTGGGAGGAGCGCGCCGGCTCGCCGTCCGCGGAGATCGTCGGCGTCGTGGCCAACAGCAAGTACCGAACGCTTGGGGAAGGGCGCGAGGCGGCTATCTACACACCCTACCTTCAGCAGCGCGACGTCGAACGGATGGTGCACGTCCTGGCGGGGACGGCCGTGCCGCCCGGCGCGCTGGCGGCCGGCGTCCGCGATGTGATTCTGCAGACCGACGACTCGGTGGCCGTGGCCGTGCAGCCGATGTCATCGGCGCTTGCGTTCGCGTTCCTGCCCAGCCGGATCGGCGCGGTCCTGTTCGGGATCATGGGACTGCTCGGCACCCTCCTCGCCATGGTCGGTCTGTATGGGGTGATGTCCTTTGGCGTGGCACGCCGGACGACAGAAATCGGCATCCGCATGGCCCTTGGCGCATCGTCACGCGCCGTGCTCGCGATGGTTCTGAAAGAGACCGCCGCGCTGGTGGGCGCGGGCCTGGCGATGGGCCTGGGGCTTGCCGCTCTGCTGGCGCAGCCACTGGCCGCGTTCGTGGTCGCGGACCTCAGTCCCGGCGATCCGCTGCACTTCGCCGTAACGGCGCTGCTGATCGTCTTCGTGAGTCTGGCGGCCAGCTGGAGTCCCGCGCGCCGCGCCATCCGTATCGAGCCGGCGGCGGCCCTGCGCAACGACTGAGCCTATCGGGCAGCGTAGTACCATTCCCGCCCTGCCGCTGTGATTACCCGCGGCACGAAAGGGATAGTGATGCCGACGCCTGACGTTCGCAAGGGCCAGACCGACGTCGCGCTGACACGCGAGGAGTTCGCGCGACGGCTCCGGGAGCGCTTCTACGATCCCGCGTTCGACACCGTGTCGGCACAGATCGACGCCGTCGTCGAGGTGGCGTGGGGCGCCTACGACGAGTACCGCAAGAGCCCGCGGACCCGGAAAGCCGGACCCGGGTTCGCCGATCCGGAGTTTGAGCTGCCGGTCGAATGGCTCGAGACGCGCGAGCGGATCATGGAGGCGGAGCGCCGGCAGAAAGACACAGCCGGTCCGTCGCGCATCCTGCTGGTCTGCGGCGCCGCACGGACAGACCAGACCTGCCCCGGCGAAATGTCCAAGACGTTCCGCTTCGCACAGATGGCACGCGAGGAGATCGAACGGGCGGGATCGACGTGCGATCTGCTCGATCTGAGCGCTCTCACGGCCGAGTACGGCCGCCAGATTCTGCCCTGCAAGGCGTGCGTGTCGACGGCGATGCCGCTGTGCCACTGGCCGTGCTCGTGCTACCCCAATCACGCCATGGGCCAGGTCAACGACTGGATGAACGAGCTCTATCCGCGCTGGGTCGCGGCCCACGGCATCATGATCGTGACGCCGGTCTACTGGTACCAGGCCCCGTCGGTGTTGAAGCTCATGATGGACCGTCTCGTCTGTGCGGACGGCGGCAACCCGGATCCGACGACGACCCACGGGAAGAAGCCCGAGGAAGCCAAGGCCATCGAGCTGGCGGGCTGGCCGTATCCGCGTCATCTCGCGGGTCGCGTGTTCTCCGTCGTCGTCCATGGCGATGCCGCAGGTGTCGAGACGCTCGGCCGATCGCTCAGCGACTGGCTGACCGACATGGACCTCATACCGGCCTCGCCGCACGCGACGCTCGCTCGGTTTGTCGGCTACTACGAGCCGTACGCGACGAGCCACGACGCGCTGGACCGGGACACGGCGCTGCAGACAGAAGTCAGGAACGCGGCACGGACGCTCGTGGAAGCGGTGGCGCTCAGGCGGGAGGGAAGGCTGCCAACACCAGGTGACACGCTGACCGACCCGCGGCCCAAATAGGACGAGCGCTGATGGCTGACGGTGTAGCGCAGCCTGCCCCTCCTGACGGTGTAGCGCAGCCCTTTATGGCCCTTTATGGGCTGCCTCCCCCGGGCGTCGAGAAACTGACGACGACGTCCGGAAAGCGATGAAGGAACGACTTGGCGCCTTCCGGGCCCGCGACGGACAGCGCGGTCGCGAGAGCGTCGGCAATCGCCGCGTCACGCGCGATCACGCGCGCGAGCGTCCGGTGGGTGATGCCCACGCCGGTCCGTGGATCGACGATGTGGCCGTAGCGGACGCCGCCGATCTCGACGAACTGCTCGGTGGCGCCGGAGGTGGCCAGCGCCGCGTTCGCCAGCCGGTCCGCGCGACGGGTGAACACGGCGTCCGCCGCGGGCGTGTCGATGCGCCATCCGGCTCGATCGGGCGGACGATCGCCGGCGACGACATCGCCGCCGCTCTCGATCAGCGCGCGCGCCACACCGTTCGCGCGCAGCGACTCCAGCGCCTGCTGGAGGATGTAGCCCTTCGCAATGCCGCCCAGGTCGAGCCGCATCCCGGGCTTCCCGAGACGGACGGCCCCTCGGGCCCGATCGATCTCGAGATGGCGCCAGCCGACGCGCGCCCGGGCCGCGTCGCGCGCGGCGGCGGCCGGCAACGTGCCGGTGGCGCGCGCCTCGCGCCAGAGCGCGACGAGCGGCCCGACGGTCGGGTCGAAGGCACCATCGGTGGCGCGGGCGACCGACACCGACGTGGCGAGCACGTCCAGCAGTTCGGCGCTCACCGGCGTCCACTGCTGCCCGGCGGTCTCCAGGCGGCGGACCTCGCTGTCGGGCCGGTAGTCGCTCATCATCCGGTCGAGGACCGCGATGCGCTCGAAGGCCGCGCGCGCCGTGATTTCCGCCCGGCGGGAATCCGGCGCGTGCAGTAGAATCCGCACGGGCAGGCCCATGTGGACCTGCTGGTATTCGAACGGCCGCAGAGACGGCCCGCCGGCAATCGTGACGCCGGCACACGCCGCCACGGCCAGCATGCGGAGCAGAAACCGGACCGGTGATGCGCTCAGCCTGGACTCCCTTCGTGCCGTGCGTGGCGGCAGGCGCTGCCGCGGCGCTGCTGTGCGGAGCGCCGGGCGTCCGCGCCGCCACGCAGGCGGCGGCCTCGCCGTCCACAACTTACCGCGAATCGATCGCCGGCACGCTCGTCGGCTTCGACATGGTGCTGGTGCCGGGCGAGGGCACCGTCGCGCCGTTCTACATCGGGCGGACGGAAGTCACCTGGGACCTGTACGACGTCTTCGCCCTTGGGCTGGACAAGGCGGCTGACGCCGAATCCGCAGACGCCATCGCGCGTCCGTCCCGTCCGTACGGCGCACCCGATCATGGATGGGGGCACGCCGGCTATCCGGCCATCAGCATCGCGCGCGAGGCGGCGGACGCCTTCACGGCGTGGCTGTCGGCGAAGACCGGCAAGGGGTATCGGCTGCCGACGGACGCTGAGTGGGAGCACGCGGCGGCCCTGGCATCACGCCCGACCGTGTCGCTCGACCAGGTCGCGTGGCATCGCGGCAACGCCTCCGGGCGGACGCATCCCGTATCATCGCGAGCGCCCGACGCGCTGGACCTCTTCGACCTGTTCGGCAACGCCGCCGAATGGGTCGCCGCACCCGATGGCGCGCGCGTCGCGCGCGGCGGTTCGTTTCGCGATCCGCTGACCGGCATCGGCCGCGCCGCGCGCACGATCCAGGACGACTCGTGGAACGAACGGGATCCGCAACTGCCGAAGAGCCGCTGGTGGCTCTCCGACGCCCCGTTCGTGGGACTTCGCCTCGCGAAGGACAAGTAGGAGTACATATGAGCAGGTATCGACTCTCGCCAGTCACGCGCCGGACCTTCATGCACACCACCGCGGCTGCGACCGTGGCGGCGGCCTTTCCGTACGGCGTCAGGCTGTACGGCTCCGACGTGATTCGCGTCGGTGTCATCGGCTGCGGCGGGCGCGGCACGGGAGCCGCGCGCGACTGCCTCCGTGGGACGGAAGGGGTGGAGATCGTCGCCATGGGGGACCTGATGCCGGACCGCCTCGAGCAATCGCGCGCCACGCTGGCAAAAGCCGTCGCCGGCAATGCCGGCCTCGCGGCGAGGTTCAAGGTCACCGACGGGACGTCGTTCACGGGCTTTGACGCGTTCGAGAAGGTGCTGGCAAGCGGCATCGATCTCGTCATCCTGGCGACGCCGCCCGGCTTCCGTCCGGCGCATCTGGCGGCCGCGGTGGCGGCCGGCAAGCACATCTTCACGGAAAAGCCCGTTGCGGTGGACGCCGCCGGGATCCGTTCGGTGATCGAAACCGCCAAGGCGGCGAAACAGAAGAACCTCGCGGTGGTCGCCGGCACCCAGCGCCGCCACCAGGCGGAATATCTCGAGGCCATCAAACGCATTCAGGACGGCGCCATCGGCAAGGTGGTCGGCGGACAGGTCTTCTGGAACCAGGGCGGGCTCTGGAGCCGCGAGCCGAAGCCGGAGTGGACGCCCGCCGAATGGCAGATCCGCAACTGGCTCTATTTCACCTGGCTCTCCGGCGACCACATCGTCGAGCAGCACGTGCACAACATCGACGTGGCCAACTGGGTGATGGGCGGGCATCCCGTCAAGGCCGTGGGCGTGGGCGGCCGGCAGTTCCGCACCGAGCCGAAGTACGGCCATATCTACGATCACTTCGCGATCGACTTCGAGTACGCGAGTGGCGCCAGGGTGATGAGCATGTGCCGCCAGATCGAAGGCACGCGCGGGAAGATCGGCGAGCACTTCATCGGTACGGCCGGCACGTCCGACGCGTCCACATTCATCCAGGGCGCCACGCCGTGGAAGTACGAGGCGCCGGAGCGGCGCGTCAGTCCGTACGTGCAGGAGCACACCGATCTGGTCGCCAGCCTGCGCGCGGGGACGCCCCTCAACGAGCTGCAGCAGGTGGCCGAGAGCACGCTGACCGCGATCATGGGGCGCGAGGCCGCCTACACCGGGCAGGAGATCACCTGGGAGCAGATGCTCGCGGCGAAGCAGGATCTCGTGCCGCCGTCTGTGGCCTTCGGACCGCTGGAGGTCCCGCCGGTGCCGATGCCGGGCCGCACCAAACTGGAACGTGTATGGGGAGCGGAGTAGCCATGGGCGTCAGCCGCCGCATCTTCGTCCGGTCCAGCGGCCTGGCGGCCGCGGGGCTATTGGTCTCGCGCTCGGCGCTCGCGTCCCCGTTCGAGCGATGGCAGCCGCAGCCGGCGCGGAAGTTCCGTCTGAACTACGCACCGCACTTCGGCATGTTCCGCCAGCACACCGGGCCGGATCTCGTCGCGCAGCTCGAGTTCATGGCGTCGGAAGGTTTCACGGCGTTTGAGGACAACGGGATGCGCGACCGCCCGGTGGCCGACCAGGAGCTGATCGCCCGCACGCTCGAGCGCCTGAAGATGCGGATGGGCGTGTTCGTCGCGCACAGGATCAACTGGACCGAGCCGACGCTGACCACCGCCGATCCGGCGAAGCGCGACGCGTTCCTGGCGGAGATCCGCGAGTCGGTGGATATCGCGAAGCGCGTCGGCGCAAAGTGGATGACGGTCGTCCCCGGCCACGTCGATCGCCGTCCGCACATCGACTACCAGACCGCCAACGTCGTGGACATGCTCCGGCGCGCCGCGGCGATCCTCGAGCCTCATGGACTCGTCATGGTGCTCGAGCCGCTCAATACGCTGCGGAACCATCCCGGAATGTTCCTCACGTCCACGCCGCAGGCGCATCTGGTCTGCAAGGCGGTCAACAGTCCCTCGTGCAAGATCCTCTTCGACATCTACCATCAGCAGATCACCGAGGGGAACCTCATCCCGAACATCAATACGGCGTGGGACGAGATCGCGTACTTCCAGGTGGGCGACAATCCTGGACGGAACGAGCCGGGCACCGGCGAGATCAACTACCGGAACGTCTTCAAGCACATTCACGGCAAGGGCTTCACGGGTGTCGTGGGGATGGAGCACGGGAATGCGCAGAAGGGGAAGGACGGCGAGCGCGCGGTGATCGACGCCTACGTCCAGGCCGACGCGTGGTAGCCAGGCCGCTGAAACCAGGCCGCTGAAAGATGACGGCCTGGATGGAAAATGGGAAATGGGAAATGGGAAAGGCCGGTAATCAGCGAAGTCCGGTGAGGAAATCGCGAGCTACCTCCCGAACACCCCGTCGCTCGAGATCCACCGCGGCGTTCATGCGGCGCATGTCGGCGTCTGAGATGCGGCCCGCCAGCCGTGTAAATGCGTGCCCGATGGCTGGTTCGGCCAGCAGCGAGGCGGTCCGAACGAGCGGGATCGCGTCGTACGGCGGGAAGTAGTGCCGCGTATCCTCCAGCGGCGCGAGGTCGAGCGAGTCGATGAGCGCGCTCGTGGCGTCCCCCGCGATCACGTCCACCTGGCCGTCCGCGAGCGCGCGGTAGATCAGCGACAACTCCATGCCTCGCGGCTGGCGCCCGAAGCGCAGGCCGTACGCCTCCACCAGTCCCGGGTAGCCGTCCTGCCGCTGGAGAAACTCGTGGCCGAAGCCCGGCGTCCATGACGGTGCGAGCGGACGCAGATCGTCGACCGTACGGAGGTTCCGCTCCCGCGCATCCCGCCCGCGCACCAGGATCGTGAAGGTGTTGTTGAAGCCGAGCGGCTCGAGCACGGTGACCTGAACCTCCGCGTAGCGCTCCCGCGCGCGCGCGAGCGCCTGGTGCGGATCTCTCGGCACGTCCTCGTGGAAGACTGCCGACACCGCCGTGCCGGTGTACTCGATGTAGATATCGAGATCACCCGCGCGGAGGCCGGTGTCGCAGACGAACGTGCCGCCGAGATTGAGCTTGCGGACGACGGCCACGCCTTCCGCTTCGAGCGCCTGCGCGACCAGCTCGCCCAGAATCACCTGCTCGGTGAAGTTCTTCGACCCGACAACGACAGGACGGTTGAGGCCCAACGCCGCCCCTACACCCGTACGCCCGACCTTCTGATCACCCTCTTTCGTAGGCCCGACCTTCAGGTCTCCCTCTCTCGTAGGCCCGACCTTCAGGTCGGGCGCGAGCAGTAGCGCCGCCGCGACAATCGCCGCCACCGCGACCACGGCGACGCGGACCACAGTCCGCTTCGACAGATGCGCGCGTTTCAGCCGCCGTTCGAGCAGCGCGAGTGCGCCATCCGCCAGCAGCGCGAGGGCCGCCGCCGGAACGGCGCCGGCGAGAATCGTCGTCGCGTCCACCATCGCGAGCCCGCGGAAGATGTACTCGCCAAGGCCGCCGGCGCCGATGGCGGCGGCGATGGTCGCCGTCCCCACGCCGATGACGGTGGCCACGCGCACGCCGGCAATGATCTGCGGCACTGCGAGTGGGAGTTCGACCATCCACAGCCGCTGGCGCCGTGTCATTCCCATGGCGACGCCGGCCTCGAGGACGGCCGGGTCGATCGTCATCAATCCCGTCACCGTCGTCCGTACGATCGGCAGCAACGCGTACAGCGTCAGCGCCACGAGGGCCGTGCGGGCGCCGATGCCGCCGATGAACGGCAGCGGCAGCAGAAAGCCGAGCAACGCCAGGCTGGGGATCGTCTGCGCGACGTTCGCGACGCCGAGGATCGCGCGTCCGGCGCGCGGACGCCGCGCAGCCATCACTCCGGCGGGCACGCCGAGCGCCACCGCCACCGTCGTCGAGGCGGCGACCAGCATGACGTGCTGCTGCAGCAGCGTCGCGAGCTCGGATGCGTGCGCCTGCCAGAAGCGGAGGAGGTCCATCATTCGGCCGCACCTGTGTCCGGGGATGGCTGCGCCGGAGTCGGCAAGGGCGTGAGTGCCGTGAGGAACGCCTGGATGCGGGGATCGTGCGACGCCGCGACAACCGCCGGTCGGTCGCACAGGATCATCCGGCCGCCGTCGAGTATCGCCACACGGTCCGCCAGGCTGAACGCCTCCCCCATGTCGTGCGTCACGAGGATCACCGTGGTCCCGAGGCGCGCCCGGAGCCGCGCGAACTCGCTGCGGACCTCGGCGCGGGTGATGGGATCGAGTGCGCCGAAGGGTTCGTCCATCAACAGGACGCCGGGACTGATGGCCAGGGCACGCGCGAGGCCGACGCGCTGGCGCTGGCCGCCGGAGAGCTCCGATGGCCGCCGGCCGGCGAACTCACCCGGCGGCAGTCCGACCAGCGCCAACAGTTCCACCGCGCGGGCGTGCGCGCGCTCCGCCTCCCATCCTTCGAGGCGCGGGACGATCCGTACGTTCTCCTCGACCGTCATGTGGGGAAACAGCCCGACGTCCTGGAAGACGTAGCCCGTGTGCCGGCGAAGCCGGATCGGGTCCCACTCGCGCGTGTCGCGACCGTCCACCGACACCGTGCCGCGCGAGGGCAGGAGGAGACGGTTGGCGAGCTTGAGGATAGTGGTCTTGCCGGCGCCGCTGCGGCCGACGATCGCGACCACCTCGCCGTCCGGCACCGTGAGGTTGAAGCCGTCCAGCACCGGCGGATGCCCGGCGCGCGCGAAGCTGACGTCCTGGAAGGCGACCGACATGCGTCAGCGGCATTGTAGGTCGCCGCCGTGGCTTTTCCCGCGTCGGACGCACTAGGCCGGACCCGCGACCGTGACCGTGACCGTGACCGTGACCGTGACCGTGACGGAGAGGCGGTCAGTGGCTCAACCTCCAGCATTGTGTATATACTTAATTGTGTTCGAGTGGGACACCCGAAAGGCTTTCGAGAACGTGCAGAAGCACGGTGTGTCGTTCGACGAAGCGGCCACCTCGTTCGCGGATGGGCATGCACTGGACGGCCCGGATGTGAAGCACTCGGAGCAGGAAGCTCGCTTCCTTCGGCTGGGCCGTTCGGCAATGAACCGCGTGCTGATGGTGGCCTACACAGTGAGGAAATCAAGTGATGGCGAAGCGATCCGGATCATCAGTGCCAGGCGCGCGAGCCGGAAAGAAAGGGACGCGTACCGCGCGGGCTCGGAAAATTGACTTCTCCGATATCCCGGAAGCGTCGAATGCACAGCTGCGTGCGATGCGCCGCGTTGGACGGCCAAGTCTCGGCGGCTCTGCCCGCCGGCTGATCGCGATCCGCCTGGATCCGGATGTGTTGACGTCCTTCCGTCGGGAGGCGAAGCGTCGGAAAGTCGGGTACCAGACGTTGATCAACCAGATTCTGGCTGAGTACGTGGCGAACCGGGTCGCCTGAGCATCAGCCAGGCCCGTGCCACGCGGCGTGCCCGGAGCTTGGTGAGCGGCTCCTCGATTCCGTCGGTGAAGCTTCCATCGCCGTCGAATGGCTACCTCGAACTCGGTCCTGGACCGAGTTCAGCCCCACGCCGGACTCCGCTCCCTCACGGCTTCCGTCCCGAAGAACTGATCCGCCTCGAAGGCATTGTGCTGGCGGCAGCGGAGCTGAATATTAGACACATCCGCCGTGCCCCCCGCCGCGTATGGCACGACGTGATGGAACTCCAGGAACGCACGTTCGGAGCAGCGGCCTCGGGATCCCACGAAGGTCCGCGCTTCTTCCCGGTCGACCTCCAGAACCTGTCAAGTGAAGTCATCATGCCGGAGCGAAATGTCTGGGGCTTCGGCCGATCGTCTGCATCGCCACGCGGTCTCGGCCACGCCAGCCGTTCCACCCGCGCTGCCCTGCGCTGGAGCGTTTGGCCACCGTCCAAGGCGCCGGGCACAGATGCCTAACCTACTGCCTCGGGGGCTTGCCAAACGCGCCGTGCAACATGGCCGTCGGATCCACTGCGTAGTAGCCCCGGCGGGCTCGGACACGCATCCCTGCGCCTTTCACCCGAACCTGAATGCGACGAAACTCTCCGTCGTACTTCGTATTGAGCGGTTGATAACCGATGACGTAGTAAACGTTGGCATCGGCTTCTACCTCGGCGAGAGCTCGCGTGAGGTTGTTCGCATTGAAGAGCATCAGACCGTCGGTGTCCCAGGCCAGACTGTTCAATGTGTCCGTGGGCTCGCCGGCGAGTCCACGGGTATCGATCGAGTAGATGCGGGCGCCTGCCTGATTCGTCTTCTGGACGACGGTTCGAAGGGCGCCATCGACGTCCTTCAGTGGGAATCCGTCCGAGAAGAGCACGATGGTCTTTGGCCCTGGAATTTGCCTCAGGCCCGTCGCAAGGGCGCTGAGCGTTCCCAGCGTGCTCCGCGCTCCTCTCTCGCTCAGCAGCTTTGAGGCCCAAACACCAGCGCCCCCACTCGAGTCGCCGGCGTCGCCAGGCAGCTGAACCCCATCCAGCGCCGCGACGACTTCCTCCCGGTCCGCCGTAATGCGGTTGTTCACGAGGCGATCGTGATAAACGACAGCGGCCAGATCATTCCGCGGAAGCCGCCGCCGCACGAATGTCTCGACGGCACTTTTCGCGCGCTTCAGCCCCGAGGCCTGCAAGTTGCGGTCGTCGAACACGAAAATCCAGACCTGGGGTGCGGGACGAGGAGAACCGACATTGGCAGTGGCTCCAGGGACTCCAACGAGAAACAGTGTCTGGACCTGGTGCGGGACGCCGTCCTCTGTGACCTCGAAGTCGTGGGGCCGGAGGTCCGTCGGAAATCGGCCACTTCGATCCGTCACTCGCACGTCCACCTCAAGGATGTGCGCGCCGGATCTGAAGGGCGGTGCCTGAGGCGACACAACTTGAGTGGCGGCCGCGAGAAGCGCGCCGATCCTCACCGTGTCCATCCAGTGCACGGCCCAACCATACCAGAGGCGTCGAGGTTCAGTCCTTCTTCTTCCCCGTCATCGGCACGAAGCGGACGGGCAGCGTCTTCAGCGTTTCCATCCCCTCCGCGGTGCGCCGCAGGATCCGCAGCTCCTGGAAAAGCGTTCCGACGGGAATCGCCATGATCCCGCCGACCTTCAACTGCTCGATCAGCGCCGGAGGGACTTCGTCGGGCGCGGCCGTCACCATGATGCGGTCGAACGGCGCCTTCTCGGGCCAGCCGTTGTAGCCGTTGCCGGCGCGCACGTGGACGTTCTTGTAGCCCTGCTCTTCGAGCGTCTTGCGCGCGCGTTCAGCCAGCGGCTCGACGATCTCGATGGTGTAGACCTCGCCGGCGAGCTCGCCGAGGATGGCGGCCTGATAGCCGGAGCCGGTGCCGATTTCCAGCACGCGGTGCTCGGGCTGGACGTCGAGCGCCTCGGTCATGAAGCCGACGATGTAGGGCTGCGAGATGGTCTGACCGTGACCGATCGGTACGGGATGATCGCCGTAGGCCTCGTCGCGAACGTCTTCCGGCATGAACCGGTGACGGGGCACCTTCTCCATCGCGGTGAGCACGCGGGCGTCCTTGACGTCGCGGTTGCGCAACTGCTCGGCGACCATGCGGCGCCGTTCGGCCGTCCGGTCGCCCTGCTCGCCGGCCTGCGGCGCGTTGCACATCGGCATGGTCATGATGGCCATGAGAATCACCAGGGTCCAGCTCAGGTGCCTCATCACGTCCTCCTGTACCGGGGGGCTTTGCCCCGCCGGACCCCCCGGCGCCGTCGCTCGCGGGG
>JBBECO010000004.1:15990-29497 GCA_040881785.1 Vicinamibacterales bacterium
GCAGGATTCGTGCCTCGGAGATTGCCCCGGGGCAACTACCCGGCTCCGAGCTCGGGGACTGAAAGGCCCCGGCAGATCTTCCGGACAAGCGCGTTGCTGATCTCTGTATGTCTGGGGACGGCTTCGACTGCCCCGGTGGCAGGATTGGTCCAGAGCGAATGGGCGGTCGCTCAATCCACGACGACGATCTCGCGCTCGGCGCCCGGTGGCACGCCCCTCAGTCCTCCTTCCCGGCGATCCTCGAGAATGAGCGCGATGGCCTGCGTGAGGCTCTGTCTGGCCTCGTCCCGACTCCGACCCTGGCCGTTGGCACCCGGCACCTCCGGACAGTACGCAATGTGCCACTCACCATCGTTCTCGAACACCGCTGTGAACTCGTTGCGCATGGGGTGATCTTACCAAAGGCTCTCCCGCAGCGATGCCGCTCAGGCACATGCGCGCACGCCCGAGGGGCCGCCGGAGTCGCCGGCAATCACGGTCGGGTTATGCTGATCCTGCTGACACCGCCCAAGCGGTCGAACTGTTCGATACGGAGAACGGATGCTCACGAGACTCAGATTCAAGAACTTCAAGGCGTGGCAGGACTCAGGTGACATCCGTCTCGCCCCACTGACTGTGCTGTTCGGGGCCAACAGCGCTGGCAAGACGAGCATTCCGCAGTTGCTGCTATTGCTCAAACAGACTGCCGAGTCATCGGATCGCCAACGCGCCCTGCAGCTTGGCGACAGCCGAACGCTCATCGACCTCGGGACGTACGACGACGCGGTGCACAACCATGACACCTCGCAGCCAATGGAAGTGGAGCTCGAATGGACGCTGGGACAGACATTGGACGTCACCGATCCCCTGAACGGACGAGTGTATCGCGGGACGTCCCAGGCCTTTTATGTTGCGATTGCCGCCGATAAACGTCATCAGCCTTTCGTTCAGTCCCTTCGGTACGTCCTTTCGAACGCAGAAGCGGCAGTGCTCGATGTCACGATGGAGCGTCGCGAGACCGGCAACAAGTACGATTTGGCGTCCGTGCACTACAACCTCTTGCGACAGCAGGGCCGTCCGTGGCCATTGCCAGAGCCTGTGAGGTTCTACGGTTTCCCTGATGAGGCGACGGCGCACTACCAGAACACGGCCTTTCTGTCCGATCTGGTTCTCGAACTGGAACGCATGCTCAAGAGCGTGTTCTACGTGGGGCCGCTCCGAGAGTATCCCAAGCGGTTATACCTCTGGTCCGGCGAGACTCCCGATCATGTGGGCGTCAAGGGGGACCGGGCAGTCGAAGCCATACTCGCTGCAGGGGGGAGGACCTTCAACTGGAAGCCGAAACAGAGGACGAAGCCTCTGGCCGAACTCGTTGCTGAGCGTCTTCGGTCAATGCGGCTGATCAGCGACTTCAAGGTGAAGCAGCTTGGAGCACATCGCAAAGAGTATGAGGTGCTGGTTCGGACTGTCCCGAAGCTCCCGGAGGTCAAGCTCACGGACGTTGGCTTCGGCGTCAGCCAGGTGCTGCCGGTAATCGTGGAGGCACTCTATGTTCCGCGACGCTCAATCGTGATTTTCGAGCAGCCCGAGATTCACCTGCATCCGCGAGTGCAGGCTGACTTGGCCGATCTGTTCGTTGATGCCATACGCGCACGCGAGAACGGCGAGCCGCGGGAATGCCAGTTCATCGTCGAGAGCCATTCCGAGCATTTCCTCCGGCGTTTGCAGCGGCGCATCGCAGAGGAGGAGCTTTCCACCGATGACGCAGCGTTGTACTTCGTGCATACGGACGGAGCAAGCGCTCGAATCGAAGCGCTCGAAGTCGACCTCTTTGGGAACATTCTCAATTGGCCGGATGGGTTCTTCGGCGACGAAATGGGAGACCTGGTTGCGAGAAGCGAGGCGCAGGCTCGTCGCACGGCCGAAGCGGCGAGCAAATGACCCCGCCGCGCCGCGTCGTCGATACCAATGTCCCTGTCACCGCCAACGGCGCGCATGAGGATGCCAGCGTGGATTGTGTCGCCGCCTGCGGACGCGCCCTGCAACAAGTGATGGATGGCGGTCATCTTTTCGTCGACAGCGTGGGTTCGATAGCGGCTGAATATCGCAACAATCTCGCGGCGTTTCGAGATGTCCGCCCCGGCAATGTCTTTCTGAAGTGGTTTCTGACCAACGAATGGAACCCAGCCCGAGTTACACACGTGACTGTGAGTCCGCGGGAGGGCCATCCCCAAGAGTTCCTCGAGCTGCCCGCACCGCCAGACGGAATCCATTACGACCCCTCGGACCGAATCTTTCTGGCGGTATCTGCATCGCATCCGGAGCATCCGCCCGTTCTTCAGGCGCTCGACAGCAAGTGGTGGGGTTGGCGGGAGGCTCTCGAGGCGGCTGAGGTCACGGTTCACTTCGTTTGTCCTGAAGAGATCGCACAAAAGCACGCTGCAAAGATGGGGCGTTGATGGATTATCTCCGCTTCCCGAAGACGCCTCACCTGATGTGGCTGGGCGTCGGCGCACCGCGCGACGACAAGGTAATCTCGCCGGAGGACGCCGCAGAGTTACTGCTTCACGTCCTCGTCGTGGAGGAGAAGATCGATGGTGCCAACATCGGGATTTCGCTGGGCGATCGTGATGAGCTCCGAGTCCAGAACCGAGGGGCATTTCTCGCGTGGGACTCCCTGCATCCACAGTTCAAACCCCTTCCTCGCTGGATTGAGACTCACCGCCGGGTTCTCACCGATGCTCTGCGCCCGGAGCTGATCCTTTTTGGTGAGTGGTGCTACGCGATGCATAGCGTCCACTACACGCGACTGCCTGATTGGTTCATAGCGTTTGATATCTACGATCGAGCCTTCGGGAAGTTCTGGAGTGTCGAACGCCGAGATGCCTTTACCGACCAGGTCGGCCTCGCGACGGCTCCTCGGGTTGCACGCGGGAAGTTTGAGGCGGAAGGCATGAAGGAACTGATCGGGCGGTCGCGATTCGCCGACGGACCAGCTGAAGGTATTTATGTGCGGTGGGATCGCGGAGAATTCTTGGAACGTCGAGCGAAGCTGGTGCAACCAGAGTTCACGCAATCGATCTCCGAGCACTGGAGTCGGGGGCCACTTCGACTGAATCGTCTCCTGGTCACGGGGCAAGAAATGCGCGCTCGGTGACTGGACTGTTTGGCGGTGAAGCGATTCCCCTCGTTGCTTCGGCGCGCGACGTGGCTTTTAGGCCTGCCAGAACCCCCCGTTACAACGCCAGTCGATAGCCCGCCTTCCGCACAGTAAGAATATGCCGCGGCATGGCGGGATCCTGCTCGAGCTTCCGCCGCAGCTCGCCGATGTGCGTGTCGACGGTCCGCGTCAGCACGGCGGATGAGTGCCCCCACACCTCCGCCAGCAGTTCCATGCGCGAGACCACGGCGCCATTACGCCGCAGAAGTGCCACCAGCAGGTCGAACTCCATCGGCGTGAGCGCGACGACGTCGCCGGCGCGGCGAACGCTCCGCGTGGACAGGTCCACTTCGACATCACCGAATCGCCGGACGCCGCCTCCCGACTGCCCTGCGGCCGGACGGCTCCGGCGCAGAAGCGCTTCGACCCGCGCCAGCAGCTCCAGGACGCCGAACGGCTTGGTGACGTAATCGTCGGCGCCGAGCCGGAAGCCCAGCACCTTGTCCGCCTCCTCGCCGCGCGCGGTCAGGATCAGCACCGGCATCGTCAGGCCGTCTTCGCGAAGCTGGCGGAGGACGCGATAGCCGTCCATGCCGGGGAGCATCAGGTCCAGCACGACGAGGTCCGGCGGCGTACGGCGCGCCGCCGCAAGACCTTCCCGGCCATCGGCGGCGACATCGACCGCGTAGCCCTCGATCTCGAGGTTGTTGCGCAGACCGAAGGCCAGGTCCTGGTTGTCCTCGACGATGAGGACGCGGGTCATGCGACGGCGGCGGTGTCTGCGCCCACGCTCGCCCAGGCGTCCGGCAGCTCAACGACGAAACGCGCGCCGCCCGAGGGGGCGCGTTCCACCCACGCGCGGCCACCGTGCAGATCCGCAAGCTGCCGCACGATCGACAGCCCGATCCCCGCGCCGCCGGTGGCGTCATCGGCGCGCGCGAGCCGGTTGAACGGCTGCCAGATCCGCTCGGTGTCGGTCTCAGCGATGCCTGGACCCTGATCCTCGACCGCCAGCAGCGCCGTTCGACGCTGAAGGCGGAGCTGGATGGTGACCTCCTGCCCGGCCGGTCCGTACTTGACGGCGTTGTCGAGCAGGTTCAGCAGGATCTGCCTGATCGCGCCGGCGTCGACCGGGGCGTTCGCGGTCTCGTCGAGCGCCGTCGTCAGCCGGACCTGGCGGGCGGCTGCAAGGGGCGCGAAGCCCTCGACGACGTCTGCGACGATCGGCGCCAGTCGCTCAGGCGCGCGCGTGATGTGCGGGATGCTGCGCTCGCCGCGCGAGAAGAGCAGGACGTTCTCGACGAGATGGATCAGGCGCTGCGTTTCGCGCGCGATGATCTCGAGCGAGCGACGCCCCTCGCCAGCGGTGCGCACACGGCCCAGCAGGAGCGTCTCGGTGAACATGCGGATCTGCGCGAGCGGTGTGCGGAGCTCGTGCGACACACCCGAGACGAAGTCCGACCGCATCCGCGCCAGCTCCGCCTCGCGCCGCAACTGGACCAGCGCGACGACGACGAGTCCGGCCGTGAGGGTGAGGAGCCCGACGATGAGGGGCAGGCGTTCGCGGGGGAGCCCGCCGATGATGAGCCCTTCCGCGGTCTCCGGCCGCAGCGCGACGGCGAGTCTCAGGCGATCGAACTCACGGGTGAGCTGGTCCTCCGCCTCGTAGCGCGACCAGGCATCGGCCGAGGCGTAGAGCCGCTCACCACCAGCGGACGACACGCGCACCGCCAGCGCCTCGTTGGCGTGCCCCCCGGCCGGCACGAGCGACGGAGGCAGCAGCGATGTGTGCCGTGCGACGTTCTCGAACGGGCGCGTGACGAACGGCAGGTCGGCGACGAAACCCACCACGCCCGAGAGCCGGTCGTTCCGGTCGTGCACGGGACGCCACACGACGACTGCCGGCGTGCCGTTGATGCGTGTGACCCGCATCGTCGGGCACGTGAACTCCTGCGGCTTCCGCAGGCCCTCGGCGACCGCGCCGGCGAGGAGCGCGCGCACCCCATCGTCCACCGGTGCGCCAGCGAACCTGAATTCGGCGTTGGGCAGGGATGCGCTGAAGGCGGTCAGGACCGTGTGCGTGGCGCCGCATCCGGCGGCACACGGCGCCGACGTGCCGAGCGCCGCCTCGAGGCCGCCGCTCTTGAGGGACGCCTGCACTTCGCCCAGCTCGGTGTTCATGGCGTTGAGCAGCTGCTGGCGGCCCAGTCTCGAGAGCTCCCATGCCGCGAACTTCGCATAATCGCGCAGGACGTTTTCGGCGGTGGCGCGGTGCGAGCGCGCGGCCTGCTGCGCTTCCCACGCGAGCATCGCCGTCATGGCAAGCGTCGCGATCAGCATGGCGACGATGATCGTGGAACGGGACCGGCGAGGGGCCGACATGGTGCGCACATTGTACGACTGCTCGAGGGGCGTGGCCGTCAGGAAGGGGTCCGCGAACTGTCAGAAAACGGTGAACTCGCCGGAATTTGACAGAAGCCTGACAGCCCCTCCACCTGCCGGCCCGTCCAAGCCCCTAAAGTGGCTCTCATGACACAAGGGAGTGCCGGTATGAGCAGAGGGATCGCCGCAGTAGTCGCCATGGCCTCGGTCCTGACGATGGGCCCGACGAGTTCCTTCCGCCTAAAGGCGGAAGCCACGAGTGCTTCGGGGGGCTGGGCGCAGGACGCGAGGCCGCGAACGCACGACGAAACCCCGCGCGAGCAGTGGCAGAAGGTCGACGAGATTTTCGCCGCGATGCAGGTGAAGCCCGGCGCCGCCGTGGCCGACATCGGCGCGGGCAACGGGTTCTTCACGACGCGTCTCGCGTCGGCGGTGGGACCGACCGGGCGGGTCCTGGCGGTGGACATCGGCGCCGACGCCCTGCGCCGGCTGCGCGCGCGCGTCGACACCGACGGATTGAAGAACGTGGAGGTCATCGAAGGGGCCGTGGACGATCCGAAGCTGCCGCCAGCATCGCTGGACGCCGCGCTGATCGTGAACGCGTATCACGAGATGACCGAGCACCAGGCGATGCTGGCGCACATCAAGGCCGCGCTGAAACCCGGCGGCCGCCTGGTCATCGTCGAGCCGATCGGCCAGGCGCGCCGCGAGGCCGCGCGCGACGTGCAGACTCGCAATCATGAGATCGCGATCGACTTCGTCCGCGACGACGCCCGCACCGCCGGCTTCGCGCAGGTGTCGATGATCGATCCCTTCACCAGCCGTCCGCATGCCGGCGAGCCCCACGAGGAGTGGATGCTCGTGCTCACACCGGCCGCCCCCGTCAGCAGCACGCCGCCGGCGCGCACCGACGACGCCGCGCAGGTGTTCTCGGCCGGGAACGACGCGTGGAAGGCGCCGGAGCTGCGGATCTCCGTCGCGGAGTTCAAGAAGCGGGCGGCCGCAGGCAACGTCATCGTTCTCGACGTGCGGGATCCCGTCAGTTTCCGGCAGGGACATCTGCCCGGCGCCGTGCTGATGACGCCCGAGGAACTCTCTACGCCGGAAGGCGCCGCGAGACTGAAAGGGGAGAAGCGCCTGATCGTCGCCTACTGCAGTTGACTGGCCGAACAGACGAGCGCCCGTGTGGCGCTGATACTCAGGAAAGCCGGGATCGAGAACGTCCTCGCGCTCATCGGCGGTTACGAGGCGTGGGTTGAACGTGGTGATCCGATCGTCAAGGGAGACCGGTAGGCCCGCGGCGGTCACGGTCAGGTCGGGCAGCTCATTCCTCCACGAACGGCTCCAACTTCTGCGCGACCTCAGGGGGGATCTCGGCGGCGCGCATCGTGCCGTCCGGCTGCTTCCGCACGCAGATGGACGTCATCGTGCCGACGGCGATGACCGTCCGGCCGCGGACGAGCGTGATCTCGTACTCGATCGTCCGTGTCTTGAGCGCCGCGATGCGCACCCAGACCTCGAACTCCTCCTCGAACCGCAGCGGATTGCGGAACTCGAGCGCCGCGCTGAGGCGCGGCCAG
The DNA here is from genome assembly GCA_040881785.1 of Vicinamibacterales bacterium. Taxonomy (GTDB): domain Bacteria; phylum Acidobacteriota; class Vicinamibacteria; order Vicinamibacterales; family 2-12-FULL-66-21; genus JACDCA01. The sequence goes on from JBBECO010000004.1 coordinate 23,092, forward strand.
CCGAGGCCGCTGCCGCGTTCGGCGATCGACAGCCCCGCCTCGCGCCAGAGCGCGTGCTCCGCTTCCTCCACGTACCGGAACATCGTGGAAAAGTGGACGATGCCGGCGAGATCGGTTTCGGCGAACTGGACGCGTCGTGGATAGCGAAACTCAGTGGCCATGCGGCTCGTGCGGCCTCGGTGACTCAGGGAGGATCAATTCGTTGGCCTTCTCGGGCACCTGGTCGGGCGGCAGTCCCTGCTGCCACGACTGGATCGCCTGGCGGCCCGGCTTGTAAAGCGCTTCCATCGGAGCCCACACCTTGTCGACGCGGTCGGTGAAGAGATCGCCGATCAGCAGGTCGGTGATCGTGCCGCGCAGATCCGGATGCTCCCGCACGAATCCGCCGAAGCTGAATCCGCTGTAATACTCGCACACCAGGCGCCGCATGCGGTCCACCCCCTGGTTGAAGCCGTCGCCCCAGGCCCCGAGCTGCGCGGCGCTCGTGTCGCCCTTCTCGAGGCCATCGGCGATCGCGTCAGCCGCGAGCTCGCCGGACTTCAGTGCGAGCAGGACCCCCGACGAGTACAGCGGATCGAGGAACCCGAACGCGTCACCGACGAGGACCCAGCCGTCCCCGGCCACCTGCTTCGACCGGTAGGAGTAGTCGCGGGTCACGTAATAGCCGCTCGCGCGCTCCGCGCCCGCCACGCGCTTCTTGACGGCCGGGGCCGCCTCGACCTCCTCTTCGTAGGTCTGTTCGTGCGAGCCCTTGCGGTCCTTGAACAGGTAATCGAACGGCGCGACCACCCCGACGCTGACGATGTCGTCGTGCAGGGGGATGTACCAGAACCAGCCCTTCTTGTCGGCCGTCTGCAGGACCATCGTGGCTCCCTCGTCGCGTCCTGTGTCGCGGTAGGCGCCCCGCCAGTAGGTCCAGATCGCCCCCTTGTTGAGCACGGGATCCCACAACCGCAGCTTGAAGCGGTTCTGCAGCAGCGCCGCCTGCCCGCTGGCATCGACGACCACTTTCCCGCGGACCTCGCGGCGCGTGCCGTCCGCATCCTTGATGCGCACGCCGGTCGCGCGATCGCCGTCGAAGAGGACCTCGAGCACGTGGACGCCCTCATGTGCATCCACACCATGCTCGCGCGCGTTGTCGAGCATCATCTGATCGAACTCGCCGCGCTCGACCTGCCACGTCTGCGAGCACTCGTGCGGCTTGTTGTCGTGGAAGTAGAACGGCGCCGACTCCTTCCCGGCGGCGTTCACGAACTGCACGCTGTGCTTCTTGACGAAGCGGCTCGCCTGCATCTTCGGCAGCATGTTCAGCCGCTTCAGCACCCAGTAAGTCTCGGGGATCAGCGACTCGCCGATGTGAAAGCGCGGGAACGTCTCACGTTCGAAGAGTCCGACCTTCAGGCCGCGCTGCGCCAGGAGCGTGGATGTAGTGGACCCGGCGGGTCCGCCGCCGATCACGACGACATCGTAAGCGTCTGCGGATGTGCTCATAGTTCTCGGGTGATGAGCCAATGGTAGGCCCGCCTCGTAGGCCCGACCTTGTAGGCCCGACCTTCAGGTCGGGCGTTTACGTGTACCGAATTCCCGTGTGTTCCGGCAGGAAGAATCGGTGGAGCAGGGTATCGACCCGCATCAGGCCTTCGCGTGTCAGCGCGATGCGCTCGGGGGTGAGCTCCGCGAGGAACCCTTCGGCTTGCAGTGACGCCAGCTGCGGCGCGAAGCGCTCGAGCGGCCGGACACCGTACTTCTCCTCGAAGTACGCCGGACGCACGGAGCCGCGCTTCAACTGCAGCACGAACTCCCGGATCAGCCGCTCATCCGTGCCGGGTTTGTACGCGCGTGACAGCGGCAGGCGTCCCGCGCCGACGGCGGCGCCGTAGGTCTCCCACGTGTCGAGGTTCTGCACGTGGACGCCGTTGACATGGCCGAACGACGCCACGCCGAGGCCGACGAGATCCGCACCTTCCCACAATCGATCCCGATAGACGAACGTCGTCCTGGCCGGATCCTTGACGGCCGTATAGGCGCTGCCCACGTGATAACCCGCACGCTCGAGCGCCTCGAAGGCCTCCATGACCCAGCGGCGCTTCTGCGGCCAGTCGGCTACCGGCGCCTCGAGCTGTCCCGTGCCCTTCAGCAGATTGCCGCTGATCGTGGTGTTGTACGGCAGCTCCATCTGGTAGATGGTGATGCTGTCGGGCGCGAGCGCGAGCGTGCGCTCGATACAGGTCCGCCAGTTCTCGTCGGTCTCGCCCATCATGCCGGCGATGAGATCGATGTTGATCTGGGGGAAGTTCAGGTCGCGCGCGTAGCGGAAGACCTTCATGATCTCTGGCGAACGGTGCGCACGGCCGTTGAGCTCGAGGATGCGGTCGTCGAAGTTCTCCACCCCGAGGCTCAGGCGCGTGACGCCGAAGCCCCTGATCGCCGCCAGCTTGCTCTCGCTGAGCGTGCCCGGCTCGCACTCGAACGTGATCTCCTCGGCCTGGCTCCAGTCCACGCGCTTCGTGAGACGCGAGACGAGCCCTTCGAGCTGTGCCGTCGAGAGAAACGAGGGCGTGCCGCCGCCGAAATAGACGAAATCGATCGGCCGGCCGGCAATCGCCGGCGCGTCGAGGTACATGTCCCACTCGGCGGCGAGGATGTCCAGATAGTCTTCGACCTCCCGCGCGTTCTTGTTGGTGTAGACGCGGAAATAGCAGAAGTGGCAGCGCTTCCGGCAGAAGGGGATATGGAGATACAACCCGAGTGGAACCCCCGCGGCCGGCGAGCTCAGCGCCTCGCGCGCCGTGTCGACCGCCGATTCGGTCCATACCGAGAAGGGGGGATAGTTCGCGACGAAGTAGCTGCCGACGCCGGTCTGCTCCCGGCCGTCCTTTTCATACACTTCGGGCATATAAGTGTTGATTACGACGGAGACGCCGCATTTGTTGAGCGGCAAGGGCTGGCAGCCCCATTGTAGCGAGAAAACGGAGGGGACGGAGAGAACGGAGTTCTTTTACAACGGAGAAACGGAGCAGGTCGGAGAAAGAACGGAGACGACACTCTTTTTAAAGATCTTTCGTCTCCGTTCGTCCCTCCGTTCTACCCCGTTCCTCCGCTGTGCAAACACTCCGTGCCCTCCGTCCCCTCGGTTTACTCGGCACGCAGGGCACCCACGGGATCCACGCGCAGCGCGCGCAGGGCGGGGACGAGGCTGCCAGACAGCGTGACCAGCACCGTGACGAACGCCGCTCCGGCGTAGGTCCAGGGATCGTTCGGCTGGACGCCGGCGAGCAGCGAATCGAAGCCGCGCGCCGCCGCGTACGCGAGTGCCAGGCCGGCCACGCCGCCGAGCACCGCCAGCATCGCGCTCTCACGAAGGACCAGGCGCAGCACATTGGCACGCGGCGCACCGAGCGCGATGCGGACGCCGATCTCCTGCCGCCGCTGAGACACGCCGAACGACAGCAGGCCGTGCAGGCCGATGGCCGCGAGCAGCAGCGCCATCCCCGCAAACAGCCCGAGCACAGCCGTTTGCGTGCGCCGCGGCGCGGTCTGCAACGCCACCACATCCTCCATCGACCGGATGTCGGCCACCGGCAGCTCGGGATCCGCGGCGCGCACGATCTGGCGCACCGCAGGGACCAGGGCGAGCGGATCACCGGCCGTTCGAATCAGGAGGTCCTTGGGTACGTAGTACGGCATCCATCCGTCCCTGACCTGCGTGTAGGGCACGTAGACCTGCGGCTCGCTGGTCTGCTCGAGGCCGCGCACGCGCACGTCTCCGGCGACGCCGACGATCGTCCGCTCGTCGAACGCGATCGTGAACGTCCGGCCGAGCGGACTGCCGTCGGGCCAGTAGCGTTTCGCGAACGACTCGCTCACCACGGCGACGAAGGGGGCGTCGAAGGTGTCGGACGGCGAGAAGTCCCGTCCCTGGAGGATCGGGATGTCGAGCGCCGCGAAGTACTTCGGCGTGAGAAAGCGAAGACTGGCCGTGTGGACGTCCACGTCCTGCGGCGCGAGGCCGGGCATCTCCACCGGCCAGATGCCGCCGCGCATGATCAGCGGCGTGAAGCTCGTGTAGGCGGCCGCGCTGACACCCGGCAGCGCGGAGACGCCGGCCAGGACGCCGTCATAGAACCGCACCCGCGAGCTCGTCGTCTGATAGCGCTCGAAGGGAAGCGCCGTTCGCAGGGTGAGCACGCCGGCCGCCTGAAAGCCGGGGTCGACCGACTGGACGCGCCCGAGGGCGCGCGCCAGTAGAACCGTGGCGACGAGCAGCGCGATCGAGGCCGCGATCTGTGCCGTGACGAGCGCGGCCCGCAGGCGCTCGCGGCCGCCGGCGCTGCCGCGGGCCCCTTCACGCAGCGAAATGGTCCGGGCCCCGCGGCTGATGCGCCAGGCCGGCAGCACGCCGAACGCGATCCCCGTGACGATCGTCACCGCCGCCGCGACGAGCAGGACGCGCGGATCGAGGACCGTTGCGTCCGGCACCGGCAGGTTGGTCGGCACGAGCCGCGCGAGCAGCGGCGTCGCGACGTACGCGACGCCCACGCCGGACGCGCCGCCCAGAAGGGACAGCGCGAGGCTTTCGGTGAGCAGCTGTCGCGTCAGGCGCTCGCGGCCGGCGCCGAGCGCCGCCCGGACGGTGAGCTCGCGCCGCCGGGCGGCAAAGCGGGTCAGCAGCAGGCTCGCGAGGTTCGTGCTCGCGATCAGCAGCAGGCAGAGCGAGGCGCCGGCGAGGACGCGGAGCAGCAGCCGCGATTGCCAGCTCACCTGGTCCTCGAGCCGGCGCAATGCGGCCAGGGTCTGCGCGTTCTCCTTCGGGCGTACTTGCTGAAGCGCCGTCGCCACGGCCTCCATCTCGGCGCGGGCTCCCTCCAGCGTGGCGCCCGGTTTCAGCCGGCCAAGCACGCGCAGAAAGTTGTTGTCGCCATCGACGAACATCGACGGCTCGAAGGTCAAGGGGACCCAGAGGTCCGTCGTGCGATCCGGGAAATGGAACTCACGCGGCATCACGCCCACGATCGTGTAGGTCCTGTCGTCGAGTTTCAGCGGCGTGCCGAGGATCGCCGCGTCGGCGCCGAACGCGCGCTGCCAGAGGCGATCACTCACGATGACGACATCCGGACCGCCATGCCGCGACTCCTCCTCGGTAAAAAACCGGCCGAGCGCCGGCGCGACACCGAGCATCGGCAGGAGTCCTCCCGTGAGCGCCGCGCCGTCGACCCGGATCGGGTCGGCGCGGACCAGGTTGACCGACTGCTCGACGTGCGCTTCGAGCTGGTCGAAGCTCGACGCCATCGCTTTCCAGTCCCGGTAGTTGACGGGGGCCGGCTCGAGCAGCGGGTAGCCGGGCACGCTCTCCCACACCTGCACCAGCCGCTGCGGATCCTCGAAGGGAAGCGGACGCAGGAGCACGCGGTCCGCGACGGAAAACACGGCCGTCGTGGCCCCGATCCCGAGCGCCATGACGACCACGGCCGCCACGGCGAAGCCGGGCGTCCGGGCGAGCGTGCGGCGCGTATACCGGAGGTCCTGGGCCAGGATGTCGAGGTGGACCCGTGGCGCGGTGACGAGCGCGTCGCGCAGCGATTCGAGCCAGAGGCCCAGCCGGTCGACACCCCCCGCGGCGCGCCGCCGCCGCTCGTCGAACAGGCGGATCATCTCTTCGCCGTATTCGTGACGGAAGGAGGTGGGGTAGAGGCGCAGCAGCAGCCGATAGAGCCGCATCACGCTTTCCCCGGCGCAAAGCCGCTTTCGCGGGCCAGCCTGACGAGCTGTGTGAGCCGCCGGGCTTCGGCCCGCGCCACGGCGGCCCCGAACGGCGTCAGCAGATAGTACCGCCGCCGTTCATCGTCTTCGTCAGGTGCGGGGCGCCGCCGGCTTTCCTCGATGAGGCCCTGCTCCTGCATCCGCTGGATGGAGCGGTAGAGCGTGCCGGCGCTGAGCCGCACCGCGCCGCCGGTGCGCGAGAGGACGTCCAGGATGATCGCGTACCCGTGCCGTTCGTCCTCGGCGAGGGCGAGCAGAATATGGAACGTGGCCGGGGGCAGTGGAAGGAGGGACTCGACTTCCGCGGGATCGATGTGCACACCGTGAATGTATGCACGGTGGATATAGTTGTCAAGCGGCCCGAAGGCGAGCCCGATCAGGCCTTGTCGTCCTCGGCGGTCTCCTCCGTCGCCTCCTCGGGGTCGATCTGCCAGTCGGCCAGCGGCTGCGGGCCGGCCTTGATGTGGGCGATATCCGGATCGATCCCGTCGGCGGCACGCTGCGAGGGCCCGGTCGGCTTGTCGGCGCGCCGCGCTTCCTTCATCTTCTGCTTTTCCATGCGCGCTTTTTCACGCTCGCGCTTCATCAAAGTCGGTCGGGATCTCTGTGCCATATGACTCCTGCAGGTATTTTACCTGAGGTTCGC
>JBBECO010000004.1:29597-48645 GCA_040881785.1 Vicinamibacterales bacterium
TCGGTCGGGATCTCTGTGCCATATGACTCCTGCAGGTATTTTACCTGAGGTTCGCCATGGCCACGCCGTCCCTATGGAAAATGGAAGATCGCTTTACCATCTACCATTTCCCATTTACCATCCGCGAAGCGGCAGTCAGCGAGCGGTTTGCCCGGTTTCCACCAGCGTCTTGAAGCGCCGGAGGTCCTCGCGGATCTGCGTCGCCGCATCCGTGCCGGTCAGCCGTGCGACGGCGTCGCCGACCTTGCCGAGCGGCGGGCTGTACTGGAGCCGCACGCGGACGCGCGTCGCGCCCGGGCCGGCCTCGTCGAAATTCACCGAGCCCGCGCTCACCACGTCGGAGCCTTCGATCGACCGCCAGCCGATCACCTGGTCGGGCACCTCGTTGATGATCTCGGCGTTCCACTCGATGTGCGACCCCGCCGGCCCCTTCGCCTGCCAGCGTGACAGCGTGTCGGTGATCCGCTCGACCGATTCGAGGTGCGTCATGAACCGCGGCAGGTTTTCGAGGTTGCGCCAGAAGCGATAGAGCTCGGAAATCGGCCGGTTGATCGTCACGGTTTCCTCGACCATCACGCCGGCGGGTCCGCCGAGCGCCTGCCGCGTGTCTTCGCCGGTGCCTGCCGTGTTGACGCCGAGCACCTGGTACGTGTCGCAATGCCCGGTCATCCCCCGCCGGAACAGCCACACGCCGAGGCCCGCGAGCGTCCAGCCCGGCAGCCGTCCCTTGCTGAGGCCATACGCGACCAGGCCCGCACCGCCGGCCATCGACAGCCACCGCTCGGCCTCACTGATGTTGCGCCCCTCACGCACGCGCTGCTCGCGCGCATCTTCCGGAAACTGCAGCTCGATCGATTCCATCTGCTCTCTCCTATCGTTCAGAATCTTCCGCGCCGGCACTGGCCGTCCACGAGGGCGCGTCGCTTGCCGGAAACGATTCTTCGGACGCGTCTTCGACGACGTCCTTGCCGGCGTAGCCGCACTCGCGCATGGCGCGCTCCAGCCAGACCCGGGCGGCTCGAAAGTCATGCCGGCCCATGGCGGCGCGCACGGTGAGCACCAGGCCGGCTGTCGCCAGGAGCCCCCCGGTAAAGCCGCCGCGGCGCGCACCCACCATCGTCAATCCCGACCCCCAGGCCGCCGCGATCCAGCGCTCCTGGTCGTACGACGCGAGCGTTGCCGCGAAGCCTGGCTTGTCCCACACGCTTTTTTCGCTGCGCGGCAGTGTGAGATTCATCGATTCGTCAGACATGTCCACCTCTCCGACCGGGAGAAGCACGGCGCATGCCCAACCCGGCTAGAATCATCAACCATGAACCGCCGAGTCACGCTGAGTGCTTTTGCTGTCGTTTTCGCCCTGCTGACGTCCGTGGGCGCCCGCCAAGCCCAGCCGTCGTTCGATGTCCTGATACAGAACGGCCGCGTCATGGATGGCTCGGGCAATCCCTGGCTGGCGGCCGATATCGGCATTACCGGTGGCAGGATCACGGCCGTCGGCCGGTTGACGGGGGCGCGCGCCGCCACCGTCATCGACGCCGCCGGGCGTCTGGTGACGCCGGGGTTCATCGACGTCCATTCGCATGCGGCCGAAGGGCTGGAGCAGCCGGCGCTGCGCCAGGGGCAGCCGTTGCTCGCACAGGGCGTGACGACGATCGTCGCGAATCCGGATGGGGGTGGCCCGCCAGACCTGGCGGCGCAGCGGGTCCGCCTGGAGGGCGGTGGCATCGGCCCGAACGTCGCGCTGCTGATCGGCCACGCCGCCGTCCGGCGCGCGGTGATCGGCGGAGCCAACCGGGCGCCGAACGCGGCGGAGCTCGACCAGATGCGCGCCCTGGTACGGACGGCCATGGGGGAGGGGGCGTTCGGCCTGTCGAGCGGCCTGTTCTACACGCCCGGCAGCTACGCGACGACTGAGGAGGTGATCGCGTTGACGAAGGCGGCCGCCGAACGCGGCGGTCTGTACACGAGCCACGTCCGTGACGAAGGCAACTACAACGTGGGCGTCGTCGCCTCGGTCCAGGAGGTCATCCGGATTGCCGACGAAGCGGGGACGATCGGGATCGTGAGCCACGCCAAGGCGCTCGGGCCCGACAACTGGGGACTGGGCCATGCGATCACCCATCGGCTCGACACGGCGCGGGCACGCGGCGTCCAGGTGTTCGCCGATCAATATCCCTACGAGGCCTCGTCCACGAGTTTGCGCGCGGCGCTGCTGCCGGACGGCGTGCCGGCGCCCGCTGTCGAGCACCTTGCGAATCCCGAGGGGATGACGGCGGAGCAGCGGACCGTGTTCGAGCGCGCGGAGCAGGTGGCGACCGAGAACCTGCGGCGGCGCGGCGGGCCGGCGGCGGTGCTCATTGCGCACTATCGCCCGGAACCGGCGCTCGAGGGCAGGACGCTGGAGCAGATCGCCGCCGACCGCACGCAGACGGCCGTGCGCGTGGCGCTGGAGCTGATCGCCCGCCAGGCGCCGTCCATCGTCTCGTTCAACATGTCGGAGGACGATATCGCGCAGATCATGCGCCAGCCGTACACCATGACGTCCAGCGACGGCGGCCTGGTGGCCATGGGCGCGGGGAAACCGCACCCGCGCAACTACGGCGCGTTTGCGCGCAAGCTGTCACGGTACGTGCGCGAGCGCGGCACGGTGACGCTGGAGCACGCCATCCGGTCGATGACCAGCCTGCCGGCTACCGTCTTCGGGATGAAGGACCGCGGTGTGATCCGCGAGGGGGCCGCTGCCGACATTTTGATCTTCGATCCTGCGAACGTCGCCGAGCGATCGACCTATACGGATCCGCACCAGCTGGCCGAGGGGATGGATTACGTCCTGGTGAATGGGCAGGCCGTCGTGGCGGACGGGAAATTCACGTCCGCGCTGCCCGGGAAGGTGTTGCGAAAGCAGTAGGGGTCAGGCTCGGGTCAGACCCGGGTCAGACCTATGTCTGACCCCGGTCTGACCCCGGTGTCTGGCACGGATCTCGGGGCTCGGGGCTCGGGCCTACCCCAATCGCGAACCCCCCAGCCCGAACCCCCAGCCCGAACCCCCCAGGCCCGAACCCCGAGCCCCGAGTCCCGAATCGGGCTACTGGGTCTTTCCGAGTATCGTCCCGTCGTTCTTGTTCGGGCCTGGACCCGAGCTCAGGTACTTCGACGGCGACAGGACGATCTGGTCGATCGAGAAGCCGTCCTCGCGCGTCTGGATCCGGAGTGTCTGCGGTCCCGTCGTGGTGAAGTAGACCAGCGGTCCGAGCACGCCCGATCCCCAGCCGTTGTCCTGCCAGCCCCAGTTCGACACGCCGCAGCCGCTGCACTCCTCGAGGTTGACTTCCGCGGCGCTCGTCGTCCCGATGTGCCACAGGCTCGAGCCGTTCGCATCGGCTGAGCCACTGAACTGCAGGAACACCGAATCGTTCGCCCAGTAATTGCTGTCGGCCTTGCCGCGGACCCAGATGCGGTACGGCGTTCCCGCCACAGCATTGAAGGTCACTTCGAAGTAGTTTGCCGGTGAAGCCGCGGCGGTCGTGATCTTCGCGCCGCCCGCGTCCGGATGGTGCATGCGCAGGCCGGCGGCCGCACTCGCGTCGGCAACGAGGCGCCAGCTGCCCGCGGTGGCCGTCGCATCCGAGGCCCACAGCACGATCTCGGCGCTCTGGCTCGACGTGTTGCTGACCGTCACGGTCACGGTTGCCGACAGGCCGGTGTTGCCGGACGAATCGACGGCACGGGCCTGGAGCGAGTGGCTGCCGTTACCGACGGCGGTCGTGTCCCAGGCGAATTGATACGGCGCGGCGCTGTCGGTGGCGGCGAGCGCGCCGTCGAGCAGCATCTCGACGCGGGCCACCGCGACGTTGTCGCCGGCGCTCACCGCCACGTTGGCGGTCCCGCTCACCGTGGCGCCACCAGACGGCGAGGTGATCTGCGCGGTCGGTGCCGTGGTGTCGCCCGGCGGCGGAACCGTCCCGCCGGAGCCGCCCTGTTCGGGGAGGATCGTCGAATCGTTCTTGTTCGGCCCGGGCGGCGTCGAGAGATACGTGGACGGCGAGAGCACGATCTGGTCGATCGCCAAGCCGTCCTCCCGCGTCTGCACGCGCACGGTGTGCGTGCCGGTCGTCGCGAAGTACACCAGCGGACCGAGCACGCCGGCCCCCCAGCCGTTGTCCTGCCAGCCCCAGTTCGACACGCCGCACCCCGAGCATTCCTCGAGGCTCACGTCCGTGGCGCTCGTCGTGCCGATGCGCCAGACGGGGGAGCCGCTCGCGTCCACCGAGCCGGAGAACTGCACGAAGGCGGAGTCGTTCGGCCAGTAGTTCGCGTCGGCACGGCCGCGCAGCCACAGGCGATACGGGACGCCCGCCTCCGCGCTGAAGGTCATGTCGAAGTAGTTCGCGGGTGAGGCCGAGGCCGTCGTGATCTTCGCGGCGCCGGCATCCGGGTGCCGCATCTTTACCCCACTGGCGGCCGTGGCATCCGCCTCGCTCTGCCACGCACCGGCGCGCGTGCCCTTGCCGGCGTGGAGGACGACGTCGGTGGCGCCGGGTGGCGGCGGCGGGGGCGCGCTCCCCTCGGTGCTGAAGGTGAACACCGGACTCGACGCGGTCATGTCGGCCATCGTCTTCGACACGATGCGCCAGTAATACGTGGTGCCGGTCTGCAGGGAGGCGGGCACGGTGTACCGGCGGTAGTCGGTCGGCGACTGGCTGGGCCCGAGCATCTGGTTGGCCGCGAGCAGCGGCGGCTGCGGCGAGGTGCCGAAGTAGATGTCGTAGTTGTGGGCCCAGTACCCCGCCTGCCACTCGAGCGTCACACTGGCCGCCGGGATGCCCTGCGCGCTGTCGGCCGGAAACGGCGTCGTCGCCGCGTCGGGCGGGAGCGGCGCGAACGGGCCGGTTTCGGCGATGCCCGTGGTGTTGTTCCACTTCCGCTCGAAGTGGTCCACGAGCCACGTGAAGAGGTGCGGCTTGACGGTGAAGTAGTTGTGCTCTTCCTGCGAGTTGTCGGACGGACTCGTCCAGTTGGACGAACCGAGCACGGAGATGCCCTGGCTGTAATAGAGCGTCAGCTTCTGATGGTTGAGGCCGGCGTGGACGCGGTGGCGGATCTGGACGCCGGCCATGTAGAGACGGTCGACGTTCCACGAGTGCCAGAGGCGCTTCGGATCGCGGTACTGCTCGGGCTCGGTGATCAGACGGACCGGAATACCACGCTGGACGGCGTTGATGACCGCATTGGTGTGCCGCTGGTCGGTAATGCGATAGATGATCACGTCGAGCTTCTGGCGTTCGAGGTTGTAGTGATCGACCGACCGGTTCGCGAACGACTCGAACGGCGGGAAGTTCAGCTCGGGGTCCTGGCTGAAGATGCCGTAGTTCCGCGTCAGCGGTCCGCTGATGTTCGCGTAGTTCGCATACCGGCTCGTGTCGATCCAGAGGTCATCGAACTTGGTGCGGAAGCTGTTGACCACCGACGAGTCGCTCGTGAAGTAGATCGCCTCGTCCACGTAGTTCGTGTACGGCGCGCCCGAGTACACCCACGCATCGGAGCTGAAGTTGGCGCCGCTGAACTCCACGATGTTCTGACCGGCGAAGAGCATCATCTTCCAGTGGAGGATGCCGCTCGAGACCTTCTGGCGCATGGGAATGCCGGCGGCTTCCAGCTCGGCGAGCCGATCGGCGTTGCGCGGCGTCGAGGCGTTGGCGCGCGGGTCGACGAGGACGCGCACCGGCACGCCGGCCTTGTGGCGATTGATGACTTCGCTGGCGATCCAGGAATCCTCCATGAACCAGAAGGCCACATCGAGGCCGGCCTTCTCGGCGCGGATGTAATTGATGAGTACCTGGCGGCAATCCTCGAAGGCGGGATCGCAGAGCCGTTCGACGGCCTGCGCTCGCGCGGGCGTCGGGAGTACGACGCCACAGAGACTCCCGCGTTCATGGGAAGAGCTTTTCCTCAAATAGGCCCCGGTTGACAGAACAGGAATGCCATGTAACACTTCATCCGGATATACGGATGGATAAATGCTGCTGACGCAGACGGCGATCTTCGACGACCTCGGCATCCTGGCCGATGCGACACGCAGCCGCATGCTGCTGCTCCTCGACCGGAACGAGCTGACGGTGTCGGAGCTCTGCGCCGTGCTTCAGCTGCCGCAGTCCACGGTCAGCCGGCACCTGAAGACGCTGCTCGACGCCGGGTGGGTGACGTCCCGGAAGGAAGCCACGAGCCGCTATTACACGCTGATGGCCGATTCCCGCGGCCCGGCCGCCCGCCGCCTGTGGGTCGTGCTGCGGGACCAGTACGGCACGAGCGCCGCCGCCGATCAGGATGCGCGGCGACTCAAGACCGTGATCAGCGGCCGCCAGACGAAGTCGCGTGAGTTCTTCGACTCGGCGGCAGGGCAGTGGGACAAACTGCGCGAAGAGCTGTTCGGCCGCGCCTCGCACCTTCAGGCGCTGCCCGGGCTGCTCGACCCGGAGTGGACCGTGGGGGACCTGGGTTGCGGCACGGGCCATGCGGCCTCCGCACTCGCCCCGTTCGTGCATCGCGTGCTGGCGGTCGACCGCTCGGGCGAGATGCTCCAGGCCGCGCGGCGCCGACTGCGCGAATATCCGAATGTCGAGGTGCGGCGCGGCGAGCTCGAATCCCTGCCGATCGGCGACGCGGAGCTCGACGCGGCGACGCTGCTGCTCGTGCTGCACCACCTGTCGGGCCCGGCCGACGCGCTGCGCGAAGCCGCGCGCGTGCTCAAGCCGGGCGGACGGATCCTCATCTGCGACATGCTGCCGCACGAGCGTGAAGAATATCGCCAGCAGATGGGGCACATCTGGCTGGGGTTCGGGGAAGAATCGATCCGTGGATTACTCGGGGATGCCGGTTTCGGCGGTGTGAAGATCGTACCGCTCGCCAGCAACACGGCGGCAAAAGGCCCGGCGCTCTTCGTCGCAAGCGCCAGGAAATCATAACGAGGGTAGGCCCGACCTTCAGGTCGGGCGTCGGCGGAAGATCGTAGGCCCGGCCTTCAGGCCGGGCGTTTGTGGAGGAGCAGGCAATGGCAACAGCAGTTCAGGAAGTACACGCATTCGACGCGGCGGTGAAGGCCGGCCGTGAACCGTTCAAGGTCAAGGACCTGTCGCTCGCCGAGTTCGGGCGCAAGGAGATCCGGCTCGCCGAGCAGGAGATGCCCGGCCTCATGACGCTCCGCGAGCGCTACAAGGGGCAGAACCCGCTCGCCGGCGCGAAGATCATGGGCTCGCTGCACATGACGATCCAGACCGCCGTCCTCATCGAGACGCTCGCCGACCTCGGCGCGGACGTCCGCTGGGTCTCGTGCAACATCTTCTCGACGCAGGACCACGCCGCCGCCGCGGTCGTCGTCGGGCGTCCCGAGACGAAGGGCACCCCGGAGAACCCGCGCGGCATTCCGGTGTATGCGTGGAAGGGGGAGACGCTCGAGGAGTACTGGTGGTGCACGGGTGAGGGGCTGCTGTGGCCCGACGGCACCGGCCCCTCGCTCATCGTGGACGATGGTGGTGACGCGACGCTGCTCGTGCACAAGGGCGTGGAGTTCGAGAAGACCGGGGAGGTGCCGGCGTTCGACGAGGCCAGCGAGCCCGAAGAGTGGGGCATCATCCTCGAGTTCCTGCGCAACAGCCTGAAGGAGACCCCGAAGCGCTGGACGAACGTGGCGAAGGACCTCCGCGGCGTCAGCGAGGAGACCACGACGGGCGTCCACCGGCTCTACGAGATGATGAAAGCCGGCACGCTGCTGTTCCCGGCGATCAACGTCAACGATTCGGTCACCAAGAGCAAGTTCGACAACATCTACGGCTGCCGACACTCGGTGATCGACGGCCTCAACCGCGCGACCGACGTCATGCTGGGCGGGAAGCTCGCGGTGGTGCTCGGCTTCGGCGAAGTCGGCAAGGGCTGCGCGCAGGCGCTGCGCGGCCAGGGCTGCCGCGTGATCGTGACCGAGATCGATCCGATCTGCGCGCTGCAGGCGGCGATGGAAGGCTACGAAGTCAAGACCCTCGAAGACGTCGTCGATCGCGCCGACATCTTCATTACCTCGACCGGCAACCTGAACCTGATCACTGCCGACCACATGTCGCGGATGAAGGACAAGGCGATCGTCGGCAACATCGGCCATTTCGACAACGAGATCGACATGGCCGGCCTCAAGAAGTACAAGGGCGTCGAGCGGATCAACATCAAGCCGCAGTACGACGAGTTCCGCTTCCCGGACGGCCACTCGGTCATGGTGCTGGCGGAAGGGCGCCTGATGAATCTCGGCTGCGCGACGGGCCACCCGAGCTTCGTGATGTCGGCGTCCTTCTCGAACCAGGTCATCGCGCAGCTCGAGCTGCACCAGCACAACGACAAGTACGAGAAGAAGGTGTATATCCTGCCGAAGCACCTCGACGAAGAGGTAGCCCGGCTGCACCTCGACCACCTCGGCGTCAAGCTGACGAAGCTGACGCCGGAGCAGGCGAAGTACATCGGCGTGCCGATCGAAGGACCCTACAAGCCGGACCACTACCGGTACTGATGCTTGCAATGCTGAAGGCTGAATGCTGAATACTGAATGCTGAAGCGAAGGCTGCAATGCTGAAGAGCTGAAGACATCAGGAGCAAGACGAGAGGGGCGTCGCGCGCAAGCGCGGCGCCTTTTTTCGTTTGGGTCGGACCGATCCTGCGCACAGCTGGGGTCGGCATGTCGCTTGCCCCCGACCGGAGGTCAGTGAGCTGAACGATAGAAAACGGAAGCGAACAAGTACTTATGTGGCGGAACTTACTCAGGTACGGATGGCTGGCCGGCATGTCCCTGGCCGCCGTCTGTGCAGCAGCATCGCCCGTGTCGGCACAACACAGACTGTGCGACCCCGGGGCGGAGGATTGCCGCCAGATCCTCATCGATCACATTCGCGCGGAAACCGAGCGCCTGGATGTGGCCTTCTGGTTCATGGAGGATTCCTGGATGGCGAGCGAGATCATCGCCCGCTGGAACGCCGGGGTGCCGGTCCGGATCCTCATGGACTCGGAGGCCAGCATCCGCAATGGACGGAACCGCGACCGTCTGGCGGAACTCGCGGCGGCCGGCATCCCGATGCGCGAGCGCACCACGAGCGGCATCATGCACTGGAAGATGATGCTGTTTGCCGGGCAGGGGCTCGTCGAGTTCAGCGGCGCCAATTACAGCTCGGATGCGTGGCTGCCGTCCGGCGACCCCTACACCAACTACGTGGATGAAGTCATTCTCTTCACGTCCAAAGCGTCGGTGGTGAACAGCTTCAAGACCAAGTTCGACGAGCTCTGGATCGACACGGTCCACTACACCGACTACGCAAACGTCCCCGGGCCGCAGTCGCGCGTGTATCCCATCTACGACAAGGATCCCGAGCTCAATTTCCCGCCGCTCGAGTCGTATGCGACGCGGGCCGTGTATCACTACTACTACGAAACAGCGCGCGTCGACGTCACCATGTACCGGATCACCGACCGGCGTCATGCCGACGCGATGATCGACCTGCGGACCGCAGGCGTTCCGATCCGCCTCATCACCGAGCCGCAGCAGTATCGGGATACGACGCGTCTCTGGCACGCCTGGAACGTCGACCGGATGCATATGGCCGGCGTGCAGATCATGCACCGCGCGCACGCGGGTCTCAACCATCAGAAGTCGGTGCAGCTCCACGGCCTTGGCCTGGCGATCCTCGGATCGTCCAACTGGACCAGCCCGTCCGCCCATGCGCAGGAGGAGCACAACTACTTCACGACCGACCGCACGATCTTCGACTGGCTGACGGCCCAATTCGAGCGCAAGTGGAACAACACCGCCGGCGTGACCGAGAACGTGCCGTTCGCGCCCCTGCCTCCGGATGCGCCCGTCGATCCGCTGCCGGCCTACGAAAGCACCGGCGCCTTCACGCACGGCCTGACCCTGAGCTGGTTCGGGGGGCCTTGGGCTCACTCCTACGACGTCTACTTCGGCACCAATGCGGGTGCGCTGTCGCTGATCGCCAGCCGGCTGCCGCTTGGCCCCAGCCAGAAGTCCTGGGAGCGTCAGAGCTTCGTGCTGGAGCAACCGCTACAGCCACAGACCACGTACTACTGGCGCGTGGTCGGCCGGACCGCCGCTGAGATGACGACCATCAGTCCCATGTGGACGTTCGTCACCGGCGCAGCCGACACGCAGAGCCCAACGGTCAGCATCACCGCCCCGACCGCCGGCACGACGGTCGGCGGCGCAGTGACGATTGCCGCATCGGCCTCCGACAATACCGTCCTGTCCCGCGTCGAATTCCTCGTTGACGGCGTCGTGATTGGCGCCGCCACCGCCGCGCCCTACCAGGCCGTGTGGAACACCGCTACCGTCGCGGCCGGCAGTCACACGCTGCAGGCCCGCGCCATCGACGCGGCCGGGAATGCCGCGCTCTCCAGCGGTGTCGCCGTGACGGTGCCCGACACCACGAATCCGGACGTTTCCCTGACGGCACCGGCATCCGGCGCCACGCTGCGCGGCGAAGTCCGGCTCGAGGCGTCGGCGACTGATGACGTGGCCGTGAGCCGCGTGGACTTTCTCGCCGGCGGCGCTCTCGTCGGATCCGCGACCGCCTCACCGTACCGGGTCGCGTGGGATGCGGCGAGCCACGCCGAAGGCACCGTTACGCTGACGGCGCGAGCGGTCGATGCCGCCGGCAACAGTGCGACATCCGCGGCGATCACGGCCACCGTGGATCATCCGGACGCGCCAGGGCCCTGCACGTTCGGCGTCGTCCCCTCGACACTGTCGGTCGCGGCCGGCGCATCCGAACGCACCGTGTCGCTCACGGCGACTCCGACCGATTGCGATTGGACGGCGGTGAGCGGAACCCCGTGGCTGACCATCGCGGCCGGGACCAGCGGCACCGGCAGCGGACAGGTGATCGTCTCCATCGCCGCCAATACAACGGGGCCCGTCAGGACCGGCATCCTCACGGTGGCCGGCCAGGCCGTCCTGATCTCGCAGGATGCGGCCTCGCCGAACGTGTCGGTCAGCGCGGCCACGCTTCGCTTCGGCGCCGCCGTCTCGGACGGCGGGTTCACGGCTGTGACTCCGCCGCAGACCGTGCGGCTGACACGCGAGGGCGACGGGGCGATCTCGTGGACGGCACGGGCCCTTGCGCCGTGGATCACGGTGACGCCGGCCGCCGGCGAGGGGGACGCGGTCCTGTCGATCGGGGTTCAGCACGTGCCGGGGATGCCGTCGTCCGGCGAGGTGCAGGGGGGCGTCGAGATCGCCGTCTCCGGCGCCGCCAACACCCCCGGCCCGATCGCCGTCACGCTGGGCATTCGGCCCACGGGCACGACCAATGCGCCATTCGGCGCCCTCGAGACTCCGGCGGAAGCCGCGGCAAATGTGACCGGAGCGATTGCCGTGACCGGCTGGGCGCTCGACGACGTTGGCGTCAGTGCCGTGCGGGTTTATCGCAACTGTGTCGGGCACGATCCCGCCGGCGTATGTCAGCAGGTGCTCGGTGAGGATCTCGTGTTCGTCGGCGACGGCGTCTTCGTGGAGGGCGCACGTCCCGATGTCGAGTCGGCATTCCCCGATGCCCCGAACGCGCGTGCGGCTGGATGGGGTCTGATGGTGCTCACCAACATGCTGCCGCACCTGCCGGAGCGCCGCGGATCCGGTGGGCAGGGGGAGATCACGCTCTACGCGATCGCGACGGACGCCGAGCACCATCAGTCCCTGCTTGGACGGCGAACGATCTCGCTCAACAACGACCACGCGTCGAAGCCCTTTGGCACCATCGACACGCCCGCCAACGGCGCCGTCGCGTCCGGCGTCGTGGCCAATTTCGGCTGGGCGCTGACACCGGGTACCGCCCGAATCCCGCTCGATGGCTCGACCATCACGGTCTACATCGACGGCCGGCCGGTGAGCGGCGTGAGATACAGTCTCTGCCGCGGAACGGCGCCCAACCCGGTGGCCGCAGGCACCTGCGACGATGACATCGCGCGGCTGTTTCCGAACTATACGAACATCACGACGGGCACCGGGAGTCTCGGCGTCGCGTTGATCGACACACGGACGCTCGCCAACGGGCTCCACACGATCGCCTGGAGCGTGACTGACGACCAGGGACGCGTGGCCGGTATCGGCAGCCGCTTCTTCAGGGTCTCCAATGTAAGCAGCGCCGACGGGATCGTCTCGGCGGGGCGGTCCGCGCTGGCGATCGCGGCCGACGACGGCGCGGTCGCGCCGATCGTGCGCGATGGACTCATCCGGGGACGGACCGGCTTCCGAACGACGGCGTCGTGGGACGTGATGGAACCGGACGGCGACGGCACGTACCACGTGCGCATTGCGGAGCTCGGCCGGCTCGAGCTCGCATTCGGCGACGCCGTGACGGCCGGCTACGTGCGCGTCAACGGCGAGCGGCGTCCGCTGCCGGCCGGCAGTGCGCTCGAGCGCGACCAGTTCACCTGGGCGCCAGGCCCCGGCTTCGTGGGAGCCTACGAGCTGACGTTCACGACCCCGACCCGCGAGATTCCGGTTCGCGTCAGCATCGTGGCCGCGGAAACACGTGAGGGGCAGATCCGCAGCTGGATCGATACCCCCTCGACAGGGCTTGTCGTCGAGCGCGGGTTCCAGGTCGCGGGATGGGCGCTCGACCTCGCCGCGTGGAACGGAACGGGGATCGGCGCGGTTCATGTGTGGGCCATCCGGCGCGACTCGAGTGAGCGTGCGACCTTCCTCGGGATCGCGGGCCTCCAGGGCCGGCGGCCGGACGTCGCGGCACACTTCGGCGCGCAATTCGAGCGCGCAGGGTGGGGGCTCACGGCGGCCCCGCTTTCCCCCGGCGGCTACACCGTCGTCGCCTACTTCTGGAGCGGGCGGACGGGCCGCTTCGAGGACGCGCGATCGGTGCAGGTCACGATCCGCTGACGAGCGGCTCGTTCAGGAACCGGATCAGCGGCATGATGGCCTTGTAGGTCTCGATGAGCGCCGGGTAGAACGCGGCGCTCGTCGCGAATGCCGGCGGAAACTCGCGTCCGCCCAGGAACTGCTTGAACTTGAGGTACTCGGCGGCCGGGTGGTCCTTCGGGTAACCGCGCGGCACGCGCGTCAGCGTCTCGCCGTCCAGCTCGCCGAGGACCTTCGTGAAACGCTTCGCGCGCGTCAGCCGCTGGATCTCCGGGAAGGTCTCCGCGATGTGTTCGCGGATCCGCACGAGCTGCGGCGCCGGCGGGGCCCAGAATCCGCCGCCCATCCAGACCCACTGCGGGTGCACTTCGAGGTAAAGCCCCGCGCTCTCTCCCCTGGGAATCCCTTTCCACCGGAATGACGCCGACACCTGGATCTTGAGCGGCGTCTTGTCGTCTGAGAACCGGGTGTCGCGGTAGATGCGGTAGAGCGACGTCTTCGGCGAGGCCTCGATTTCCGGCGCGAACGTCTTGAAGTCGTGGGCGAGGCGCTCGATGAGCGCGATCATCGGCCCGCGCACGTGGCGCTCGTAGTCGTCTTTCCGTGCGCGGAACCAGTCCCGGTCGTTGTGCCGCTTCAGCGCGCGCAGAAATTTCAGAGTCTCGGGGGTGAACACCTGTCTAGTTTGTCATGGCAGACGCGGAGAGGACGGAGGCAACGGAGTTTTTCACAACGGAGGTACGGAGGAACGGAGACGCGAACGGAGCTGTCACGCAGCGGGCTGGCGGTCCCGCTTCGCGGGGGAAGGTGGCCTCTGCCGGGCGGCGCACTTCCAAACTCTGGTTGTCTTCTCCGTTCGCGTCTCCGTTCCCTCCGTTCCTCCGTGTGAATCCGTTTTCTCCGTCCCCTCCGCCCCCTCCGTCGACCCATAATGACGGCGTGAAGCGGCTCGCGCTTGTCGTCCTGTCTCTGGCCCTGGTGGCCGTCGCGCTGGTGTGGCAACGCCAGCAATCCGCGTCCGGACCCCGCACTCCGGACCCCGCATCCCGGTTGAACGTCCTCCTCGTGACGATTGACACGCTGCGCGCCGACCGGCTCGGGCGCGGGCTCACGCCGTCGATCGACGCGCTTGCGGCGCGCGGGGCCTCGTTCGCGCACGTGCGTGCGGTCGCACCGCTCACGCTGCCGTCGCACGTGTCGCTGATGACCGGGACCATCCCGCCGGTGCATGGCGTCCGCGAGAACGGGCAGGTCTTCGACCGCAAGCGACCCACCCTGGCGCGCCTCTTCAAGGACGCCGGTTACCGGACGGGCGCGTTCGTCGGCGCCTACGTCCTCAACCGCCGGTTCGGCCTGGACGAGGGGTTCGACCGCTATGACGACGCGGTGAGGCGTGAGGTGGCGCGCGCGGAGCAACTCGAAGCAGAGCGGCCTGGCGGGGAAGTCGTCGATGCGGCGTTGCGCTGGCTGCCTGACGATGGCGCGCCATTCTTCATGTGGGTGCACATGTACGACCCGCACGCGCCCTACGCGCCGCCGCCGGAGTACCTGCAGAAGGCCGGCGGGAACGCGTACGACGGAGAAGTCGCCTACGCGGATGCCCAGGTGGGCCGTCTGCTGGACGCGCTCGAGCGCCGTGGCCTCACCGCCCGGACGGTCGTTGTGGTCACGGGGGATCACGGTGAGTCGCTCGGGGAACACGGCGAGCAGACGCACGGGATGCTGGTCTACGACGCCGCGCTTCGTGTGCCGCTCGTCATCAGCGCGCCGGGGTTCAAGGCAGGATCCTACGAGCCATGCCACCAGGACGTTGCTCCTTGGCTGCTGCGTCTCGCGGGCCTGAGTGACCGCGTTCCAGGCACCATGGGTGGGTCGGGCGCCCCCCTCCTGGTTCGGCTGGGAGACACGAGCACCACCGCGTCGGCGGTCTGCCTGTCCTACTCCGAGTCCCGCTATCCGCGGCGTGCCGGCTGGCACGCGCTGACATCGACGAGCGACACCATGTGGAAGCTGATTGTCTCGTCGGAGCGGGAGCTCTACGATCTGAGAACGGATCCAGCGGAGTCGCGCAACGTCGCCGCCTCGCATCCCGCCGTCGTCCAGGCGATGTCGGATGCACTGACGCGGATGCAGCCCGCGCGCGAGGGGACCGCGGCGCGTGACAGCGGAGCGGCAGAGCGGTTGCGCGCGCTCGGCTATGCCAGTGGTTCGAGCGTGTTGACGTTCGACGATCCGCGGGCACCGAACCCGGCGTCCGCCATCAGCGCCTGGGTCGCGTTCGAGCACGCGCTCGGACGGCTGCAGGCCGGTGACGCGCGTGCCGCCGCCGCCGCGTTGAAGCGGCTGACGGCGGCGCATCCCGAGGCCCCGGTGTTCCTGTCCACGTACGCGCAGGCGTTGAAGGATGCCGGGGATGCGCGCGGCGCGGTCGCGGCCTACCGTGCAGCCGTCGCGAAGTGGCCGACCGACGCCGCGCTGTTCCACGACCTTGCCGTGGCGGCCAGGGAAGCCGGGGATGTCGCCGAGGCCACCCGCGCCGAGCAGGCGGCGCTGGCGCTCGACGATACGAGCGCGATGGCGCACAACGGCCTTGGGCTCCTGCATGCCGATGCGGGACGCCGCGCGGAGGCGGCCGCGGCGTTCGACCGGGCGACCCGGCAGGACCCCTCGAATCCGTCGTACTGGACGAACCTCGGCCACGCACGCGCCGCGATGACGGACGGTGACGGCGCGGACGCCGCGTACCGGCGGGCGCTCGACATCGATGCGGAGTTTGCCGACGCGCTCAACGGGCTGGGGACGCTGCGGGTCCAGCAGCGCCGGGCCGCCGAGGCGGTCCCGCTCTTCGAGCGGGCGCTGCGGCGCGATCCGGCCCTGCACGAGGCGCGGCTGAATCTGGGGATCGCGTATCAGGAGAGCGGTGACACCGCGCGCGCCGCGGCGGCGTACCGCGACGTGCTGGCGACCGCGCCGCCATCAGCGCGGCGCGAGCGTGAGGCGGCCGCGGCGCTGCTGAAGGCGCTGCGGTGAAGAAATCAGGAGACAGGAGACAGGAGACAGAAGACAAAAACAGGGGGCCGGGCGTTTCGCCCGGCCCCCTGTTCCGAAAGGAAGACTTCTATGTTCTGTCTTCTATCTTCTGTCTCCTGACAAGCGTCAGAACGTAAACCGGAACCCGATCTGCCCGACCCGTTGTTCCGGGTTCTGGAAGTCGCCGGCGTACTCGCGCGGCCGGAGGAAGTTCGGGTTCGGTGCGCCCGTCGCCAGGAACCGTGCGCCACTGAAGACGTTGGGGTTCCTGGCATTGAACACGTTGAAGATCTCGCCGATCGCCTCGACACGCGCCGTGCCGAAGAGACGGAAGCCCTTCGAGATCCGCAGGTTCATCTGCGACTGGCTTGCACCCCGGCCGCAGTTGATCGTCTCGCAGGGGCCGAGCTCCTTGATGTTCACCGTCCCGTCGTCGTTCAGACCGTCGAACGCGTAGGCGGTGTCGGAGAGGTCGTTGTTCACGCCGTTGCCGTTGAGGTCCCGGCCCTGGGTGATGTTCACCGGAAGCGCCGAGCGGAACCGGTAGATCGGCGAGACGGTGAACCCGAACGGCGCCTGCCAGACCACCGAGATCGTGGTCTTGTGCCGCGCGTCGGTACGGCCCGACGGCCCGATCTGGACGTCGGCATAGGGATCCAGGTGGTTCTGGATGTTCTGGATGTTGAGCTCGTCGGAGGCGTTACCGGTCGTGGAGGTCGCCTTGGAGAGCGAATACCACGCCGAGAACTGCAGCCCGCGGGACATCCGGCGGCGGACGCCGAGGTTGATCCCGTCGTACTTGCTCTTGCCGTCGCTGATGTCGATGGTGATGTTCGCGGGGCTGAAGGGGATGTCCGCAAACTGCCGCGAGGAGCTGCCCGGGTTCCGCTGGTTGAGCGCAATACGCCAGCCGAGATCCCTGCCCTCGGAGTGGATGTAGTCCACGTCGAACACCGTGCCCTCCATGAGCTGGTGCGACCAGCCGATCGAGAACTGGTCCGAGTAGGGTTGGCGGATCCGCGGCGACGCGATGTGCGAGTTGAGCGGCAGCGCGCCGCCGGCCTCGTTCTGGCTCGCGATGGTGCTGATGTCGTCGCCGACGCGGAAGAGGGTGCCGTCGCTCTTCAGGATGCCGGTCGTGTTGCGGACGCTGAACACCTGTCCTGCGCCGATGCCAGTGGCGTTGATGGCGGCAAACAGGATGTTGGCGTTGGTGTAGCCCACGTCGTAGTAGCGGCCGTACCCGGCGCGGACGACGTCGTTGCCGTCCCCGCGCATGTCCCACGCGAGCCCGGCGCGTCCCTGCCAGTTGTTCGTGTCTTCCTTCGACTCGAGGCCGAATTCGCGGAACGCCTGCTGGCCGACGAACCGGCCCGCGCGCGCGGCGTCCTGGATGAGCACGAAGTTCGGGTTCTTCGCCTGGTCGATGGCATACCCGTCGATCAGGTCGTACCGGACGCCGAGATTCAGCGTCAGCCGATCGTTCAGCCGCCAGTCGTCCTGGAAGTACGCGCCGAACTGCTTGTTCGGGATGTTGGCTTCCGCAGCGCCGCCGTTGCGCGTGACGAGGCTCACGGGTCCGCTGATGTCGTCGGTGATCAGGCTGTAGGCGTAGTCGCCCGTGCCCGTGTTGAACGTGATGAACAGCTTCGGCTGGTTGATGAAATTGGCGCCGACCTTGAAGTCATGGCCGAGGCCGCCCATGCCCGACATGCTCCACGAGAAATCGTTGCGGAACTGCCACTTCTTCTGCTGGGTCTGCTGCGGCGTATTCGTGTTCTGGCCGATCGAGACGCCGTTGGGGAACGAGATCTGCGGATCGAGGCTGTTGGCCGTGATCGCGTTGGCGAAGTCGGCGTATTGGAAGATGAACTCGTTCAGCTTCGATCCTGCCAGCACCAGGTTGTGGTTGACGTTGATCGAGTTGAACGTGTTCGAGCTCTCGCCCCAGCCGCTGAACACCGTCTGCGGATCCGCGCCGTAGGGCTGTGAATTCGTGTTCCGGCCGTACCGCACGGCCAGGTAGTTGGACGGGTTGAGGTTGGCCGTGATCTTCCCGGTCATCAGGTTCTCCCGGTACGGGGTCGTGAAGACGCCGTCCTCGTTCGGGAAGAGCCCGAGGGTATCGACGACCTGGAACGTGTCCTGCTGCGTGCGCTCGAAGGCGCCGAAGAAGTGCGCCCGGTTCATCATGATGGGCCCGCCGGCCGAGCCGCCGTACTGCCACCGGCGATAGTCCTGCTTCTCGACCTCGGCCAGCTTCTCTGACTCCGTGATCGCGTTCAGCGACTTGTCGCGCAGCATCGTGAACCAGCTGCCGCGCAGGTTGTTCGTCCCGCTTTTGGTCACAATGTTCATGACGCCGCCGTTGCTGCGGCCGTACTCCGCCTTGTAACGCGAGGTGACGAAGTTGAACTCCTGGATCGCCTCGAGCGGGAACAGCTGCAGCAGTCCACCGACCGTGTCGTCGTTGTTGTCACCGCCGTCGATCTGGTAGTTCACGTTGCGGCCGTTGCCGCCGGCGATCTGCGGGGAGAACTGCGTGCTCTTGGTCGGGTCCGAGTGGAACCCGAGGCCCACGCCGGGAATCGTGACGGCCGCGTTGGCGAACTGCCGGCCGTTCAAGGGCAGGCTCTCGATGCGCGCGACGTCGACGACGCCGCCCACCGAGGAGCTGGTGGTCTCGATCTGGGGGGTTTCGCCCGTGACGGTGATGGTTTCGCTCAGGTTGGCCACCGAGAGCGAGATGTCGACAGCCATGTTCTGGCCGACGTTGAGCACCAGCGCTTTGCTCTCGAACCGGCTGAAGCCGGTGATCGCCGCCGCCAGGTCGTACGTGCCGACCGGCAAGGCGGTGAGGCGATAAAGCCCTTCCGCGTCCGAGACGTCGCTTCGCTCGAAGCCCGTCTGGGTGTTCCGTGCCGTCACGGTGACGCCGGGAACGGCCGATCCCTGCGCATCGACGATACGTCCCGAGATGTTGCCCGTGGTCTGCTGCGCGGCCGCGTTGTTCGCGAACGCGCCCGCCAGAACCAGGGCAGTGAGGATGATCCTCTTCATTCTGTCTGCCTCCCACATTCAGTTGAATAAGTGAATAACGCGGCG
>JBBECO010000005.1:0-8978 GCA_040881785.1 Vicinamibacterales bacterium
GAGTCCCGAGTCCCGAGTCCCGAGTCCCGAGACCCGAGTCCCGAGCCCCGAGCCCCGAGCCCCGAGCCCCCACCCCCGGACCTGCTAGAATCCCTCCGGCTATTCCAACCGGTTCAAGGAGCCCCGTCATGACTGTCGAGCAGAACGTGCGCCGCCCGTGGTGGCGGTTTGTCCTGGGTGTTGCGATCCTCGCCGCCGCGGTGACGCTACCGGCGCAGCAGAGCGTCACCGAAACGCGCGACCCGATGCAGACCCAGGACGAGGACTTTGCGAAGTCCGTCAAGGAATGGACGACGCAGCCGTACTTCATCAGTCCGCTGGTCGATCACCTGCCGAAGGTGCCGGGGATCCCGATGCCGAAGGATGTGCTCGGCTATCACATCGGCGCGCCGGCGAAGCTGACGTATTACGCCGACATCCTGAAGTACTACAAGGCCCTGGCGGCCGCGACGCCGCGCGTCACGATCGAGACGATTGGGAAGTCCGACGAGGACCGCGAGCTGGTCGTCGTCTGGATCTCGTCAGATGCCAACATCGCGAGCCTGCAGCAGAACCGCGACAACCTCGCGAAAATCGCCGATCCGCGCGGGCTGAGCGAGGCGGACGCGAAGCGGCTGATCGAGACGACCAAGCCGCACTATCACCTCATAGGTGGCCTGCACAGCGGAGAGACCGGGCCGTCCGAGATGCTGATGGAGCTCGCGTATCGCCTGGCGACCGAGACGTCGCCGCTGATCACCGGGATCCGCGAGAACGTCATCGTGTCGATCACGCCCGTCGCGGATCCCGACGGCCGC
The DNA here is from genome assembly GCA_040881785.1 of Vicinamibacterales bacterium. GTDB lineage: Bacteria > Acidobacteriota > Vicinamibacteria > Vicinamibacterales > 2-12-FULL-66-21 > JACDCA01. The sequence goes on from JBBECO010000005.1 coordinate 798, forward strand.
GATCGCAACGTCGATTGGTTCTACAAATCGAACGACGAGGCCGCGGCAGCGAGAACGGACGCTGAGGGCTTGCCCGCCGTAGCTTCAGCGGAGGCGGGTGCGAGAGCTGACGCTGAGGGCTTGCCCGCCGTAGCTTCAGCGAAGGCGGGTGCGGGAACTGGCGCGCGAGGAGCGGGAGCTAACGCTGAGGGTGCGCAGGCGGGTCCGGGACGCGGCGGGCGAGGTGCTGGAGGTGCGGCGCAGGCGGCCGGGGGCCCTTCGACAGGCTCAGGGCAGGCGGGGCGCGGCGGCGGCGCGGCGCTGCCGTACTGGGGCAAGTACGTGTTCCACGACAACAATCGCGACATCCACCTCTCGCAGGTGTCGATGCGCGCGCTGGCGGACTTCTACTTCACGGCCTATCCGCCGATCATGCACGACCTGCACGAGTCGCTCGCGCTGCTCTATACGTACAGCGGCGGCCCGCCGCAGAATCCCAACCTCGATCCCATCCTCTTCACCGAGCTGCCGTTCTTCTCTAACTTCGAGCTCTCGCAGATGACGAAGTACGGCATGCCGGGTGTCTACACCCACGCGTTCATGGACGGCTGGTCGCCGGGCTACCTCGGCTCGGTGGCCTACAACCACAACGGCATGATGCGGATGTACGAGACGCAGTCGGGCAGCGAACCGCGTCCAGGGGCCGAGGCCGGACGTGGTCGTGGCGGCCGGGGTGGTGGCGACACGGAGGAAGGGGAGCAGGCCGCTCCCCCGCAGGGACGCGGCGGCCGGGGTGGGGGTGAGACTGAGGAAGGGGCGCAGGCCGCTCCCGCGCAAGGACGCGGCGCTCGCGGCGGACGTGGTGCGCAGCCGCCAGGTGGTCGTGGCCAGGCCTCCACCGCGCCGTCCACGGGGCGCGGCGGCGGGCAGGACCGTGAGTGGTATCGCGGCCTCGCGATTCCCCCCGGCGCGGCGGCCAATTTCTCGCGCCGCAACAACACCAACTACATGCAGACCGGCGTCCTGAGCGCGCTGCAGCTGACGTCGATGTTCCCGAATCTCGTCGTCGACAACTTCTACCGCAAGACGATCAACTCGATCGAGGCGGGGAAGACCGACGCGCCGCACGGCTACGTCATCCCGCCGCAGCGCGACATGACGCGCGTCGCGCAGCTCGTCAACCTGCTGCGCGTGCAGCGCATCGAGATCGGCCAGGCCACCGGCGAGATCAAGACGAGCGACGGCACGTTCCCGGCCGGCTCCTACGTCATCAAGCGGGACCAGCCCTACGGCCGCCTCGCGAAGAACCTGCTCGAGCGCCAGGACTACCCGGATCCGAACCTGCGCACCTACGACGATAGCGGCTGGACGATGGGGCTGGCGTCGCACGTGGACGTCAAGGAGATCAAGGACAAGGCGATCCTCGCCGCAAAGACGACACCCGTGGACGAGGCGGTGGCGAAGGGGAAGGTCACCGGGAAGGGTTCGGCCGGCCTCGCCGTCGCGCACTTCGGCTCCAACAACATGATCGCCTTCCGGTACCGCCTGAAGAACGTGCCGATGAAGGTGGCCGACAAGAGCTTCAAGGCGGAGGGCATCGAATTCCCGGCAGGCTCGTTCGTCATCACGCCCCCGGCCGACATGGCGCCGGTGCGCGCGGCGGTCGAGGAGCTGGGGCTGACGGCCGCCGCCCTGGCGTCGGCGCCGGGCGTCGCGATGCACGACGCGGACGCGCCGCGCGTGGCGATCTACACGTCATGGAGCGGTACGCAGGAGATCGGCTGGGTCCGTTTCACGTTCGACAAGTTCGGGATCCCCTTCGACCTGATCTACAAGGAGCGGGTGAAACAAGGGGACCTGCGCAAGGACTACGACGTGATCGTGATGCCGACGCAGAACGCCGGACGCTCGGCGGTGTTCGCGCCGCCGGCCGCCCGCCCGGTGCAGTACAAGAAGAACGACAAGTACAAGTTCCTCGGCATGTACGGCGAGACCGGCGACGTCACGGGCGGGATGGGGGCCGAGGGGGTCGAGGCGTTCCATCGCTTTCTGGACGGCGGCGGCACGCTCGTCACGATGGGCAATGCGGTCCGCTTCCCGACGGAGCTGGGGATGGCGCGCACGGTCGATGCCTCCGCCAGCACGTCGAGCGCCTTCTACGCGCCGCGGCCGATCGTCAACGCCGAAGTGCTGCGGCTCGATCACCCCGTGTTCTACGGCTATACCGAGCGGATCATGCCGGTGAAGTATTTCTCCGGTCCGCTCATGACGGCAGGGGAACCTGACCGCGGGAACGTCCTCGCGCGATACGTTGGCGGCGACGACGCGGTGCTCAGCGGTCTGATGCGCGGCGCCGATGAGATCCGCGAGCGGCCGATCGCCGTCGATGTGCCGGGCGGCGTCTCCGGCAAGGGACGCGTCGTGATGTTCGCCAACAATCCGATCTACCGCTGGCAGAACCACGGCGAGTTCAACATGGTGTTCAACACGCTGCTGAATTGGAATGACATGGGAGCGGTCAGCGCGGACACGACGACAACTACCGCGTCACGCTGAGGCTGTCACGCTGCACGGGCCGACGGCCTTCGTCACTAAGAGCACAAAGCCCACGAAGGGCACCAAGAAGAAGAAAACCTTTCTTTTTTGGGGTGTCCTTCTTCGTGTTCTTAGTGGCCTTGGTGGCCTTCGTGCGAAAAAGCCGTCGGCCCGTGCACCGTCAGGTCGCCGGCGCAGGCACCACCTCGAACACCAACCGCCGCCCGAACTCCCTGCGGAGCAGGAGAAGGTTGGCGGCCATGTGCAGCCACACCGCGCCCACCGATAGATACCAGATCCACGACAGCTCGAATCCCGGCAGCCGCGCCATCAGGACGACCGGCACACCCACCAACAGCATCCGGCTGAACGACGTCGCGAGCGGGGGCAACGTGTTGCCGAGCGCCTGGAACATGCTCGACGACACGAAGATCAGACCCGAGGCCACGAAGTTCCACGTGATGATCCGGAGATACTCGGTGCCGACGGCGATGACCTCCGGATCGTCCGTGAAAACCCCGATGAGCGCCGACGGCAGGAACTGGCAGAGCGCGCCGGCCAGGAACATGAAGCCCGCGGCCATCATGGCCGCCGAGCGGAACGTGTCGCGCACCCGCTGCGCGTGGTGCGCGCCGAAGTTCTGACCGGCGACCGGCGCGACCGCAATCCCGAGCGCCACCACGGGCATGAAGCACGCCTGGATGATCCGCAACCCGATGCCGAACCCGGCCTGTGCGGCGGAGCCGAACGGACGGCTCACCGTGAACACGATGAACAGGTAGACGGCCATGAGTGCGAACTCCGCGCCCGCGGGCAGCCCGACTTTCATCATGTCGGCCCACACGCGCATCCGCGGCCGCCAGTCGTATGGGCGGAAGTGCAGATACGCGGACGTACCCCTGAAATAGGCGACCGCCAGCCAGGCCGTTCCGACGACCAGCGCGATGAATGTCGAGATCGCCGCGCCTGCGACACCGAGAGCGGGGCCCGCCGGCCAGCCGAAGATCAGCATCGGCGTCAGCATCATGTTGAGGAGGACCGTCCACGTCTGCACGATCATCCCCGGCTTGAAGTTGCCGGTGCCCCGCAGCGCCGCCGTCATCGTCACCATCGGGAACTGCAGCGCCATGGCCGGAATGAACCAGGCGAGGTAGTCGCCGGCGAGCCGCGCGGTCTGCGCATCAGCCGACAGTGCGGCGGCGTAAAACGGACGGAACGCCATGCCGGTCGCGAGAAAGAGCAGCGCCGACACGATTCCGAGCAGGATCGACTGGTTGAACACGAAGTTGCCGCGCGGCTGGTCGCGGCGTCCGGCGGCGTGCGAGACCAGCGTCGTCGTGCCGACGCTCAGCATCTGCGTGGCCGCGAGCACGATGAACGTGAGGTTGCCGGCCACCGCCACGGCCGCGACCGCCTCCTTGCCGAGCCGTCCGACCCAGTAGAGATCGACGAGAAAATACAGCGTCTGAAAAACCATCGTCACCAGCATGAAGCTGGTGGTCTTGAGCAGATGTCTGGTGACGGAGCCGGTCGTGAGGTCCTGCATCGGGGGCGCGAGGACTATATCAGCGGACGACGGTCGCGGCGGTGAAGGTGCCGGCGCCGAGCCGTTTGAAGCGCATGTCGCGGACGCGGACCTCCGTGCCGCCCGTCACCTCGCGGATCTCCCAGAAGGGGAAGCGCGACCAGACGAGGATGCCGGCGATCTCCGGATCCAGCCGCGCCGCGGCGACCGCGGGAAGATCGTCGTTCTTCGGTGTCCGGTCATCGAACGAGACACGCGCCGGAAACCAGCTGAAATTCCCCTCGACATAGTGATCGCCGGCGTCCACGATGACGTTCTTGCGGAAGGGCGTGAGAGGGGCGGGGCCCACCATCAGACCCTGAGGAGGCAGGCCCGCGCGAGTGAGCCAGGCGTCCTCGACGAGGGCGCGCGACAGCCTGGCGGACACGAGCATCCCGCCGATGTAAATCGTGGCGCACGCCAGGGCCGCGGCGGCGACGCGCGGCGACCCCTTGCGCGCGAAAAATGCGCCGGCTCCGAGCATCAGCCACAGCCAGACGTCGACGATGAACACCGCGTCGCCGTAGAACCAGCGCGGCGAAAGCGGCGAGAGCAGGCGGATGCCGTACGTGTTGAGAAAGTCCAGGAAGACGTGCGTGAAGATGCCGACGTACGACAGCACCAGCAGCCAGCCGAAGTGCGGCGCAGGCCCCTGCCGGCCTGCGCGCCTGCGTCCGATGCCCCACATCACCGCCGCACAGGCGAGAGGCAGCAGGAGCTGCGCGGGCGCGCCGTGGGTGATCCCGCGCCTGAACGCCACGACCGGCACATCGGTCAGGAACACGAGCGCGTCGATGTCGGGCAGATTGGCCGCGATGGCCCCTGTGACGGTGGCGAGCGCCGTCCTGCGCGTGAACCCCGCCTGCGCGACGGCCACGCCGACGAGCGTGTGACAGACGTTATCCACGGATCATTCGCCGGAATACCCGACCACGCGCTGGCGCTGCGTCCCGAGACCATCGATGCCGAGCTCGACGATGTCGCCGGGCCGGAGATACCGCGGTTCCGGCTTGATGCCGAGGCCGACGCCCGCCGGCGTTCCCGTGCTGATGATGTCGCCCGGGAGCAGCGTCATGAAGTCGCTGACGTAGCTCACGAGCGAGGCGACGTCGAAGATCATCTGCGACGTGCTGCTGCGCTGCGCGTGCGTGCCGTTGACCGTCAACCACATCGCGAGCGCCTGGGGATCGGGGATGTCGTCAACCGTCGCCAGGAAGGGCCCGAGCGGGGCGAACGTGTCGGCGCTCTTGCCCTTCACCCACTGCCCACCCCGCTCCATCTGAAAGCTGCGTTCGGAGTAGTCGTTGTGCAGGACGTAGCCTGCGATGTGGGACAACGCCTGCTCTCGCGGCACGTACGCCGCGCGGCGTCCCATGACAACGGCGAGCTCCACCTCCCAGTCGAGCTTCGTTCCGCCGCGCGGGATCATCACGTCATCATGAGGGCCCGACAGGGCGGTGGGCGATTTGAAGAAGATGACGGGCTCGGCCGGGAGCGGCATGCCGCTCTCGGCGGCATGATCGCGGAAGTTCAGTCCGATGCAGACGATCTTCCCTGGTGTGGCGATCGGCGGCCCGAGCCGCGCCCCGGGATCGAGACGCGGCGCCGCGGCCGCGTCGTGCGCCACCCAGCGCAGCAGTTCGAAGAGCCCGTCTCCCGCAAGAAAACGCCCATCGAAGTCGGCCGCGAAGGCCGACGCATCGACCCGGACGTCGTCGTCGAGCAGCACGCCCGGCGTCTCCCGGCCCGCAGCTCCTGCGCGAATCAATTTCATGTCTTTGCCAGTAGCATAGAACAAAGGACCTTCGGACCCTTGGAGACCCCATGATCCGGACGTGCAGCAACTGCGGCCAGAGCAATCGCACCCGCGCCATCAATTTCAGCGACAAGGTCCGGTGCGGCGCCTGCAAGACGGCGCTCGATCCGATCTCAGTCCCGATCGAGGCGGATGCGGCGCTCTTCGAGGACGTCGTGCGCACCGCGAGAGTGCCGGTGCTCGTGGATTTCTGGGCGGCGTGGTGCGGTCCCTGCCGCGCCGCGGCGCCGGAGGTGGCGCGCGTCGCGGCCGACAACGCCGGCCGGGCACTCGTGCTCAAGATCGACACCGAGCGCTATCCGGAGATCGCGTCGCGCTACGGCGTCCAGGGCATCCCGAACTTCGTCGTGATCAAGGACGGCCGGACGGTTTTCCAGCAGGCGGGTGTCGTCCCTCATGCCGAGATGAACCGCTGGCTTGCCGCGGCCGGCGCCTGACGTCCCCACCCCATCAACGGAACAAACCTGTCTGTTCCTGCTACAGCCCGCCGGCTGAGCCTGGCCCTCGGACCTGATCCACGTGTCAGATTGTCAGCCCCTCGACACTCAGACCTTCCCAAAAACGCCCAAACAGGTCGTTCAGGTAAAAAGTACAAACGGATCAGTTTCGACCGCGCGCAGATGGCTGAGTCCTGTATTACTGCGCTGAACAATTGCGGCTATTTCGGCCGTTTCTGACACATGGTCAACTGCTTGCTCTAGCTCCCGTGCCGGCCGCGCGCCTTGGCGCGCGCCGGCTGACTCCACAACTTCCCGACATCAATAAGCGGCGGCACTGCGGCGCAGATACGCGTGCGGGTGTGCGCGGAGACAAGCACGACATGAGACAGATGAAGATCGTTCGGTTCTCGAAGGCGCTCGTTCTGACGGCGGCCGTGGCGGTGATGCAGCTGCTCGCCGTCAATCCGGCCCTGGCGGCTTCCAGCGTTTATCTCGATACGCCCCGCGCCAACCAGGTGGTCGGCGAGAGCTTCCACATCGGCGGCTGGGCCGTTGACTGGGCCGCTCGCGCCACCACCGGGGTGATGACGATCCACGTGTGGGCGTATCCCTCGAACGGCGCCCCGCCGATCTTCCTCGGCGTGCCGTCGGCCGGAAGCCGGGGCGACGTGGCCGCCGTTTTTGGCGCCAACTTCCTCAACTGCGGCTTCGGTCTGAATATCAAGGGGACGCTTGCCCCGGGGAACTACCTCCTCGCGGTCTTCCCCTACAGCGACATCCGCCGGGCCTTCGACTACGACTCGGCGATCGGGATCCCGATCACCGTCCAGGCCACTGCGGCGCCGGCGCCGACCACGACGACGCCGACCACGACGACGCCGACCACGACGACGCCGACCACGACGACGAGCGGCGGCGTCAAATTGCGCGTGCTCGAGTGGAACATCCACCACGGCGTCGGCACCGACGGCGTGTACAACATCGACCGCCTCGCAACCTGGATGGCGAAGATGAACCCGGACGTCGTGCTGCTGAACGAGGTCGAGAAGCACGTCTCCTGGTGGGGCAACGAGGACCAGCCGGCGCGGTTCAAGTCCATGCTGGAGGCCAAGACCGGCCGCAGGTGGTATGCGCACTTCTCACAGGAGTTCGGCCAGTGGTCGTCGCCCGGCAAAGGGCACCTCATGCTCTCGACGTATCCGTTCGAGTCCACCAATCACGTGAACATCACCGCCTCGTCCGGTTTGAAAGGGGCGGGAGCCGCCTCGCAGGCAGCCGTCATGGTCAACAACCGGAACATCAATTTCATCGTGAGCCACCTCGATCCCTACGATCAGGACATGCGGCTGCGGCAGGCGCGGGACGTGATCAACTGGGCGGCCGGCTATGCCGAAAACCGCATCCTCTCGGGTGACATGAACGCGTGGCCCGACCAGTCGTCGATTGCGGAGTTCAACAAGACCTACACGGACACGTGGACGGCCGCGGTGAATCTCGGTACAGCGACGGGGGTTTCGGGGATCACACCGTTCGGTGCGACCAAGAAGGGGAGGATCGACTACATCTTCCTGTCGAAAGGCGCATCCGGCATGGCCGTCCTGGAGTCGAAGGTGTACGACACGCGGGATGGCTCAGGCATCATGCCGTCGGATCATCGCCCGGTGCTCACGACGTTCGAAGTGCGCTGATTGCCACCACGCGTTCGCCTTCGGCGTGCACGACGACACGACGACGCGACGGCACGACGCATACAGGTTCTGTCACGGCGGGTCAGCGCGGCGCGAGTGAGCGCTAGCGAATGAGCCACGCGAACGGAGCGAGCCGGCGAAGCGGCGAGCGAGAGAGCG
>JBBECO010000006.1:0-1484 GCA_040881785.1 Vicinamibacterales bacterium
TCGACCAGGCGGCTGAGCCGCTCGATGCCGCGCGATTGGGCGCGATAGAACGTGCGGCGCTTCTCGGGCGACGGTCCGTCGGCCTCGGCCAGCAGCGAGGTGAACTGCTGCAGCGACGTGAGCGGCGTTCTGAACTCGTGTGAGACCGCGGAGACGAAGTCGCTTTGAAGCTGCGCGACGGCGAACTCGCGTCCGACGGCCCGCATCACGAAGTATCCGCCTCCGGCGACGACCAGCACGAGCAGTGAGAGGCCCGCCAGCAACAGCCGGCGACGCGGCGAAACCGCGCCGCTTTCGTCACTCACTGGCTGATCGGTCACGATGACCATCCATGGCAGTCCCGTCTCACCAGGCCGACGGTGAATCGAGAACGGGCCCGGCGTCTGCCGGGCCGCATCCGCCTCCGGCGGCACCAGCCTCAGGTCGATGCCAGGGGCGGCCGCGGCTGCCGGACCGAGCCACGCGCCGCGAACGAACCGCAGCCCGGCCACCAGCACCACGAAGTCATCGCGAGTCGATTGCCACACGGCGGCGAGCGGGATGCCCGCGTGCTGCGACGCGATCCTGCCGCTCGCCGGCAGCCGGCCTGCTGCGAACTGGTCCCACAACTGTTCCACCAGCACCGCCTGCGCCTCGCGTTCCGGCGGAAGCGTGACATCCAGTCCGGTCCAGTCATGGATCTGCTGGAGGTACGTCGTCAAGGCGCCGCGGTCGATCTTCCAGCGCATCCCGAGCAGGTCGTCACGCAGCGCACGCGCCTCGCGCTGAAGCGCGTCGTGGCGACCGAGCTCCTGCAGCAGGAGGCATCGCGCCCGGCGCGCGATCAGGTCGCCCGGCAGTCCCGCGACCGTCGTGCGATCGAGCGCCGCGAGACGGTCGTACGCGTCCATTGCCGCCTCGGGCCGGTCGAGCTTCGTGAGATTGCGCGCGAGCCGCAGCAGCGCGCCCGCCCGAATCTCGTCGGTCGGCGACCGCGCGAGCGCGCGAAAGACCTCAGCGGCCTTCGCGAAATCGGAGGCCTGATATTCGAGCGCTTCGCCCGCGGCGAAAGGGGCCACGGGTTCCGCGCCCAGGACCGGGATCGACGGGTAGAACAGAAGCTGGCCAGGCGGGGCTAACTCCAGCCCGGTCGGCAGGAAGCGCACGACGATGGCGTCGTCGGCGCCAGGCCGCGGCGAGTCGAGCCTTCGCTCGACCGCCGACAGCGCCTGTTCGAGGCTGGCGACCACCCTGTCGGAGGCGCTCTCGAGCCGCTCGCGACGCTGCCGAAGCTCGAGATCCTTGTCGTGGCGGAGCAGCTCGACGCCCAGCCAGATCACCGCCGCGGCCGGCAGCAGCAGCAGCACGAGGAACGACACCATCAGCCGCCGCGGTGCCGTGAGCCGGGCACGAGGAAAGGCCATGAATGGCGTCTAGCTTGCCCGATCTCGACCGCCGTGTCACCGGCGGATCGTCGGTTCGCCGACCAGAAACCATGGAGATTG
>JBBECO010000007.1:0-1476 GCA_040881785.1 Vicinamibacterales bacterium
TAATGCCTTTCGGAAATTCGGTGTGACGTCATCACACGACTTTGAACTGCACCGGTGCTTCGACCGAGTGCGTCTTCTGGAGCCGTGGCCATCCGCGTATGGGCTGGCGCACGGCGCGCGGACAGCTGCGCGAGCGCCGCTTGGCCGTGACGCAGTGCCGCATGAGTGCATCGCCCCGCCGCACGATCTGATCCTTTTGCTGCTCGGTCAGCAGGTCCTCGCAGGGCCCCAGGAAGAACCACATCGACCGTACCACGGCGAGCACGACGCCAAACTTGACTCGCAAGACGGGCACCTTCCCGTCGGCGGCCCGCGCGCGTTCCCGCGCCAGCAACGCCGTGGCCAGGATGATGGCCGCGATTTCCTGTGCCCCGGTCTCGACGGTGTGACTCTGCAACACGTCGGTCTGGCGCAGGACGCACTTCGCTTCGCGGAAATAGAGCTCGTGCTCCCAGCGCGTGGCATAGAGCGTCGCGAGTTCCAGCGCCGGGGCTGTCCGATGATCCAGCAGACTCGTGCACAAGCGCAGCTCGTGCCGGCGAAAGCCCTGTCGCCCGACCTGCACGCGAATCTCGCGGATCTCCAGCCACCGCTCGATGTGCCAGGGTCGACGCTTCTCCCGGACGGCCACGCGGATCCGGCGGCTCCCATCGGGCAGCTTTTTGATCACCCGCGCCTTGATATGGCGAGGCATTCGAAACAAGAACTGACTGCCGACCCGCCGGCACGCCGCCCACACCTCGACGATCACGGCCGGGACGCCGTACAAGCGATCGGCCAGCAACACGGCGCCCTTGGGCAGCTGCGCCAACAAGCGGCGCGCCAGAGCCAGTTCGGATTCGGCCTTGCGCGCAATCGCCGCGGCCAGTGGGTTGTGTACCCCCAGTTCCAGCAGGACCGCGACCCCGATCTTGGCGAAGGCGGCCCGCCCGCGCCGCGACGCCGCTTTCGTGGTGGCCGCGGTGATCTGGGGCGTATTCGTGACGCTGTATTGCGTGCCGTCGAGGGCGATGAGCCGCCACCCGCGCCAGAACGCCTCGGGCTGCTGGCGGCGCGTCGCCACCGGGCGCAGGGCCCGGCGCATCAGGTCGGCAAAGATCTCCCACGGCAGGCGGATCCGGCGATCGGACCAGGAACTGTTGGCCAAGGGTTCCTGGAACAACTCGAAAAAGTGCTCGGCCAAGGTGCCGGCGCCCTGCATGACGTGAAAGGTCAACGCAGACGCCAGCTGGCTGACGGGGACGCGGGGTTTGCGCCCACGGCGGCGAAGAAGGGGCGGCGCCCAGTTGGGGACCATATTCGCCCAGGCGTTGAGAAAGCCAGCGGGCGCCTCCGACGTCGGGACCTTGGGCCGACTTCGGCGACGCGCGGTTCGGTTTCGAGTCTGAGAATGTGTCGACATTCCCAGCGTAAGTACCGATTTCTCGCAAAGAGTACAAGAGGAATCTCACATCAGCGAATTTCCGAAAGGCATTA
>JBBECO010000008.1:0-1474 GCA_040881785.1 Vicinamibacterales bacterium
GACCGGTCGAACACGCGCGCGAGGCTGATGGATGTGGAGCCGACGAGCGGTCCGAGGAGGATTGCCGTCACCGCCAGGCCGCCGAAGATCAGCAGCGTGACCACAAGGCGGCGCGTGACGGTGGACCGGTAGATCGGTAGATCGGGGGATTGGGGGATCGGTGGATCGGTGGTGCGGGTCACGGTGTTGACGGAGCTACGGGAACAATCGTGAGATGTCCCGTTCTTGGATGCCACGCAACCTCGGCGTCCACGTCATAGAGGTGCCGGATGCGCTCCGGCGTCAGCACGTCGTCCACGGGTCCCGCGGCGAGGACGGCGCCGTCCTTGAGCATCACCAGCGTGTGGCACAGCGCCGCGGCGAAGTTCAGGTCGTGCGTCGAGACGACGACGGAGAGTGCGTGGGCGGCGTGGAGGGAGCGGAGCAGCGACGCGGTTTCGAGCTGGTACTTCAGGTCCAGGGCGGCGGTGGGCTCGTCCAGCAGGAGGATCGCGGGTCGGTCGGGTGGGCGTTCCGACGCGGAAATTTGCGCGAGCGCGGCCGCGATGATGACGCGCTGCTTCTCACCGCCGCTCAGCGTCGAGAACGGCCGCGCCTCGAGCGCCAGCGTCCCCGTCGCCGCCAGCGCGGCGCGCGCGAGCGCCACGTCGCGCGGCCCCTCGATCTCGAACGCGCCGAGATGCGGGTAGCGCCCCATCAGGACCACTTCGAGCACGCTGTATTCGAAGGCGAGCTGAGTTTCCTGCGGCACGACTGCCATCCGGCGCGCGATCTCGCCGCGGCCGAGCGTCGCGAGCGGCACGCCGTCCAGTTGCACGGAGCCCTGCTGCGGCTTCCGCGTACCCGCGAGCAACCGCAGCAGGGTGGTCTTGCCCGACCCGTTCGGGCCGATGATGCCGACGAATCCGTTCGCCGGCACCTCGAGCGACACGCCGCGCACGACCGGCGTCTCGCCATACCCGAACGTGAGATCAGCGGCCCGGAGCAATGCGGATCCCGATCGTGGCGCGGCGACCGAGCGCCGGGAAGCCGAGCGCTTCCTCGTAGCGGCGGTCGAAGAGGTTCTCGACGCGGCCAAACAGCTCGCCGACGCGCGCGACACGCCAGGAGGCGCCGGCGTTCCAGGTCTGGAAGCCGTCCGCGTCGTGCAGCCCACCGAACGTACCGAACGACGGCTCCACATCGAGAACCCGGCTTCGCCCGCCGCCCTGCACGAACAGCGTCAGCGGACCGCTGGCCGCGGTGACCTCGGCCGACACCTGGTGCCTCGGACGCCGCAGGAGCGGCTGGCCAACCTCGAACGGCGGCGGCGCTGCGTCGTCGTTGTCCACCGCCAGGACCTCGGCGTCCAGCCACGTGTAGGCGATGCGCGCGTGGAGATCGACGCCGCGGAGGGCCGCGAGGCGCCGGGCGCCGCTCAGGGCCAGTTCGATGCCGCGCGCGCGCGCGTTCGCGATGTTGTCGGTGGTGTAGC
>JBBECO010000009.1:0-8698 GCA_040881785.1 Vicinamibacterales bacterium
CGCCTGAAAAACTTGACTCACTTACTCACACTTCTTGGGGTCAAGACTCCTAGAGAAGGTCGGGCAGCTCGCGGAGCGACTCTATCACCGGCAATTCCTGGGGCGCGCCGGGCGGACGGCCGGCGCGGGCCACGAGCACGCCCCGCATCCCTATGGCCATCGCCCCCGCGATGTCGTGCGCGAGGCTGTCGCCGACCATGACGGCTTCGCCCGGTGAGGCACCCACGGCGCCGAGCGCCGCCTCGAAGATGCTGGGGTGCGGCTTCATGTACCCGTGCTCGTAGGACGACAGCGAGACGTCGAACAGACCGCGCAGCTCGAAATGTTCGGCAAACGTGGACAGGCACCGCTGGGTATTCGAGATCAGGCCGATCCGGATGCCGCTCGAGCGGATCGCCCGCAGCACATCGGGCACCTCGGCGTACATCTGGAAGTGATGACAGGTGGCCCACTCGTCGTAGATCTCCCGCGCCGCGCGCTCGACGCCGGCGCCGGACCCGCCCATGCCCCGAATGATGCGGCTCGTGTAGCGGACGAAGATCTCCGGATCGTGGACGCCGGGCGCGGCATCGAGCAGCAACGACGCCTCCGCCACGGCACGATCGAAGGCGCCGGCGTCCACGTTCACGCCGTGGCGTCCGCACAACTCGCGATAGCCGGCGCCCTGAAACACGGGACCGGGGTGGATCAGGGTGAAATCGACGTCGAAGAAGACGGCGCGGGCGGAAGAGGACATCTAGAAAGGGCGGCCTGGATGGGAAATGGTAGATTTCGGCCCGGCCACGACGATCGACGCCCGGGCCGGGTCGAGCACCTCCGCCGCCGCCTCCCGCACAGCGTCCAGGGTGACCTCGCGCAGCAGGCCGGGCAGCCGGCGATCGTGATCGAGACCCAGGCCGAACTGTTCGGCGCCAAGGAGAAACTCCGCGATGCTCTCATTCGTCTCGAGCAGGCGGGGAATCGAGCCGATCAGCGAGGCCTGCGTGTCCGCGAATTCGCTGGCGGTCGGGCCGGACTCCCCGAGCGACCCGACTTCCGCGTCGATGGCGTCGATCGTCCGCTCGACATTGGCGGGATCCACGCCCGCGCGGATGATCAGCGGGCCCTCGGACACCCGCGCTTCCAGTGTGCTGTAGGCGTAGTAGGCCATCCCCTGCCGCTCGCGGATGTTGTCGGCCAGGCGGCCGCCCAGCCCGAACTGTCCGAGGACGTTGTTCATCATCCAGTAGGCGTAGTACCGCGGATCGAGCCGGCGGATGGCCGTGAAGCCATAGCCGATGTCGGACTGCGGCTTGCCGGGCATGGCCTCGAGGCGCACCTGCCTGGACGACCGGCGCGGCGGCGGCTGGACCGCCCCCTGGACGGCCGCGGGACGGCGCCATCCCTCGAACACGCGGGCCGCCGATTCAAGGGCCGCGCCGGCCGGCACATCGCCCACGATCGCCAGCCGGAGCGCCGCCGGACGCAGATGACGCTCGTGGAACTCGACGAGGTGCCGCCGCTCGATCCGCTCGAGGCTGGCCCGCGTGCCCTTGAATCGCCGGCCGTAGGGGTGCGCCGGTCCGTAGAGCATCTCGACGAGCGCATCGATACCGCGGACGGAGGGGTTGTCCTCGTCCTGCAGCACCGAGGTGATCGCCTCGACCCGCCGCTTGTCGATCTCGGCCTCCGGGAACAGCGGCTCGCGGATGACGTCGGCCATCAGCGCCAGCAGGACGTCGAGGTCGCCGGACAGGCAGTCGCAGGACACCGTGAAGCTGTCTCGCGCCGCCGCGACGCGCAGCGACACGCCCCGATCGTCGAGCGTGTCGGCGATCTCGGCCGCCGTGCGGTGCGCGGCGCCCCGGTCGATCACCCGTCGCGCCAGGTAGGCGACGCCCGGGAGGTCGGAGGGATCCTGCGCGCTGCCCGCAAAGAAGGTCGCGTTGATCGACACCGCCGGCGCCGTCCCGCTTTCCTGCGCGAGGATCACGACGCCGTTGTCGAGCCCGGCACGAACCGGCCGCAGCCCCCTGGCGAGCGTTGCGGCGCTCACGCGGCTTCCCCAATCGGCTGGAAGCGCCCGACGGTCCGCGCCGGGGCGCCCAGGCGGGCGCGCGCGGTCGTGGCGACATCGTCGGCGGTCACGGCGTCGATCCGCGCCTGCAGCGCCGAGAGGTAGTCAGGACCGGCAACCGTCGTGAAGTACCCGAGCTGGTGGGCGACACTCGTCACGCTGTCGTTCTCGAGCACGAGCCGCGTCCGGAGCTGGCGCTTGGCACGCGCGATCTCGGCGGCCGACAGGCCGCCGCTGCGGGCCCGCTCGATCTCGGCCAGCGCCGCCGCCTCGAGGGCGTCGAGCGGCACGCCGGCGGACGCGGTCAGGGAAATCGTGAAGAGAAACGGGTCCGCGGTCGGAAGCAGCGAGCCGGAGACGACCGACGCCAGTCCCCGTTCGACGAGGGCGGAGTACAGCCGGGCCTTGCGCTGAGGCGGCGTTTCACGGAAGGCGCACCACAGACTGACCCCCTTGGCGCCGGTCAGCACCGCGTCGAGCACCAGCATCGGAAAGAAGTCCGCCGACGTCGCCGCCGGCGCGGGATACGCCAGTTTCAGGTAGGCCGTCGTCCCTTCGCGCTCCACCAGGACACGCCGCTCCCCGGCCTGCGGCGGTTCGGCCACCCGGGCGGGTCTGTCGATCACACCAGGCGGGATCCGCCCAAAGTGCCGCTCGGCCCGCCGAAGCACGTCGTCGGCCTCGACGTCTCCGACGACCACGAGCGTGGCGTTGTTCGGGACGTAGTGCTGACGGTAGAAGCGGTAGAGATCGTCCCGGGACATCGACTGCAGGTCCTGAATCCAGCCGATCGTGGGGTGCCCGTAGGGATGGACGCGAAGCGCCGTCGCGGTGACCTCGGTGTCGAGCAGCTGCTCCGGATCGTTCTCGCCTCCCTGGAGCTCGGAAATGATGACCGTCCGCTCCGATTCGCACTCCGCGGGGTCGTACAGGCCCCTGGACATCCGCTCGGCCTCGAGAAACAGCATCTGGTCCAGCGCGGCGCTGGCTGCCGTCTCGAGATACGTCGTCTGGTCGATCCACGTGTAGCCGTTCCACATCCCGCCGAAGCGCTCGACGAGCCCCTTCATCTCGTCGCCGGGGATGTTCTCGGTTCCCTTGAAGTTCATATGTTCGACCCAGTGCGAGACGCCGGTGAGACCGGCCGGCTCGTCTCCGGATCCCACGCGATACCAGCACCAGACCGACACGAGCGGCGCTGTGTGAATCTCCTGCACGAGAATCTTCAGACCATTGCACAGAGTGGCTTCTCGGACGCGGTGAGCCGTGGGGAGGACGTCGCGGAAGGCCATAACCCATTATATAAGGCCTGTTTTTTACAAAATGCTGGGCATTTCGCTGGCCCCGTGCTTGCATTGATAGGGGAAACAGGGTGGCTCGACCAGGAGAAATGGAAGAGCTTCAACCACGACTATTGGATGAAAACGAGGAGGAAAACGCATGTTTAAGCGGACGATTTCTGTGCTCGCGGTCGCCGCGATTGCCTATGTGGGCGTTGCGCAGGCCCAGCAAAACGCGACGCTGATCCTGAAGTCAGGCGAGCGCATCAGTGGCCTGCTGCTCGACCACGGTGGCGTCGGCTTCACAATCAGGGTCAACAATGAGGAACGCCGGATCCCCACAAACGATGTGGCGGTGATCGATTTCGCCGGCGCCAACATGTCCAACGAGGACTGGGCCCGCGTGCAGGCCGGCCAGCACATCGTATGGCTGCGCAACGGCGAGACCGTGACTGGACAGTTCTACGACATCGGCGGCACGACGCCGCTGAACATCACCATGAAGACGGCGACCGGTGATCGTGTGATCACCTCATCCGACATCAGCCGGATCGTGCTCGCACGGACGGACGCCGTGGCCGCCAACGCCCCGGCGACGACTGCCACCACCGGCGTCACCGGCGCCACCGCGACGATCCTCGTCCCCAGCACCCAGCAGTGGACGCGGACCGGTCTCACGGTGCGCCAGGGCGAGATGGTGACGTTCAACAGCACCGGCGAGATCCGGATGGGGCTGAACGCCGAGGACGTGGCGACGGTGGCGGGTGCGAAGTCGGGCCGGCTGGCTCCCAGAGCGCCGCTCCCCAACAGCCTCGCGGGCGCCCTGATCGCGCGGATCGGCAACGGCCGTCCGTTCGGCATCGGCGACCAGACCACGATTCCGATGCCGGCCTCGGGTCAGTTGTTCCTGGGGATCAACGACGATCAGCTCAATGACAACTCCGGGGAGTTCCGGGTCGAGATCACGCGCAGCGGCGCGCCGATTCGCCGGTAGGTGGTCCTTCCGCCTGAAGTTGGATCTTCCGCCTGAAGGCGGAAGCCACGGCGCCGGCTTCCTTCGGGGAGCCGGCGTTTTCTTGTACTGCACTAAAATATGGGTTTCCCATGACCGACTGGAAAGACACCCTCAATCTGCCGCGCACCGGGTTCCCGATGAAGGCCAACCTTCAGACGGCCGAGCCGCAGACGCTCGCCCGCTGGGCCGACATGGGGCTGTACGCGCAGATCCGGGAGGCGCGCGCCGGACGGCCGAAGTTCGTCCTGCACGACGG
The DNA here is from genome assembly GCA_040881785.1 of Vicinamibacterales bacterium. Taxonomy (GTDB): domain Bacteria; phylum Acidobacteriota; class Vicinamibacteria; order Vicinamibacterales; family 2-12-FULL-66-21; genus JACDCA01. Next base: position 4,608 of record JBBECO010000009.1, read on the forward strand.
CCCGCCGTACGCCAACGGTCAGATCCACCTCGGCACCGCGCTCAACAAGATCCTGAAGGACTTCGTCGTGAAGTCGCGCACGATGGCGGGTTTCGACTCGCCATACGTGCCGGGTTACGACTGTCACGGCCTGCCGATCGAGCTGAAGGTCGACCGCGAGCTCGGCAAGAAAAAGCGCGAGATGAGCGTGGCGGACTTCCGCCGTGCGTGCCGGGCATACGCCTCGCGGTTCATCGGCGTCATGACGGAGCAGTTTCAGCGACTCGGCATCTTCGGTGACTGGGACCATCCCTATCTGACGATGAACTTCCGCTACCAGGCGACCATCGTCCGGGCGCTCGGCAAGTTCGTCGAACAGGGGCTCGTCTACAAGGGCAAGAAGCCGGTCCACTGGTGCATCCACTGCCGCACGGCGCTCGCCGAGGCGGAAGTCGAGTACCAGGACCATACGTCGCCGTCGATCTACGTGGAATTCCCGCTGGCACCGGAGAGCGCCGGCGAGCTCGGCACCCGTGTGCCCTCCCTGGCCGGCCGCGAAGTGTCGGTCGTCATCTGGACGACCACCCCCTGGACGATCCCGTCGAACCTGGCGATCGCGTTTCATCCGGAGCTCGACTACGCCGCGTACGACGTCGACGGCCGCACCGTCATCATGGCCGAGGCGCTCTCGACCGCTGTGGCGGCCGCAGCCGGCCGCACCTTCGACGTCCCCGTGGCACGCATGAAGGGAGCCCTGCTGGAGGAGATCCGCTTCCAGCATCCGCTGTACGCACGGACCTCGCTCGGCGTCCTCGGGGATTACGTCACGACGGAGGCCGGCACGGGGGCGGTGCATACGGCGCCGGGCCATGGCTCGGACGACTTCACGACGGGCGTCCGCTACGGCCTCGAGATCTACGCCCCGGTCGGCCCCGGCGGGAAGTTCCTCGAGACGGTGGAGCTGTTCGGCGGACAGCGTGTGTTCGACGCCAACCCCAACGTCGAGGCGGCACTGAAGGCGCGCGGACGGCTGTGGCACCGGGCCGACTTCCCCCACTCCTATCCGCACTGCTGGCGCTGCCACAACCCGGTGATCTTCCTGGCGACGTCGCAGTGGTTCATCCGGATGGACGGCGACCCGGTGATCGGCGGCAAGACCTTGCGGCAGGCGGGGATCGATGCCGTCAATCAGGACGTCACGTGGATCCCTTCCTGGGGCCGCGACCGCCTCTTCAACATGCTCACCAGCCGTCCGGACTGGTGCATCTCGCGCCAGCGCGCCTGGGGTGTCCCCATCCCGGCGGTTGACTGCACGGCGTGCGGCGAAGCCGTCCTGACGACCGCGCTCGTCGAGCGCGCCGCGACGGTCTTCGACGAGTACGGCGCCGACGCCTGGTACGAGCGGCCCATCGACGAGTTCGTCCCGGACGGACTCACGTGTCCCTCGTGCGGCGGGCACGCGTTCGACCGCGAGCGCGACATCCTCGACGTGTGGTTCGACGCGGGATCGAGCCACGAAGCGGTCCTGGCGTTCCGACCCGAGCTCACGTGGCCGGCCGACCTCTATCTCGAGGGGAGCGATCAGCACCGCGGCTGGTTCCAGAGCTCGCTGCTCGTGGGCCTCGGCACGCGGGGCCGTGCGCCCTTCAAGGAAGTGCTCACCCACGGGTTCCTGATCGACGTGGACGGCCGGAAGATGTCGAAGTCGATCGGCAACGTCATCGCGCCGCAGGAAGTGATCAAGGAGAGCGGCGCCGAGACGCTGCGGCTGTGGGTCGCCAGCAGCGACTTCCGCGACGAGTTGCGCGTCGGCAAGCAGATCCTCCAGCGTGTCGTCGAGGCGTACCGCAAGATCCGGAACACCTGCCGGTATCTGCTCGCGAATCTGTACGACTTCGATCCCCTGCGGGATCAGCTCGCCGCCGGCGACATGCAGGAGGTCGATCGCTACGCGCTCGCGCGCTACGCGGAGGTCGCCCAGGCGGTCCTGGCCGCCTACGACCGTTACGACTTCCCGGGCATCTTCCAGCGCCTGAACCAGTTGACGACGGTGGATCTGTCGGCGTTCTACGCCGACGTGTCGAAGGACCGTCTCTACACGTTCGCGGCCGGCTCCCGGGAGCGCCGCTCGGCACAGACCGCGATGTACATCATGGCGGACGGTCTCGCGCGCCTGCTCGCGCCGATCCTGCCGGTGACCACCGAAGAGATGTGGACGCATCTCCCCGGTGACCGCGAGCCGTCCGTCCACATGGCCGAGTTTCCTGCCGCGGCCGATCTCGCGCGGTGGCGGGACGGCGCGCTCGTGGAACGATGGGAACAGCTCATCGACGTTCGCAACACCGTCAACGCCGCGCTCGAGCTCAAGCGGCAGGACAAGACCATCGGCACGTCACTCGGCGCCCGGGTCACGCTGCGGGCGGGCGGCCCCACGGCCGCGCTGCTCGCATCGGTCCGCGACGACCTCGCCATGCTGTTCATCGTCTCCGAGGTGGTCTTCGACACGACACCCTCGACGGACGGCGCCGTCGAGGTCGAGGTGGAAAAAGCGGAAGGGGACAAATGTCCGCGTTGCTGGCGAATCGTGCGGGCCACCGCCCCGGACACCGGGCTGTGCGACCGCTGCACGGCCGCAAGTAGGGGCGGTTCGTGAACCGCCCCGTGACGCCCAGTGAGGATACGGTGACGCGCTGATGCTGCCTGACGGTCCTGCCGCTCCGCCGGCCGACGCACCTGCCGCCCTGCCGGCACCCGCACGGCGCGAGCTGTTCGCGCGCCCCTTCGAACTGGGGCTGATGACGCTGATCGTGATCGCCGACCAGGTCACGAAGGCGCTCGTGCGCGCCAACCTGTCGCTCGGCGAGAGCCGGACGATCATCCCGGGCTGGCTCGACCTCGTCCACGTGCAGAACACCGGCGCGGCGTTCGGCCTGCTGAACAACGTCGATTTCCCGTACAAGCCCTTCGTCATGATTGCCATCGCCGGGCTGGCGCTCGTCGCCATCGCGGCCTACGGGACGCAGCTCGGGTTCCAGGACCGGCTGGCGCGGCTCGGACTGGCGCTCATTCTCGGCGGCGCCTTCGGCAACCTCATCGACCGCGCGGTCGCCGGCCACGTCGTGGATTTCGTGGACGTCTACCGCCACGGCATCCACTTCTGGGCGTTCAACGTGGCGGACGCCGCGATCTCGGTCGGGGCGGTCCTGGTGATCCTCGACGTCTTTGGCTTCGGACGACGACATGCATCCCATACTGTTTGAGATCGGCGGCTTTCCCGTCTACACCTACGGCGTGCTGCTGGCCGCCGCGTATCTGCTGGGCCTGCAGTTCGCGCTGATGCGCGCCCGGGCGCGCGGCCTCGACGCGAACCGGGTGATGGACCTCGGCATCTGGATCATCATCAGCGCCCTGGTCGGCGCGAAGCTCCTGCTGCTGATCGTCGAGTTCGACACCTTCCGCCAGAATCCGCGCGAGCTGTACACACTCATGCGTTCCGGCGGCGTCTTCTACGGCGGGCTGATCGCGGCCGTCGCGGTCGCGATCTGGTATCTCCGCCGCCATCGGCTGCACGTGTGGAGCGTCGCCGACGCCTTTGCCCCAGGGATCGCGCTGGGGCACGTCATCGGGCGGATGGGCTGCTTCTTCGCCGGCTGCTGCTTCGGCCGGTCAACGGACGTTCCCTGGGCGGTCACGTTCCGCAGCGAGTACGCCGCGCAGAACGTCGGCACCCCGCTCAATATCCCGCTCCACCCGACGCAGTTGTACGAGGCGGGGGCCGAACTGATCATCCTCGGCCTGTTGCTGCTGTTCGAGCGCAAGGGCCGACCGTTCCCCGGCCGGACGTTCTGGGGCTACATGCTCGTCTACGGCATCACGCGGTTCATCATCGAGATGTACCGGGGCGACGCACGCGGGATGGTCGGGGATCTCTCGACCTCGCAGTTCGTGTCGGTCATCCTCGTGCCGCTGAGCATCATCATGCTCGTCGTGCTGTCGTGGCGTCAGGCGCCGCCCCCGAAGGCGGACGCGAAACGCGCCAAAGCGGCGTAGGATCAGATCATGGGCGCGCACGTGCGGCGGCTGCTGGTCGAATCCGAACATGACGGGCTCCG
>JBBECO010000010.1:0-1471 GCA_040881785.1 Vicinamibacterales bacterium
GTCTCGCCGCAGTCGGTCGAGCGATGGAACGTGATCTTCGTGTGCGGGTTGTCCTCCCCCATGAAGGCTGCGTACACCACATAGACATGTCCGCCCGGGAAGCTCTGCATCGGCACGTCGTCGCTCGCGGGGATGGTGCAGGTGGCGCTCCCGGCGCGCGGGATGTCAACCGCCATGCCCGGCTTGTCGAGGAAGCGGGCGCTGTTGCTGAACGCGACAGGGGAGGCGCCGAGATAGCGGAACGGCGTGTCGAGCGTCTGGGTGTTGTTGTCGTCGATGAAGCGCGCGACGAACATCACGCCGTCCTTGCCCTCGATGCCGGCACTCTTCTCGGTAATGGCGCCGCGGTTGAACGCGATACCGCTGTAATAAAAGAGTCCATTGGTGCCGGGCCGCACGATGGGATCGGCCGCCGCTTCGTAGGGGTTTGCGGGTGAGATCCCGCCGAGGGGGCTGGTGTCCTCGAAATAGCCGGGCAGCAGCGTGCTGCGCCACGTGTTGCCGCCATCGCGAGTCCAGAACGTCCCGAGCCATGCGTCGCCGGTCACCTTGCCGTCCTCGACGCCGGGGAAATTCAGACGCCGATAGTCATTCGCCCCCGCGAGACAGTTCAGGGGATTCCGCGAGCTGCACGCCATCGATGGCTCGTTCTGCCGCTGCAGATACGGATCGCCCATCACCGGCACGCCCTTCACGATCTTCGTCGGTCCGCCGGCCACGTTGACGTTCCTGCCCGACGTCATCTGCTGGGCTCCCGTCCCAGTTGACGATACGCCGAAGGCAAGGGCCATGCAGGCGAGGATACCGACGACGAAGCGGGCTGGACCCATCTCTGTGCGGGCGGATGTCGCCATACAAATCTCCGGGCTGACGGTCAGAAAACGCGTGCGCGTGAGGGTAAGATGCGCGCCATGACGAAACCGTGAAGCGATGACGTCGCACCAGAGAGGCGGGCAGTCGAGCCCCGTACCGGACCGGTGCCAAGGGAGCCGGAGGGCATTATGGCCGAGCTATTTCGCGACCACAACAGAAAAGTCAGTTACGAATTTGTACAGGTGACCGGTTACGATTTTGTGGTTAACATGAGCCATGCCTGACGTCCATCCGATCGCGGAGGCCGTAGCGGCGCTCAGCCTCGACCGCATGGCGGCCGTTGCGGAGTCGATGGACGGCATTCGGGAAGAGGACCTCGAGCCGGGCGACCTCGTCATCATCCGCACCCGGAACTCCACCTACTCGTTACGCGTCAACGGCGACGGCACATTCGACGCCGCGGGCGGATGGTTCGCGCGGCATGCGGGGTCGGGCGAGCGCGTGCGCATCGCCGGCTGCACCTGGGGCGGGAGCGCCCTGCTGACGCGCATGGTCGCGGCGCCCGGCATGTGCCTCGAGTTCACCAATCGCGTGCTGACCACCAGGATCCGCGAAGTCCGCCACGTCCGCCCCGCGGCCGTCTCGACGATCCACTAGC
>JBBECO010000011.1:0-8655 GCA_040881785.1 Vicinamibacterales bacterium
ATGAGCCAGAGCAGGCCCTTGATCGTGAAGAAGACGATGGCGGCGAGGCCGAGTTTTTTTCCGTCGAGGGGCATTCCCCTCTAGAGTACACGGCCGGCCGGCATTACTCCGTGCGAAGCGCCTCCATGGGGTCGACGCTCGCCGCGCGGCGGGCGGGAATGGCGCTGGCGATCAGCGCCGCGCACGCGAGTACCGCGATCGCCACGCCGTACGCACGCGGATCGTTCGCGTCGAGCCGGAACAGGAACGTCGTCGCCGTCCGGCTCACATACCAGGCGCTGGCGCCGCCAATCACCAGGCCGATCGCGACGAGCACGGCGGCACTCTTCAACACCATCCCGAGCACGCGCGCCCGGGTGGCCCCGAGCGCCATGCGCACGCCGATTTCCCGCGTGCGCTGCGCCACCATGTAGGCCATCACGCCGTAAATGCCCACCGCGGAAATGACCAGGCCCAGCACGCCGAACAGTCCGAGCAGCAGCATGTTCAGCTTCCGCTGCGCCACCCGCGTCCCATACAACTCCTCCATCGTCCGAACCGTGCGCAGCGGCACGTCGGGCAGGACGGCGAGGACGGCGGCCTTCACACCCGGGAGTACATCGTACGGATGTTCGCTGGTCTTGATGACGAGATCCGCGTAGGCGGTGTGGACCTGCGGGATCGGCGCGTACACCTCGGTGATCGGCTCGACCTCCAGGCTGGTCTGCTGCACGTCGCCCACGACGCCGACGATCGTACGGTCGGCACTGTACGTGTTGATCGTCCGTCCGAGCGGATCCTCGCCGGGAAAGTACTGCCTGGCGAAGGCCTCGCTGACCATGACGACGTTCGGCGCGCCGGCGCGATCGGCGGGTTCGAAATGCCGTCCGCTGCGCAGCGGGATCCCCATGGCCCGGTGATAGTCGGCGCTCACCCTGCGAAAGCTGACGCCGGTGCGATCGTTCTCGATGGTCTTGCCGGGAATCGTGACCGACGTCGAGCTCATGGTGCCGCTCAGCGGAATGCCGCCGGAGATCATCGAGGCGTGCACGACACCAGGCAGCTGGCTGACACGGTCGAGGATCTGCATGTAGGCCGCGCTGTTGTCCGGCGCCCGCTGGCCGGGCGGGAACGGGGGCATCAGCCGCGCCGTCAGCACGCTGTCGGTCCGGAACCCCGGATCGATCCGCATCAGCGTCACGAAGCTGCCGATGAAGAGCGCCGCCCCCACCAGCAGGACGACGGCGAGGGCGACCTCGGCGACGACCAGCGCGCCGCGAAGGCGCTGGCGGCCGGAGCCGACCGTTCCGCGTGCGCCGTCCTTGAGCGCCTGCGTGAGGTCCGGCTTCGAGAGCTGCAGGGCCGGGACGACACCGAAGAGGATCCCCGTGAGGATCGCCAGGCCGCCGGCCGCGGCGAGGACCCGCAGGTCGAGCGCGATGGCGGCGATGCGGGGCACGCCCTCGGGCATCGACGTCCGCAGGACCTCGACGGCCCACCAGGCGACCACCACCGACAGGACCGTTCCGGTCGCCGACAGCACGAGGCTCTCGACCATCAGCTGCCGGACGAGACGCCAGCGCCCCGCGCCGAGCGCCGCGCGGATGCCCACTTCGCGCTCGCGTGTGGTCGCGCGCGCGAGCAGCAGGTTCGCGACGTTCGCGCAGGCGATCAGCAGCACGATCCCGACCGCGCCGAGCAGCATGAGCATCCAGGATTTCGTGGAGGCGCCGACGAGGTGATCCCGGAGCGGGCGGACGCCGATCAGCCGGTCCTTGTTCCACACCGGGTGCGCCTGCTGGAGCGCGGCGGCGACCTGGTCCATCTGGGCCTGCGCCTGGCGCAGCGTCACGCCCGGTTTCAGCCGCGCGATGCTGTGCAGGTAGAAGCTGTAGTTGTTCGGATCGCGCACGCGCTCATCGGACGGCACGACGTAGGGGATCCAGAGCTCGGTGGGCGCCGTGACGCTGACGGGATACGCGAAGTCGGCCGGCATGACGCCGATCACCTCGTAGCTGCCCCCCTGCAGCGGAATGGTCCGGCCGAGCGTCGCGGGATCCGCGCCGAACCGGCGCCGCCACAGCCCGTCGCTCAGGACGACCACGTGGTGGCGCCCCTCGACCTCGTGCCCGGCGGCGAAGGTGCGACCCATCGCCGGGCGCACGCGAAGGACGTCGAAGAACTCCGCGGTGACTTCCTGCCCCCTGAGATCCTCCGGTTCGGCTCCGGGCTCGCGGAGCGTCACGTTCCGCGTGGCGATGGCCGCCATCGACTCGAAGACCTGTTGCTGCGCGGCCCAGTCCACGTAGTTCTGCGGCGCGATGGACCCGAGCTGCTGCGGGTCGCGGGCGGGCGATGGCGTGGACCCGGGTGTCCGCCGCTCGCCGACGGCCACGAGCCGGTCGTGCTCGTCGAACGGCAGTCCGCGAAGCACCACGGCGTCAACGACGGAGAAGATCGCCGTGCTGGCGCCGATGCCGAGCACCAGCACGATCAGCGCCACGGCGGTGAACGTCTTCGAGGACCGTAGCGAGCGGAACGCAGCCTTCAGATCATCGCGCATGGGTCCTTAGACGCAGATGCCGGTGTCAAGGTTGACTGTCAGAGGACGCTGGCCGCCGCCACCAGGTGCAGGTTGCCGATCGCGAACCAGATCCAGAAGCCGCGGGTGGTGTGTCTCAGCAGTACGTTGAAGCCGAAGGTCAGTGGGAGCACGACGCGGGTGATGGCGCCAGGGGTGCCTTGCCACACGACGTAGTCGACCACGAGCATCAGCACGGCAAAGACGGCGGCCAGGCGCCACCAGGGCTCCCGCCATGCCCGCGTCCAGGCGAGATACGCGGCCTGCGCAGACAACGCGATGACGATCAGCAGGGTGGGGCCTGCGAACGGCCAGAAGCCGTTGCGGATGGCCCCGAGGGCGGCGTTCCACTGCTTCGCGTAGGCGGCGAGGGGCGGCGTGATGTGATCGATGCCGGCTGACGCGCTCGATCCCCGATAGATCGACCACACGTAGTCCTGCCAGACGAGGAGCGGCAGCGCGACGAGGATGCCCGCGCCCGCCAGTCGGAGCCACCCTTTCCATCCCGATGGCCACGGCAGCGCGATGGCGCCAAACATGTTCGTCTCGCGTCCGAGTCCCGCCGCACCGAAGATGAACGCCGAGAGCCAGGTGCGCGAGCGTTCCGAGGCCGCGACGCCGAGCGCGAGCAGCAGCATGCTCGGTCCGTCGAGCAGCGCGAGGCGCACCGAGGCGAGCATGCCGTGGCTGAACATCACCGCCGCCCACAGTGCGAACAGGCGCGGCGTCACCGGCGGCAGCCACCACGTCATCACCCACGCGAGCACCAGCCACAGGACGATGTGCTGGACGGCGTAGGCGTGCAGCACCCATGTGGGCTTGCCCAGGCCCGCGGCCCAGGCCGTCCAGCTGAAGAGGATCCGACGCGCGCGATAGGCGGGATTGTCCATCGCGCGGTCGATCGCCGGATCGCGGAGCAGCGGCGTCAGCGCCAGCTGCGCGTAGTAACCGCCGTCGTAGGCGGCGCGTCCGGGATTGTGCGCGTGGGGGATCGCCTGGAGCGTCGGCGTTTCCCAGCCGTGATCGTCCTCGGCCAGCGCCAGCAGCGACGTGAAACCATGCGGCGGGTCGTAGTGGCGGGCGACCAGGGCCAGGAAGCCGGCGCAGCAGCCGAGTGCGAGCGCCTGCCAGAGGCGCGCGCCGGAGAGTCGCATCGACGACAGCTTAGATCAAGCTGGCGCCCAACCCATCTGACCTTGGTCTGAAAACCGTATTGAACCGTGTTGAACCGTGTTGCACCGTGGCCTTCAAAACCGTGTTGAACCCCGCCTTCGCCGGACTGCACTCTCCCGGCTTCGGCGAGGCAGGCTGTGTTGAACCGTGGCCTGTGTTGCGGCTGCGGCCCGGGTCGGCCACAATTGTCGGCACTCGATGGCGCAGAAGCCCGGATTCCTGACCTATGTCGCCGCCGCGTTCAACGCGCGGCCGTGGGGCATGTTCGTCGCCCCCAACTGGGTGGGGCTGGCCGCGATGGGTCTGCTCGGGATCGCGAATCCCGGCTTCTGGGTGCTCGGGGCCGGTCTCGAGCTCGGGTATCTCCTCACGCTGGCCACCAACCAGCGCTTTCAGCGCGCCGTCACCTCGCGTCCGCTGTCGGCGGCCCGAGGCGAATGGAACGAGCGGATCAACCGGCTCCTCGGACGGTTGAATCACGAGGACCGCGGGCGCTACGCGGCCCTCGCCGAGCGCTGCGCGTCGATCATCGAGCTCCAGACCCACGGCGGCGCCGATTCGCCGCACGGCATCGAAATGCAGGCCGACAGCCTCGGGCGCCTGTCGTGGATGTTCCTGCGCCTGCTCGTCGCGCGCGGCACGATCCTGCGCGTCCTCGGACAGGGCGAAGGGGATGACGGGCTCGAGCAGCGCCGGCGCTCGCTCGAACGCCAGGCCCGCGACGAGCACGCCGCGGCGGATCTGCGGCGCAGCCTCGAAGGCCAGCTCGAGATCCTGGGCCAGCGCATCCAGCAGCGCGCCGAGGCCGACCGGAAGCTGGCCTTCATCGACGCCGAGCTCGCGCGGATCGAGGAGCAGGTCGAGCTGATCCGCGAGCAGGCCGCGCTCTCGACCGACCCCGAGATCCTCTCGCGGCGGATCGACGAGATCACCGCGACACTCGGCGGCACCGGGCAGTGGATCCGCGATCAGCAGACGGTCTACGGCGCGATGGACGACCTGCTGACCGAACCGCCCCCGCTCACCCATGACGCACGCGCCAAGGAGACCGAGTGACCGAGCTGCCGCGCTGGGCCGTCGAGATGCGCGATCTGTTCCGCTCCGGATCCGCGGCGCAGTTCCTCATCCACGGCAACGTGTTCGATGTCATCCCGCACGGCGGGAAGCTCCTCTCTCTGCCCACGTTCCTGGACGAGGTCATGTTCCCGACCTACGACGTCGTGTTGCGCTACGACCGCAGCCGCGGCGTGCGGGCCACGCGCGGCGGGGAGGACTGGGGCGGCTGGCTGGAGCAGGCGCTCGGCCGCGAGGGCAATCTCCAGTCGCTGCTGCGCGAGCCCGGGTCCGCGCTGGAGCTGATCGACCGGTACCTGCTGCGGACGATCAACCTCCAGGCGCTGCGGCTGAGTGCCCCGAGCCCCGAGTCCCGAACCCCGAGCCCCGAGCCCCGACTCGCGAAGCGCATTGCCGTCGTCATCGAGTTCGCCGAGTTCGTCGTGCCCCGCGGCGACGCGCTCCAGCTGGGCGGCGGCTTTGCGGCCAACACCGTGAAGGTGCTCGGCTGGGCCAACGATCCCGCCATCACCCAGGCCAACATCGTCACCGTGCTGGTGAGCGAAGGGCTGCACGATCTCAACGAGCTGGTCGTCGAGAATCCGCACGCGGCGTCGCTGCACGTGCCGCTCCCCGACGAAGCCGAGATGAGCGCCTACGTGCAGGTGCTGGCGACGACGCAGTTTCCGGAGCTGCCGTCGAAGACGGAGGTGCCCTTCGAGACGCTGGGCGCACGCCTCACGGGTCTGAGCCGCGTCGGCGCGCGGACCACCATCAGCCTCGCGCTGCGGACCGACAAGGCGATCACCGCGGCGTGGCTGTCGAAGATCAAGAAGGACCTGATCGAGCGCGAGTGCCAGGGGCTGCTGGAGTTCATCGAGTCGCCGTTCACGCTCGATAACGTCGCGGGGCACGATGCCGTGAAAGCCTGGCTGCGGGAAGACACGGCGCTGCTGAAACGCGGCGCGCTGCGCGCGCTCCCCATGGGGTATCTCATCGCCGGGCGGATCGGCACCGGCAAGACCTTCATCGTCCAGTGCTGGGCGGGGGAGATCGGGATCCCGTGCGTCGTCCTCAAGAACTTCCGCGACCGGTGGGTGGGGGCGACCGAATCGAATCTCGAGAAGATCTTCGCCGTCCTGCGGGCGGTCGGGCAGGTCGTGGTGTTCGTGGACGAAGCGGACCAGGCGGCGGGCAAGCGCGGCGGCGGCGACAGCGACAGCGGCTTGTCCGGGCGCGTCTACGGGATGCTCGCCAAGGAGATGTCCGACACCCGCAACCGCGGGAAGATCATCTGGGTGTTTGCGACGTCGCGTCCCGACCTGCTGGAAGTGGATCTCAAGCGCCAGGGGCGGCTCGACGTCCACATCCCGCTGTTCGCGCCGCAGACGCCCGAGGAACAGGCGGCGCTGCTCCTGGCGATCGCCAAAAAGCTCAAGTTTCCGCTGGCTGCCGGGGATCTACCGCCGTTCGCCGATGGGACGGCGCTGGGGGGGAACGAGCTCGAAGGGGTCCTCGTCAGAGCCCTGAGACTGCACGAGTTGAGCGACGAGCCACGGCGGCCGATTCGTGAGATCCTTGCCGACGTTCTCACGGAGGTGCGGCCCAGCCCGCACACCCGGAAGCTCGAATACATGGATCTGATCGCCGTGAAGGAATGCACCGACGCCCGGTTTCTGCCGGAGCGCTTCCGCGCGCTGACGCCGGAAGAGCTCGAGACCCAGATCGACGCGCTTCGCCGGTTCGTGTAACCCGAAGGCGCACAGTGTAGCGCAGGGCTTTATGCCCTGCCTTCAAAGGAGACGACATGTTGTCCCGCATCGGCCGTCTGTTCCGCGGATTCCTCGGCCTCTTCATCAGCGGCCTCGAAGAAGCCAATCCCGAGGCCCTCATGGAAGCCGCACGGTCGGACTTCCGCACGAAGATGGTCCAGTACAACCTGGCGCTGGCGCGGATGGCCGGGGTCGCCGAGCGGTTGAAGGGGCAGGTCAAGATGAAGGCCGCCCGCGCGCAGGAGCTGGAACGCCGCATCCTCGCCAACCACCGCGCCGGGAACATGGAGCTGGCCGGTTCCCTCGCGCGCGAGCTGCAGGAACTGAAGAACGACCTCGGGACCGACACGATCGAGCTGAAGGAGACCGAGGAAGCCTACGACGCCAACCTGCGCCAGGCGAAGCTCGCGCAGCGGGAGTTCGAAGACAAGGTCCGCCGGGTCGAGAAGCAGCTCTCGCAGGTGAAGATCAAGGAGGCGCAGGCCGAGGCGGCCGCGGCGCTCTCGAACGTCGCCTTCAAGGTCGGCGACCTCGGCGACACCATGAAGACCGTCGAAGACATCCTCGAGAAGCGGTACGAAGTCTCCGCCGGCAAGGCGCGGGTCGCGCGCGACATGGTGGACATGGACAAGGTCCGGGAGAAGGAAAGCGAGCGCCAGGCGCTCGAGCAGGTGGCGCTCGCCGAGTTCCTCGCCAGCCAGGGGATCCAGGCGACGCCGGCCGCTGAAAGTCAGACGCCCTCTGCGGCCAGGGAGATTGGACCACAGGAATGAGCGACAGTCCGCGCTTCACCGTGCTCGGGAAGGCCATTTCGTTTCTGCTCGTCATCGGGCTGGTCGCGCTCGGCGCGTTCATGCTCATGCGCGACGGCGGTGGCACCCCTCCGGCTGGCGAGGAGGCCGAGGGGGGCGAGGAGCCCGCGATCAGCGAGGTGCAGGTGGAAGTGCCGCGGCTCTCGCCGGCCGCGCCTTTCAACTACAAAGACAACATCGTCCCGATCGAAATCAGCGAATACGCCGGATACGCCGGGCTGATCGCCGCCAACGGCGGCATGGAGCCGAGCGAGAACTCACTCTTCTTCAAGAACCATGGCTTCAAGGTGAAGCTGACGATCAGCGAAGACGAGAGCTGGTCGGAGCTGAATGAAGGCAAGATCGCCGGCTCGGTGACGACGGTGGACGTGCTCGCGGCGTACGGACGGCAGCTCCACGCGGTCGTGCCCGCGCAGATTGGTTTTTCGCGCGGCGCCGATGGCGTCATCGTGCGGAACGAGATCAAGCGGATCAACCAGCTGAAAGGGCAGACCATCGCCGCGGCGCAGTTCACCGAGGTGGACTTCTTCATCCGCTACCTGGCGCAGGAAGCGGGGCTACCGATCCACACGCTCGGCAGCCTCGAGGCGACGCCGCATCCCGATCGTCTGAACCTGGTCTACACGGAGGACGGCTTCACCGCCGGCGACCTCTTCGCGGCAGACCTGAAGTCCGGCAAGAACCGGCTGGCCGGCGCCGTGACCTGGGAACCCAAGGTATCGGAGGTCGTTGACGGCAGCGGTGGCCAGGCGCACGTGCTGACGACGAACCGCAACCTGCTGATCATCGCGGACGTGCTGATCCTGCACCGCGGCTTCGCCGAGCAGAATCCAAAGGTCGTCGAGGGGCTCGTGCAGGGGCTGCTCGAAGGCAACCGCATGGTGCGCGACCGGCCCGATACGCAGCTCGACGTCATCGCTCGCGCGTTCAAGTGGTCGCGTGACGACACGAAGGCGGAGCTGGCGAACGTGCACCTGTCGAACCTGCCGGAGAACCGCGCGTTTTTCTCTGGAGCGATCGACGCGGCGGGCAGTTTCGGCGGCATCTATCAGTCCGCTGTCCTCGCCTATGGCAGCGACCTGATCAAGGATCCGCCGGATGCGAGTCACTTCCTGCGCGGGCAGGCGCTCGATGCCATCGAGAAGGCGGGCCTTTTCAGGGAGCAGGTGATCGCGATCGCGCCGATCCGCAGTGCCGGCGGCGCGTCGGTGGAGAACGATCCGCTCCTGAGCAAGGACATCCGGTTCCTGTTCGATCCGAATCTCGCGACGCTCGACATGAGCAA
>JBBECO010000012.1:0-17863 GCA_040881785.1 Vicinamibacterales bacterium
TCTGGCGGCAGCTCGGCCAGCTCGGCATCGACGGTTGCGCTCAGAGTCTCGACGCGCCACCGCACCGGGCCATCATACCAGATATGGCATCAACCTCGGCGGAAGGAACCTCGTCTTGGTGACGGTGGTTTTGTGAAATCGCGTTCTGGCTGGGCAGTTTTCCATCACACTCCTGCGACCAACCTTCTTCCGACGGAGAGGCTCATGTGGAAACGCGATGAAACGATCAAGCCCGGTGCTGGCATGAGAGTCCACCACCGCATCTTCGAAAGCTCCACCCGGAGCTGGGAGGATCTGTGCAAAGAGACCGAGGACTTCGCCACAACCAAGGGCCGGAAGAACGTCATCAACATCTCCGTCGGCGCGTCTGGGGGCAACGACCTCTCCGGCCGCGGCGGGAATGGCGTCCTGATCGTGTGGTACTGGGAATAAGCGCCGGATCAGAACAGGCCGACGACCTTCCCGTCCGGCCCCAGGTCGATGCGCTCGGCCGCCGGGATCTTCGGCAGGCCCGGCATCGTCATGATGTCGCCGCAGATCATCACGACGAACTCGGCGCCGGCGGCCAGCCGCACTTCGCGCACGTTGACGATGTGCCCGGACGGGGCGCCGCGCAGTTTCGCGTCGGTGGAAAACGAGTACTGCGTCTTGGCGACACACACCGGGTAACGGCCGTAGCCGTCCGCCTGCAGCCGCGCGACCTGGGTGCGGACGGCGGCGTCCGCCGTGATGTCCGCGGCACCGTAGATGCTGGTCGCGATCGCCCGCATCTTCTCCCACAGCGGCAGCGCGTCGTCATAGACGAAGCGGAACTGGTTCTCATCCCGCTCGATGATCTCCACCACCGCGCGCGCGAGGTCCTCCGCACCGGCGCCGCCATCCGCCCAGTGGGTCGCCAGCGCGATCGGCACGCCGGTCGGCGCCATCAGCTTGCGCAGCAGAGCGATCTCCGCGTCGGTGTCGGCGGTGAAGCGGTTGATCGCCACGACGCACGGCAGACCGAAGTGGACGCGGATGTTCTGCAGGTGCTGCTGGAGGTTCACGAAGCCCTTTTCGAGCGCCGGCAGATCCTCGCGGCCGAGGTCCGCCTTGTCCACCCCGCCGTGGTACTTCAGCGCGCGGATCGTGGCGACGAGCACGCAGGCATCGGGCCGCAGCCCCGACTTGCGGCACTTGATGTCCACGAATTTCTCGGCGCCGAGGTCGGCGCCGAACCCGGCCTCGGTGATCACGAAGTCGGCCAGTTTCAGGGCCGTGGAGGTCGCGATCACGGAGTTGCAGCCGTGGGCGATGTTGGCGAACGGTCCACCGTGCACGAACGCCGGGTTGTTCTCGAGCGTCTGCACGAGGTTCGGCTTGAACGCGTCCTTGAGCAGCACCGTCATCGCGCCGTGCGCCTTGAGATCGCTGGCGCGCACCGGCTTCTGGTCGCGCGTGTAGCCGACGACAATGTTGCCGAGGCGCGTTTTCAGGTCCTCGAGCGACGTGGCCAGGCAGAAGATCGCCATGACTTCCGAGGCGACCACGATGTCGAAGCCGTCCTGCCGCGGATACCCGTTGCCGGTGCCCCCCAGCGAACCGACGATCGACCGCAGCGCGCGGTCGTTCATGTCCACGACACGCCGCCACTGGATCCGCCGGACGTCGATCCCCAGCGCGTTGCCGTGATGGATGTGGTTGTCGAGCATCGCGGCCAGCAGGTTGTTGGCGAGCGCGATGGCCGAGAAGTCGCCGGTGAAATGGAGGTTGATGTCCTCCATGGGGACGACCTGGGCGTGGCCGCCGCCGGCCGCTCCACCCTTCATGCCGAACACCGGACCCAGACAGGGCTCGCGCAGGCAGATGATCGCCTTCCGGCCGATCCGGTTGAAGGCGTCGCCGAGACCGACGGTCGTCGTCGTCTTGCCCTCCCCCGCCGGCGTCGGACTGATCGCGGTGACGAGAATCAGCTTCCCGTCAGGCCGGCGCTTCAGGCTCTCGATGAAGTCGAGCGAGACCTTGGCCTTGTAGTGGCCGTAGGGTTCGAGGCTCTCTTCGGGAATACCGATGCCGGCGGCGATGGCGGTGGCGCGGGTGAGGGTGGCTTTCTGGGCGATCTCGATATCTGACTCGAACACACGATGCTCCTACGTTGCCCGTCAAGGATAGTTCAGGATCCCGGTTCGGAACGATTCTGGACGAATTGCCATCCGAAACGTCCCTTGATACACAGATGCCCGCTCGTGACGTCGTGGTCCATCGGGGACATGACCCGGACGATGTTGTTGTCCTGCACGTGCAGCTCGAGCGTGCAGCCGACGCCGCAGTACGGGCAGATGGTATCGGTCACGGTCTGCTTCGACTCGTCCCACGTGCCGTCCTGGCGCATGTCGTACTCCGACTTGAACATGAGCGCACCGGTTGGACACACGCCGATGCAGTTGCCGCAGTACACGCAGGCCGATTCGGGCAGCGGCGTGTCGAACTCCGTCGCGATGCCGGCGCCGAAGCCACGCCCCGCCACCGCGATCGCAAAGGTGTTCTGCGCGTCGGTGCCGCACGCTTCGACGCACTTGTAGCAGAGCACGCACTTCGAATAATCGCGGACGTACAGGTTGTTGTCGATCTTGACCGGCTGCGCCACGGTCGCCTTGTGGCCGCCGTCGAACCGCGCGGGGTCCGCGCCGTAGCGCGCCATGTCTTCGCGGAACTGCGGCGTGGCAAGCGAGAGATCGACCGAGGATCCGAGCAGCTCGAACACAAGACGACGGCTCACGCGGACGCGCTCGGAATCCGTGTGGATGACCATGCCGGCTTCTACGGGGCGCGAGCAGGCAGGGACGAGCACGCGCGAGCCTTCGACCTCGACGACGCAAACGCGGCAGACGTTCACCGGTGTCAGCGACTCGAGATAACACAGCGTCGGCGTCTCGATCCCGATCGACTTGCAGGCCTGCAGGATCGTCGTGCCCTCGAGGACGCGCACGGCACGGCCGTCGATCGTGACCTCGACCTCGCGCACGAGCGGCACGGGGATCGCGGGCGTCATCGTGACGCCCTCGGCGCAACAGGCGGAAACTTGCGCAGGGCGCTCTGGACGGCGCTGGCCGCCGTCTGTCCCAGGCCGCAGATCGACGCATCCCGCATCACCTGCGCCACCTCGTTGATCAGGGCCACTTCCGTGTCGATTCCCGCCTGGCCTTTCGCCGAGACCAGCCGGTGCAGCGCTTCCTCCTGCCGGATCGTCCCGATGCGGCAGGGCACGCACTGGCCGCACGATTCGTCACGGAAGAAGGTGGCGATCCGGAGGAGCGTGTCCCCCAGGTCGATCGTGTCGTCGAACAGCATGATCACTCCGGACCCCAGCGTGGCGTTGGCCGCACGGGTGCCCTCGAAGGTGAGCGGCATGTCGAGCTCCTGCGGCGTGACGAACACGCCTGCGGCGCCGCCGAGCAGCACCATCTGAAGCGGCCGTCCGTCGCGCACGCCGCCGGCGAGGTCGATCAGCTCGCGCAAGGTGATCCCGAACGGCGCCTCGTAGAGGCCGGGGCGCGCCGAGCAGCCGGAGACGCAGAACAGCTTCGTCCCTGCGGAAGTGCTCGTGCCGGTCGCCGCATACGCCGGTCCGCCGGCCATGATGACGTCGAGGACGTTCACGAGCGTCTCGACGTTGTTTACCACGGTCGGCTTGTGAAAGAGCCCGGACACCACCGGGAACGGCGGCTTGTTCCGCGGCTCGCCGCGCAGCCCCTCGATCGAGTTGAACAACGCCGTCTCCTCGCCGCAGATGTAGGCGCCGGCGCCGCGGCGCAGCTCGATGTCGAACCGCACCCCCTCACCCATCACATCGTCGCCGAGCAGTCCTCGTTTGCGGGCCTGCGCGATGGCGCCTCGCAGCCGAGCGGTCGCCAGCGGGTACTCGCCGCGGATATACAGGAACCCCCACTCGCAGCCGGTCGCCACGCCGGCGATCGTCATGGCTTCGACGAGGGCGAAGGGATCCTCCTCCATCAGCACGCGATCCTTGAACGTCCCGGGCTCGGATTCGTCCGCGTTGCAGACGAGATAGTGCGGGCGCACGGGCGAGCGCGCCACGGCCTCCCACTTGCGTCCGGTCGGAAAGGCCGCGCCGCCGCGGCCCACCAGCTTCGAATCCGTCACCTCGCGGAGCACCGCCTCCGGTCCCATCGACAGCGCGCGCCGCAGCGCCGTGTAGCCGCCGTGCGCGCGGTAATCGTCGAGGCTCTCAGGATCGGCAACGCCGATCCGCCGGAGCAGTCGCAACCCCGGTGCTCGCGGCTCGCGCGTCTGTGGCGCGGAAGGGACCCGACCGGGCGGCTGATGACCGGGCTGGGTCATGACCGCGAGGATCCCGTCGAGCGTGGCGGGGGCCACGTCATAGTCCGTTGGCGCGTCGCCGGCGGTCTGCACGAGGGCGGCCGGTGCGTGTTCGCAGAGGCCAAGACACGGGCTGCGTACCCAGGTGACGGCACCGGCGGTCGCGGCGTGACCGGGTTTGCCGAGCTGCGCCTCGAGCGCCTGGCAGGTGGCCTCGGCGCCGGCCGTCCGGCAGGCGATGTCATCGCACACGTGAACGACCGTCGGCGCCCGCGGCGACAACGCGAACATCGCGTAGAACGAGGCGACGCCGTACGCGTCAGCCGGCGGCACGTCGAGGCGTCCGCAAATATGATTGAGCGCCCCTTCGCTGATGTAGCCCATGCGCGACTGCGCGGCATGGAGCGCAGGCAGCAGCAGGTGCCGTGCAGGCGGCGTTGTCGCGATGGCGGCGTCGATCGCTTCCCGTTCGGCGTCCGACGCCTTGGCGCCGGGGATCAGGTGCAGGTCCACGTCAGCGCGTCCCCGCCTCGACGAGGGTGCGGTCGCGAGGATCCGCCGCCGCGGACGGCAGCTTCTCTACGCGGATCGCCGCGGCCTTGAACTCCGCGGTGCCCGACTTCGGGTCCACGGCGTCGATCGTCAGAATGTTGGTTTCCACTTCGTCCGGAAAGTGCAGCGTCATGAACGCCAGCCCGGGTCTGAGGCCTTCGTCGAGACGCACGGCGGTCTCGATCGCCCCACGGCGCGAGACGACGCGCACGACTTCCCCCTCGGCAACATCCAGTTGCCGCGCATCCTCCGGATGCAGGTCCAGCGACTCGCCGCGGCGCAGCGGCGACGTATAGCCCCCGGTCTGCACGCCGGTGTTGAACGACTCGAGGCGGCGACCGGTGGTCAGGCGAATCGGGAACTCCGGGCTCAGCGCGTCCACCGGCGGCGCGAATTCCACGGGGCTGAATGGCGCGCGCGGCCCCCCGACCGGATCCTGCCAGAGCCGATCGTGCAGCAGCGGACTGCCTGGATGGTTGTCGTCCGGACACGGCCACTGCAGGCCGTCGAGCGCCTCGAGCCGCGCGTAGCTCATGCCCGCATGCCAGGGCGACAGACCGCGGAGCTCGTTCCAGACCTCTTCGCCGGTCGGCTTCCCCCAGCCGCGGCCCATCCGCTCGGCGAGGTCCGACAGGATGTCCATGTCGTCGCGCGCGTCGCCGGGCGGCTCGAGCGCCTTGCGGACGCGCTGCACGCGCCGCTCGCTGCTCGTCACGGTCCCTTCTGATTCACACCACGACGCGCCCGCCGGGAACACGACGTCGGCGACCTCCGCGGTCTTCGTCAGAAAGATGTCCTGGACGATGAGGAGCTCGAGCCCCTCGAGGAGCCGGCGGGCCTTTTGCGCGTCGGCTTCCGACTGCATCGGGTTCTCGCCGAGGACGTACAGCGCGCGCAGCTCCCCGTGTTCCATCGCCTCGAACATCTGGCTCAGGTGCCATCCCTTCTTCTGAGGGATCGTGGCACCGTAGGCGCGCTCGAACTTCGCATGCGCGACCGGATCCTCGACGTCCTGACCGCCGACGAACTTGTTCGGGATGGCGCCCATGTCGCCGCCCCCCTGGACGTTGTTCTGCCCGCGCAGCGGCACGAGGCCTGACCCGTAGCGCCCGACGTGCCCGGTCAGCAGCGAAAGATTGATGATCGCCAGGACGTTGTCCACCGCGTTGTGGTGTTCGGTGATGCCGAGCGTCCAGCAGACCTGCGCCCGATCCGCGCGCGCGTAAGCGTGCGCCAGCTCGCGGATCACATGGGCGCGTACCGTCGTGATCCGTTCGGCGTACTCGAGCGTGTACGGCTCGACCGCGGCCTTGTAGGTCTCGAACCCGGTCGTCGCGCGTTCGATGAACGCGGTATTGCACAACCCGGCGGCAATGATCTCGCGGCCGATCGCATTGGCCAGTGCGATGTCGGATCCGACGTCGAGCCCGAGCCACACGTCGGCCCAGGCGGCGGAGCTCGTCCGCCGCGGATCGATGGCATACATCCGCGCCCCCCGCCGCTTCCCCTTCAGCAGGTGGTGGAAGAAGATCGGGTGCGTCTCGCGCGCGTTCGAGCCCCACAGGACGATGAGGTCGGTGTGCTCGATCTCCTCGTAGGCGCTCGTGCCGCCGCCCGCGCCGAACACTGTCGTCAGACCGACGACGCTAGGCGCGTGTCAAGTTCGGTTGCAGCTGTCTATGTTATTGCTCCCGATGACGCCGCGCGTGAACTTCTGCGCCAGGTAGTTCACTTCGTTGGTGGCCTTCGAGCAGCTGAACATCCCGAAGCTCCACGGGCCGTGCGCATCGACGATGCGGGTCAGGCCGCCCGCCGCACGGTCCAGCGCCTCGTCCCAGGACGCCTCGCGAAGCGTGCCGTTGTCGCGGACCAGTGGCTGCGTCAGTCGGGTGTATTTTCCCTTCATGTCGTGAGAGTAACACGCGCCTGCGGGCGCCGGAGACGGGCGCGGGCACGCGACGAATCCGCCGCGGCCGCCGGGAGTGACAGGAAATAATGCCCGGTCCCTGCCAAAATTCCCCAACGGCCGATGGCCCGTCAGCACTGGCGCAGGCCACGGGCGTCGCCCAAAGGATGGGGCATTACTCTTGCCTCATGCGTGGCATGCATCGCTCGGTTGCCGGCGCCGTCCTCTGTCTCGCCTCCATCACCGGCACCGGCGTACCGGACGCGTCCGCGCAGACGCAGGCTCCCGGCCCGACCCCTGCCGCGTCGAACAGTGCCTTCACACCCATCCTGCGAAACGTGACGCGGGTGGAGTCGTGGAGATTTTTCGAGCCTCACCCCGGCGGAGGGGATCCGGACTACACGTTCGTCGCCAATCGGCTGCTGGCCGGCGTCAGCTACGCCAGGACGCGGTACGAGGTCCACGCCACCGTCCAATACGTCCAGTTCGGCGGCCTGCCGGATGATGCCAGTGGTCCAGGAGCGCTGGGGACCGGTGCGATCTATTTCGACCACAATCGCCGCAGCGACAGCCGCCAGGTCTATCTGAAGTCGTTGAACGTCCTCGTCCGCCGCGCGGTGACCGGGCTCAACGTCCGCGTCGGGCGCATGGGCTACGCATCCGGCGGCGAGGCCGCGTCCGGGGATCCGGCCATCGAAGCGCTCAAACGCATGCGGCTCGATTCCCGTCTCGTCGGGGAATTCGAGTGGTCGATCTACCAGCGCGCGTTCGACGGCGTCCGCGGCGACTGGACGCGCGACCGCCTGCAGCTCACCGGCACCTTGTTCTGGCCGACGCAGGGCGGCTTCGACGAGCGGGCCGGCGCGAGCCTTCGCGACGTGCGGATCCTGAGCGCGGTCGCGACGCTCAAACCGTCGCTGCTCCTGAGCCGCACCGAGGTGCAGACCTTCGCGCACCACTACGCCGACGACCGTCCTGTGACCGGACGGCCCGACAACACGACCCAGCGCGTGTCGCGCGCGGACATCGGCTACCTCACCGGCGGCGCGCACATGGCCGGCGTCTATCCGGCGGGACCCGGCAGGAGCGACGTGCTCCTCTGGGGCGCGGTGCAGCGCGGCCACTGGTACGAGAGCCTCCATCGCGCCTGGGCGCTTGCGGTCGAAAGCGGGTATCAGTGGACCGGCCGTCCCTGGAGCCCATGGCTCCGCGGCGGATGGAACCGCGCCAGCGGAGACCGCAACCCGTCCGACGTGTCGCACCGGACGTTCATGCCGCCCCTGCCGACCGCGCGCAAGTACTCGTTCTCGACCGCCTACACGTTCATGAATCTCGACGACCTGTTCGCGCAGGCGATTCTCAAGCCTCGACCGAATCTGAGTCTGCGCGTGGACGTGCACCGCCTGAAGCTCGCGCACCCGAACGACCTGTGGTACGCCGGGAGCGGCGCCACGCGGCGAACAGGCGCGATCTTCGGGTACGGCGGACGGCGCAGCGGCGGCAGCAAGGACCTGGGGACGATCGTCGAAGGCTCGGTGGACTGGACGATCAACCGGCGCTGGTCGATCAACGGGTATCTCGGCCGGATGGCTGCCGGCGATGTCGTGCGCGCGACGTTCGCCGGCGATCGGCTCACGTTCGGATATCTCGAAAATGTGATCCAGTTCTGAGGCGGTTTGCTAGCCGGACCGTCCGGCAAGCCCGAGGAACACGAGAAGCGAGCGATTCAGGCGGACGAGTTCGGCGTCAGCCAGCCGGCCGATCCGCGTGTCCAGCCTGCTCTTGGACACCGTCGTGATCGTGTCGATCATCAACTGGCTCGGCTGACGCAGGCCGTTCTCTGGCGTCGGCTCGATTTCGAGGCGCAACAACGGAGCGTCCACAATGTGAGTCGTAAAGGGGCAGAGGGTGACCGACGCCGTGCCTTCGAACGCATCATCCTGGAGAATGACGGCAGGGCGAGGTTTGCCGGCATAGTCTGGACCGCCGGACGCGGTCCAGATCTCTCCTCGTTTCACCGCGACGGCCAGTCCGATACGGCATCGACGAACGCCTGATCGTCGGGCTCGGAGGCACTCGCGCCGACCAGCAGTGACTGTCGATGCGCCTCGCGGGCGAACTTGCGCGAGCGCACGTCCGGCACCCAGAGCTGGATCGGGCGCAGGCCGCGACGGCGCAAGCGATCTCGATGGGTGCGCACTTTCTCGCGCGTCCTCAGCTGCTTGTCAGTGGCCATACGCCTTTCTCGGTTACATGTAACTTACCACATGGGTTAGGTCAGGTGAAGCACATCGTCCCTATCGAGCGTATTCTGTCGAAATGGGAGGGTCTCCGATGCGTGTGTTGCTCAGCCTGACTTCGATCCTGACTCTGGCGGCCGGATCAGCGCTGCTGGCCGGCGACTGGCCGCACTGGCGCGGGCCGTCGCACAACGGCGTCAGCACGGAAACCAACCTCCCGGTGAGCTGGGGGGCCAAATGCCTTGATGCACCCGCCCCGGCGCCGGCGCCTTCCGCGGAAACGTCGGCCGCAACGGCGCCGCCGGCGCAGGGCCAGCGCGGACGCGGCGGCCGTGGAGGCGGCCGCGAGGGGCGACCGCTGACGCCGTTCAACTGCACCAAGCTCGAGACCGAGAACGTCGCGTGGAAGCTCGCGCTCCCCGCGTACAGCGGCTCGACGCCGATCATCTGGGGCGACACGATCTTCCTCAACGTCGCCACGGCCCCCAACACCGGGGCGCTCGAATTGTGGGCCGTCGATCGCCGCAAACAGACGGTTTCGTGGAAACGGCCGCTCGCCGACACGAACCACATGGAGCGGAAGCAGAACATGTCGTCGCCCTCGCCGGTGACCGACGGCAAGCATGTCTGGGTCATGACCGGCGTCGGGGCGCTGAAGGCCTTCGACTTCTCGGGCAAGGAAATCTGGGCGCGCAATATCCAGGAGGACTACGGCAAGTTCGGTCTGAACTGGGGTTATGCCTCCTCGCCGCTGCTCAAGGATGGCGCGCTGTACGTCCAGGTCCTGCACGGCATGAAGACCGACGACCCGTCGTACCTGCTGAAGATCGACGCGGCAACGGGCAAGACCATCTGGCGGGTCGAACGGCTGACCGAGGCGGTGTCCGAGTCGCCCGATGCCTACACCACGCCGGCCTGGGCCGAAGTCAGCGGCCGCCCCGAGCTGATCATCACGGGCGGGGACGTCGTCTCGGGGCACGACCCCGCCACCGGCGCCGAGTACTGGCGCGCGGACGTCCTCAACCCGCAGCGCGGCCGCAACTACCGGATCGTGGCGTCCCCCACCGTCGTGGGCGATCTGATCATTGCGCCGACGCGGAACAATCCGATGGTGGCGATCCGCCCGGGCGGCAAAGGGGATGTCGCGGCCACGCATGTGGCCTGGACGTTCGCGCAGGGTCCAGACGTCCCCACGCCGGTGAGTGACGGCACGCTGCTTTACGTCGTTCGCGACGGCGGCGTGGCGTTCGCGCTCGACGTCAAGACCGGCGCAACCGTGTATGGACCCGAACGGCTGCCGTCCGGCACCTACAGCGCGTCGCCGATTCTCGCGGACGGCAAGATCTACGTCACGACCGAGGAAGAGGGCCTCACGACCGTCTATCGCGCGGGTCCCAAGTTCGAAGTGCTGGCGTCGAACAAACTGGCGGACGACTGCTCGCCGTACTGCCTGAGCACCGTGGCGATCTCCGACGGCCAGTTGTTCATGCGGACCGCGTCGTTCCTCTGGGCCATCGGCGAGCGGAGGTAGTAGCGCTCCTAATCGCTAATCGCTAATCGCTAATCCCTAATCCCTCTAATCCCTGATCGCTGATCGCTAATCCAGGATCCAGGATCCAGGATCTGGGATCAGGGATCAGGGATCAGCGATCAGCGATCAGCGATTAGCGATTAGCGATCAGCGATTAGCGATTAGCGATCACCATCCCCGCTGGTATGCTCGGTTCGAGAGGGAACCTATGAAGCGACTGCTCGGCGTGGCGATCGTGCTCGGCTTCTGCGCGGCCCTGGCGGCCGACGAAGGCATGTGGACCTTCGACAACATTCCCCGCGACGCCATCGCGAAGAAGTACGGCGTGGCGCTCACGGACCAGTGGCTCGACACCGTGCAGAAAGCGGTGGTGCGGCTCGAGACCGGCTGCACCGGGTCCTTCGTGTCGCCCGAGGGCCTGGTGCTCACGAACCACCACTGCGTCGCCACGTGCCTGGCCGACAATTCGACGGCGAAGCGCGACCTGGTCGCCGACGGATTCCTCGCCAACCGGCGCGAGGACGAGCTGCGCTGCCAGGGATCCGAAGTCTCAATCCTCATGGACACGGTCAACGTCACCGAACAGGTGACGCGTGCGGTCGCCGGCGTCGAGGCGGCGCAGGCCGCGAGCGCCCGCAATCAGGTCCTGACGACACTCGAAGCCGAGTGTGTGGAAGCGTCGAAACAGACCGGGACACCGCTCGCCTGCGAAGCGGTCACCCTCTATCAGGGCGGCCAGGCCTGGCTGTACAAGTACAAGCGGTACGACGATGTGCGGCTGGCGTTCGCGCCCGAGGAAGGGATTGCGGCGTTCGGCGGCGACCCGGACAACTTCCAGTTTCCGCGGTGGTGCCTCGACATGTCGCTGCTGCGCGTGTACGAGAACGGCAAGCCGGCGGCGCCGCCGGCGCACCTGCCCTTCAACTGGGACGGCGCGAAGGAAGGGGAGCCGGTCTTCGTCGCAGGTCACCCTGGGACGACCCAGCGCCTGCTGACCGTCGCGCAGCTCAAGACGCAGCGCGACCTGTTTCTGCCGTTCTGGCTCCTGCGTTTTTCGGAGCTGCGCGGCCGCCTGATCCAGTACTCGAAGATCTCGGAGGAAGCCGGGCGCACCGCCAAGGATTATCTCGGCTCGATCGAGAACAGCCACAAGGTCCGGCGGATGCAACTGGCGGCGCTCCTCGACGACCGGATGATGGACCAGCGCATCGAGGCGGAAAAGACGCTGCGCGCGCGCGTGGACGCGGACGCGGAACTCAAGGCACGCGCCGGCGGCGCCTGGGACGACATCGCCCGCGCCGAAGCGCGCTACCGGGAGATCCTGGTCCCGCACACCTGGCTCGAAGGTGGCGGGGGATTCAACAGCGAGCTGTTCTTCCATGCGCGCGCGCTGGTGCGCGCGGCCGACGAGCGCGCCAAGCCGAACGCCGAGCGGCTTCGCGAGTACACCGACGCGGCGCTCGCGCGGGTGCGGCCGGCGCTCGAGGCCACCACACCGGTCTACCCCGAGCTCGAGCGCGTGCGACTCTCTTATTCCCTCGAACGGATGCGCGAGTACCTCGGACCGGACCACGCGATGGTGAAGCTCACCCTCGGGACCGTCACGCCCGACCAGCGCGCACGCGCACTGGTCGACGGATCGACCCTCGGCGATCCGAAGGTACGGCTGGCGCTCTTCGACGGCGGCCAGGCCGCAGTGGCCGCCAGCAAGGATCCGATGATCGCGCTCGCGCGCGCCGTGGACGCCGAGGCGCGCCGCCTGCGGACGATCCATGAGAACGAGGTCCAGGCGCCGCAGCGCAGCGCGCAGCAGGCCATCGCGGAGGCGCGCTTCAAGGTCTTCGGCACGCAGCTCTATCCCGACGCGACGTTTACGCTGCGTTTGTCGTACGGCGCCGTGGCGGGATGGACGGAGGCCGGCACGGCCGTCGAGCCGTTCACGCAGCTGCAGCGCCTGTACGACCGCGCCACCGGCGTGCCCCCCTTCGAGGTGCCGAAGCGCTGGCTCGACGCCAGACCGCGGCTCGACATGCAGACCCGCGTCAACTTCTCCACGACCAACGACATCGTCGGGGGGAACTCCGGGAGCGCCGTGGTGAACGCCGCCGGCCAGATCGTGGGACTGATCTTCGACGGCAACATCCATTCGATCTCGGGGAGCTACTGGTTCGACACCGAGCAGAACCGCTCCGTCGCCGTCCACCCGCAGTTCATGCGGACGGCGGTGGTGGACGTGTATCGCGCCGAGGCCCTCGCCCGCGAACTGGGGATCGTGAAGTAGGCCGGCGGCCCTGCGTTGACGCGGGAGCCCCATGGTGGGATAATCCCACCATGATTGTCACGCTCGATTCCAAGCGTCGCCTGACCGTACCGGCCGCGCTGGCGCCGGCGTCGCCGGGCGAGTACTTCGATGCACGCTTCGATGCCGAGGAAGATGCGATCGTCTTCCGGCGGCTCGCCGGCAAGGAGGACTGGCTCGCGGTGCTGAAGGAGTGCCCGGTCAGCATGGACGATGTGCCACCCCGCCGCCGCGAGACGGCGCGACGGCGCAAGTTATGAGCTGGCTCCTCGATACCGACGTGATCTGTCAGCCCGCCAAGCGCCGAGGCGACCCGCGCGTTGTCGCCTGGATCGAGCAGGAAAAGCATGAGTGCTACACGAGCGCCATCGTGGTCGCCCAGCTGGCGTACTGGGTCCGGACGAAGGACGGGCGCCAGCGTGAGGCCCTCCAGGCCTGGCTGACGCGTCTTATCGATGCGATGCACGGCCGCATCCATGGGTTCAATGTCTCGGTAGCGCACGTGTGGGCCGAGCAGGAACGGCGGCTCGACAGGGCCGGCCAGCGGATGCCGGTCGAGGACAGCTACATCGCCGCTACAGCCACACGCTATGGACTCACCATCGTCACGGGCAATGACCGGGACTTCCGGCGACCAGGTCTGAAGGTTTTCAATCCGTTCACGGCGTTGCCGGCCTCCTGATACAGCGGCGAGTCTGTCGCGCTGCCGGCGCCCGCCGTCAGCGGCGGTCCGTCACCTCGGCGGGCGCCCGGTAGTCGATCTCCATCGGCGGCGGCTCGCCGCCGGCGCCCTTCAGGTAGTGCGTCATCCATCGCAGCATCCGCAGGTTGTAATCGAGCTTCGAGGCCGCGCGGCGGTTGCCGTGCCCCTCGCCCGCATACCACACGAGGCGGACCGGCGCCTTGCCGCGGAGCTTCAGGTACCGATACAGCTCGAGTGACTGCGATGGATGGACGCGCGGATCCGCCGTGCCGTGCAGGATGAGCGTCGGCGTCCGCGACGTGCCGGTGTGGAAGATGGGGCTGCGCTCCAGCGTGAACTGCCAGTCGTCCCAGGGCCGCTTGCGCGCGTGGACCTCGTACTCCTCGTTCGGGATGTCGGTCGTGCCCAGCTTCGAGATCTTGTCGCTGATGCCGACGAACATCACGGCCGCGGCGAAGCGCTCGCTGTAGTAGGTCGCGCCCCACGCGCTGGCGTAGCCGCCGTACGAGCCGCCGGTGATGCCGGCCTTCGCGCGGTCCACGAGGCCCATCTCGACGAGATGATCGACCGCGTCGACGAGATCGTCGAACTCCTTGCCGGCGGGATCCGCCTGTCCCAGCTTCGAGAACGCCACGCCGCGCCCCGTGCTGCCGCGATAGTCGGGATAGAAGACGGCGAAGCCCTGGGCTGCGGCCACCTGTCCCGGATTGGAGTAGCTCGTGCGCCAGCCGTTCGCGTCGCGTGCTTCGGGTCCCCCGTGGACGGTCAGGATGAGCGGATACCGCCGCCCCTGCTGTTCGCCGAGCGGACGGATCAGGATGCCCTGCAGCTCGAGACCGTCGCGCGCCTTGAACGTGACGACCTCCTGCTTCGCGAGCCGCATCGACGTCAGCCACGCGTTGCTGTCGGTCGCTCGTGAGGGCTCCTGCGATCCGGCCGTCACGAAGAACACCTCGCCTGGATGCTCGGGCGTGTCGCCAACGAGCGCCACGGTGCCGTTCGTCGCGCGGTCGAGTCCGGAGACGATCAGTTTTCCGGCGGGGACGACCGTTCGGCGCGCCGTGCCGTCACGCCGGATCTCGCCGACGACCGACTCGACCCCTTCGTCCGCGGCGAAGACCAGCGTGTCGGCATCCTTCCACGCCAGGTGGCGGACATGCGCGTCGTAGTCGGGGAGCACGTCCCTGAGCTCGCCGCCCGACGCGGCGACGACCGTCAGCCGCCCTTCCGAGGGGTCGTTCACGTCCTGCGCCGACACGAACGCGATGTGCCGGCCGTCGGGCGACCACGCGAAGCTCCCGAGCTTGCCGGGATTCTCGACCCGCGCGGACACCCGGCCGGATTTCGCGTCCACCACCCACAGCCGCTTCTTCATCAGGTCGTCGTCCACGAGCGGCGTTGGCGCGTGGACGATGAGCAGGCGGGAGCCGTCGGGGCTCCAGACGACCCGTGACGGATGACCGGGCAGCTCGATGCGTCGTCCGGTTCCGGCGGTGCCGTCGTCCCGCAGCGGCGCCAGCCACAGCTCGTCGGATCGCTGCGATTCTTCGTAGATCGTCTGGTTGAAGCCCTTCCGGGCCAGCTCCTGCCGGTCTTTCGGCTGTTCGGGCCGCGCGATGAAGGCGACCTGCCTGCCGTCGGCGCTGATGTCGTAGACGAGGATGTCGGTCTGGTGCGTCAGGACGCGCCGCGCTTCGCCGCCGCTGAAGGGCACGACGTGGAGCGCGCGGGTGTCGTCGCCGTCGCGCTTCGCGAGAAACGCGATGCCGCGGCCTGCCCTGAGCGAGCCCGAAGGGCGAGTCGAAGGGCCGTCGGGCGTCCAGGCGATGTTGCCGACGTTGACCTTGCCCGTGACGAACGGCCGTCGCGTGCCGTCCTGCGCGACGACGTGGAGTTCGTCCCAGTTGGGCCCGTCGTCTTGCTGGAAGGGATCGCGCGGCACGCTGAGCACGTACGCGGCGTGCCCGCCGTCCGGTGCGATCGCCACCGAGCTCACGGCGCGGGTCTTCGCGACGTGATGCGGCGTGAACTGCTCCTGGGCCGCAGCCGTCGCCGCGAGAGTGACGACCAGCGCAACCGCCAGCGGGAAGGGGCATCGAGGACGAAGTGTGAGAGCCATGCTCTGATTATGCACGGGACTCGAGAGACGCAGCCCGAAAGACGGCTGACGCTCACCACCGGAATTCCGTGGACGCCGCCTGGACCGCCAGCCGGTCCGCTAGCTGCGCGGCCACGGTTCGATCCAGGTACGGAATGTCCACGCGATGTGAGGCGACGCCCGCGCCGGCGGTATCGACCCGGACGCGGCCCATCGCCAGCCGCCGATCGAAGGGCGACTGTCTGAAGCTGACCGCCTGGATCTTGTTGGCCCGCGCCAGCGTCACGTGCTTCCAGATCCAGCCGCTTCGGATCAGCACGCCCTCGTCGTGCTCCGCCCATCGGAGGTGCCGGACGTACTGGCGGGCGCTGATGACCGCCCAGGTTAGGGAAATCACCAGCATCGGCACGGCGCTCCAGCCCAGGGTGACGGCCCAGACGAACGTGACGAGCCCGGCGATGAGCAGCCCCGGCCTGACGGCCCGCCTGAACGCGCGCGGATGGACGGGTTGCCACGTCACCGCGTTCATGTCGAGACCGGGCACGACCTGATCGAGCAGCGCGGGCAGCGCCGACAACCGGATCAGCGGAGCGAGCCACTCCCGGTCCCGGAGGTTGCCCGCGTCCGCGCCGGCGCCGCCGGCCGTCTCCACACGCACCGACGCCCGTGCCAGCCAGCGATGCAGCGGCCCCTGGCGAATCGTGATCGTCTGCACGCGCCGGAGCGGAATCGTGGCGGCGACACGCGTGAAGAGCCCGAACTCGACGCGGAGATCCTCTTCGACGCGCGTGAGGCGGAAGTCGTAGAGCCGCACGAGCGCCCAGACCATCGAGACGACGCGGACCAGCAGCAGCGCGGCCGTCAGACCTGCCACGGCCGCCGCGGCGGCCACGAAGGGCAGACCCTGGCCCTCGATGACTCCCCCGACCAGGTCACGGAACAGGCCACCGCCGTAGGTCTCCGCGCCGAACAGCCGGCTCCAGAATCCGTTGAGGACGCCAGACTCCCAGGCAAAGCCGTAAGCCGCGCCGATGACGACCAGCCCTTTGTTCTCGAGGAACCCGCACAGCAGCACCTCGCGCAGCGGCAGGTGCAGCAGCGTCCGCGCGGTTGGAGCCGGCCGCTCGGGTACGAAGTCATCTCCCACCACGGCCGCGGGCGCTCCGCTGCGTCCCTCGAACACGCGCCGCCGCATCTCGTCGAACGCCTCACGCGGCACGACGCTCAGGCGCGCTTCGTCGCCCGTGCCGCCGCCGGTCTGCACGCGGATCTCGACGACGCCGAGCAGGCGGTGGAAGGCGTTCTGGATGGCGTCCAGGTTCTGGATCCTCGCAAACGGCACGTGACGCTCGTTGCGGAACAGCAGGCCCGATCGAATCACCAGCTCGCGCCCCACGTACTGCAGGCGGAACGTCAGGTAGCGGACGACGCTGGCGGCCACGGCCGGCACCAGCAGGAGCAGCAGCCATGACTCCCATCCCGTCGGCAGCCGGCTGAAACGGCCGTCAGGCCCTCCGGACGAGGCGCCGAACCACAGCAGCAGGGCCGGCAGCGCGAAGGCGCGCAGGTGCTTCACGATGTCGAACAGCAGGGTGACCGGATGCAGTCGCTGCTCAGACGGCATCGGCGTCTCCAGACGGCAGGAAGTGCTCGCGGAGGCGAAGGGCGACGCCATGTTCCAGGCCCGAGAGTTCCACCTTCGCGTGATCCGTCCCGGCGGTATAGATGACGAACGTCCCCAGACCGTAGCGGCGCTCGAGGGGGCCCTGCGACACATCCGTGTGCTGCACGCGGGAGCGCGGCACGTGGATCGCCGCGCGCCAGAACACGCCGCGGCGGATCTCGATGCCGAGGGCATCCACGCGGTACGACGTGTGGCGGTACGCCAGCACCGGCCATCGATGCGCGTGCCACGCGAGCAGGATCGTGACGACGAGCCAGACGAACGGCAGCAGCCGCCGCAGCCAGGCCGGCATGCCGTCGGCCGTCAGGACGACGATGCCCAGGGCGACGAGCAAGATGGCGCCGACGATGGCCGTAAAGATCCAGCCGCCGAGCCGCTCGACCTGGATCGAGCGTGGATCGAGGGCGCGCGGTTCGCCGTCCGCCAGTGCGTCAGGGGGCTGGGTCTCCACCGATGCGATTCTATCGGTAGATCGGTGGATCGGTGGATCGGTGGAACTGCGCCTCCCCTGCGTCCGTCGGATCAATCAGGAG
>JBBECO010000012.1:17963-21107 GCA_040881785.1 Vicinamibacterales bacterium
GATCGGTGGATCGGTGGAACTGCGCCTCCCCTGCGTCCGTCGGATCAATCAGGAGGTTCCCCCAATGCCTGTTCGACGACTCACCCGTTCCCGCACCAACGGATCCATCGCCGGGGTGTGCGCCGGACTCGCCGAGTATCTCGAAGTGGACGTGGTGCTCATCCGCGCGGCCTGGGTGGTCTTCTCCATCGTGCCGGGAGCCGTCATCGGCGGGGTGCTCGCCTATCTGGCGGCCTGGCTGCTGATACCGGAGGCGACCGAGCCGGCGCCGGCGCCGCTCGGACAGCGGCTCACCCGGTCGGCCACCGATCAGAAAATCGCCGGCGTGTGCGGCGGCCTGGCCGGTTACTTCGGCGTGGACGCCACGCCCATCCGGCTGCTCTGGGTGATCCTGTCGATCCTCTGCGGCGCGGTCATCCTGGGGGTCCTGGCCTATCTGGTCGCGTGGCTGATCATCCCGCGCGCACCCGACATGGCCCTGTCGACGACCGCCCACGCATCGCCGTAGCCCGGAACACATGACTCTCGGAGTCGCTCCGTCCGGAGCCAGGACGGCCGACGAACTTGGCCATCCGAGACCATCCGGCGTTACGCCGCGGACGAGATCGTGAATCTGAATCCCTGGGCTGAGCCGACGGGCGGGCGTTTCTCACATTACGAGACATGATGCGCCCGCGTCGTTCATTCGAATCAAAGGCGCGGGACACGGGTTCGAGGGCGCCGCTCCCGCCGATCTCGAGCGCGCGTATGCCGCCATGCTGCAGGGGTTCGAGCAGTATCTTGGGAGTGCGGCGAAGGAGAACCGTGCGACCTTTGGCCCGATTTGTGGGTTCGCTGCAGACGCTCGAGGGATAGGATCAGCGAAATGACTGTCACCCCAGACTGCTAGGGCCGCGGGTTCTCGGCTTTCCAGCGCATCGCCGCCTGGATCCGCGTGTAGCCCGACGGGTGATCGAAGAACAGCATCTCCTCGATCCTGCCTGGATGCAGCTTCCGGTATTCCCCCAGCAGCAGCGAGGCTTCGGCGAATCCTTCCGGTTCTCTCGCCGCGTTCAATCCGAAGACGTCGGCTTCG
This sequence comes from Vicinamibacterales bacterium, assembly GCA_040881785.1. Lineage (GTDB taxonomy): Bacteria > Acidobacteriota > Vicinamibacteria > Vicinamibacterales > 2-12-FULL-66-21 > JACDCA01. Next base: position 19,039 of record JBBECO010000012.1, read on the forward strand.
TACTCGTTGCTGCGGATGATCGAGTTGGTGATCGGCGTGATGAGGAAAAAGTACGCGCCGAACAGCAGCACGATGAGCGGCAGCCCGGCCGGGTCGTCGATGCCCCGGATCCTCCAGCGCCCCGCGTTGCGCGCGGCGAGGACGGGAAACGCCCAGGCGATCGCGCCGAATGCGATGGCGATCAGGACGCCGAACCACAGCAGCAGCTCGTAGACGTGGTTGAGCACGTAGTGGCCGATCTCGTGTCCCATGACGGCCAGCACGCCGCCGCGTGACGTGCGCCGCAGCAGGTTGTCGTTCAGGGTGATTCGCTCGGTCCCGAGCATCCCGCTGACGTTCGCGCTGATCCGGGTCGTCTGCCGCGACGCGTCCATCTCCCAGACCTCGCCTGCCGCGATCCCGTTCGCGCGCGCCACACTCAGAACCGGCTCGCGGATGGCCGCATCCTGCACGGGCTGATACGTGTTGAAGATCGGCGCGAGGTACACCGGGCCGATCATCGCGGTGAAGATCATGATCGTCATGGCGACGCCCGTGCCCCAGAGCCACCAGCGCCGGCCGGCCCGCCGCAGCGCCGCGTAGAAGACGACGATGCCGACGGCGCCGAGCACCAGCTCGATACCCAGCACCTTCAGGGCGTCGGCGAACCAGGCGCCGAACGTCTGCGTGGACAGGCCGTACTGCTGCTCGCGCAGAAAATCTGCGTAAATGCTGAGTGGCAGTGTCATGACGGCGACACACAGCGTAAAAGCTGCCCAGTAGATGGCCGGCTGCAGGAACACGCGTCCTGTGACGCGGGCCGCGGCGTCGCGCATGCGCGCCGACAGGCCGAAGTGCAGCAGCGCGAGCATGGCCAGCGACGACCACAGGAAGCGCCAGAGGATCAGCCAGTAACCGCCCTCGAAGTACGCGTCAGAGCGCGCCCGCTTCTCTGGAGACACGGTGTCGAGATACGCCTGCGTGGCCGCCTCCACGCCCACGACCGAGGGGTCAGGTCGGGGGAGATCGACGAGATCCGGCTGCGCACCAAGTGTGAGGACCGTGAACAGGAGCGCGACATACATGACGCAGATCTTGGGATGCTGAGGCGGAAAGATCAAGCGTTCAGGCAGACATGGGCGGACGACGCGCGGCCCTTTCAAGGAAATGGACGAGGTCGGGCGGATCGGTGTGGACGACCCTCTCTGCTCAGCTTGAATCAGCCCTAACCGGCTGATAGACTTGGCCTTGTAAGCGCAACATTCTGCGCCTGCCACCCAAAAACTGATGCAGAACCTCATTCGATTCGTGGATATCCGTGTCGCCGTGTTCCTCCTCATCCTTATCGCGGGGAGTTTCGCGGCCCCCAGCCAGGCCTCCGGCGACAAGCCGGCGATCGCCGTGGCCGGGGAGAACATCGTGTCGCCCGTGCCGTCAGTGGCGACCGACGACGCGGTCGCTGACGAGGCGTCGTCCATCTTCGACGCGGCCGTCTGGACAGACGACGCCCTTGGCGCCGTGGACCGGGACGTCTTTTCGCTCGCGCTGGCCAGCGCGGCGCACGCGGTCGAGCTCGGCCAGGCGGGCACCACCACTCTCACGGTGATCGACTTTTCGGTGCCGTCAACCGACCGGCGGATGTTCGTCTACGACCTGCGCTCGCGCGAGCTCCTGTTCGAAGAGCACGTCTCGCACGGCCGGAACAGCGGCCACAACGTGCCGACGCTGTTCTCGAACCAGCCGGAGAGCTTCAAGTCGAGCATCGGCCTCTATCGAGCGGCCGAGAGCTACATCGGCAAGCACGGCTACTCGCTGCGCCTCGACGGTCTCGAGAAGGGCTTCAACGACCGCGCCCGCGAGCGCGCGATCGTGATCCACGGCGCAGACTACGTGAACGCCGCCACGGCGAAGGCGCAGGGCCGCCTCGGGCGCAGCCTCGGCTGCCCGGCGGTGCGCCCCGAGATCAGCCGACCCCTGATCGATGCGCTGAAGAACGGCGGGCTCGTGTTCGCCTACTACCCGGATCCGACGTGGCTGGAGACCTCGACGTACCTGCCCTGAGGGGCAGCCCGTAAAGGGCTGCGCTACAC
>JBBECO010000012.1:21207-36715 GCA_040881785.1 Vicinamibacterales bacterium
GAGACCTCGACGTACCTGCCCTGAGGGGCAGCCCGTAAAGGGCTGCGCTACACGTCACCCGGCAGCCCATAAAGGGCTGCGCTACACGTGTCGATCGAATCTGGTGGATCATGTGGCCGCACATGATCCCATCCCCCACGCCCTCGACCTCCCCCGTCTACCGGCGCGACCGCGTCATCGCCTGGGCGCTCTACGACGTCGCGAACTCGTCCTTCACCACGCTCATCGTCACCTTCATTTACAGCACCTACTTCACCGGCTACATGGCGCCGGGGCGCGACCTCACCTCGATCTGGACGACCGGCGTGGCCGTGACGGCCATCAGCGTCGCGCTCCTCTCGCCGCTGCTCGGCGCCATCGCCGACCGCAGCGGCTACCGCAAGCGGTTCCTCCTGGTGTCGAGCGCCATCTGTGTGACCGCGACGGCGTCCCTGGCCTTCATCACGCCGGGACAGTTCACCACGGCGATTGTGGTGTTCGTCATCGCCAACGTCGCATTCGAGATGGGGGCCGCCTTCTACGACAGCTTCCTGCCGGACCTCGTCCCGCAGGACAGGATCGGCCGGGTGTCTGGCTTCGGCTGGGGCCTCGGCTACGTCGGGGGCATCGCGGCCCTGCTGCTGGCGCTGTATGGCTTCGCCAGGATCGAGTCGCCGCTGTATCCGTACTTCGCCGGCGCGGTCGGAATCACCGGCGAGGCGGGCGCCAACGTGCGGGCCACGGCCCTGCTCGTCGCCGTCTGGTTCGCGGTGTTCACCGTGCCGTTCATCCTGCTCGTGCCGGAACCGCGGGTCAGCGGAGACCCGGGGTACGGACACCCGATCGCGGCCGGCTTCCGCCGGCTTGCGGCCTCGTTCCGGCAGATCCGGAAGTACCGGCAGATCGTGCGCCTCATCCTCGCGCGCCTGATCTACAACGACGGCCTCGTCGTGATCTTCGCCATGGGCGCGGTCTTCGCCTCGCAGGTCTACGGATTCACGACCGAGGAAACGATCATTTTCGGGATCGTCCTGAACATCTCGGCCGGCATCGGCGCGATCGGGTTCGGCTTCATGGACGACTGGATCGGCGGCCGCAACACGATCCTGCTGTCGCTCGCCGGTCTCGCGGCCGCCGGGACGCTGGCGATCCTGGGGCAGAGCCGCGAAACGTTCTGGACGGCCGCCATCTTCGTGGGGCTGCTCGTCGGCCCGAACCAGTCAGCGAGCCGGTCGCTGCTCGGCCGCTTCGTTCCCGACGACAAGGAGGCGGAGTTTTACGGGTTCTTCGCCTTCTCTGGGAAGGCCACCGCGTTTCTCGGTCCGATGATCTACGGCGCGCTCGTCAATGCAACCGGCACCCACCGCGCGGGGATGGTCGTGACGGTTGTCTTTTTCGTCTTCGGCGGTCTGCTCCTGCTGCGTGTCAACGAGCGGGAAGGCATCGCGGCATCCGGACGCTCGTGACCAGTCTCAGCCCGAGGGGCGTCGCCCCTCGGACTCCCCTACACGCTCTCTCGCTCGCCGCTGCGGCGGCTCGCTTCGTTCGCGTGGCTCATTCGCTGGCGCTCATTCGCGTCGCGATTTGTGAGATAGGTTCTCGTGTCTGGGTGTCAGCAGCGCTGGTGGCGGTGCTGGCTGCGGCCGGCGCCGCGCAGCCGCTCCCGCTGGACATCAATGCGCCCCCCTCGCTCGAACCGGTAGCGGCCCACATCCGGGAGATCGATCGGGAGCGTCTGATCGCCGCGCTCGGCCGCGCGGGGCTCGCGCCCCCGCGCGATGCGCGGATCACGCTGATTCCCGAAGATCACGCTCGGGCCCGGGCGACGCCGCACTGGATCGCCGCGCAGGCGTCCGGCTCCCGCGACATCGTGATCTTCCCGGCCCGCATCGGCTCCTACCCCCACGACACGCTCGATTCCGTCGTCCGACATGAACTCGTGCATCTGTCGCTCTTCATCGCCGCAGCCGGCCGCCCGCTGCCGCGGTGGTTCCACGAGGGGGTGGCGGTCTCAGTTGAAGAGGGCTGGGGGCTCGGCGGTCAGCTCCGCTTAATGGTCGCGGCAGCCCGCGATCCATCGCTCACCGATCTGAGCCGCCTGTTTGCCTCGGACTCGCAGCCGGAGAACGCGAGCGCCTACCTCCTCGCGGCGGCGCTCGTCAGCGACATCCGCGCCCGGCACGGCGCCGCGGCCCCGGGCGCCATCGCCTCGCGCGTCGCACGCGGCGCGCCGTTTCGCGAGGCGTTCGTGGCCGAAACCGGCGAATCGCCGGAAGCGGCCGCGAGCCACGCGTGGGGAGCCTACCGGCGGTGGGTCAGCTGGATCCCCGTGCTCACGGGCGGCACCGCGATGTGGCTCGGCATCCTGCTGCTGGCGGCCGTCGCGTTCATCGCGAGCCTCAGACGCCGCGCGCGGCAGCGGCGTCGATGGGACGAGGAGGATGAGTCGGACGCGGATCCCGGCGACACCACGGGTATACTCCCCCCGTGAATAGGCCCTACAGTACTGCCGTCGAGCAGGCCCCCGGAGGCGATGGAGCCTTCGCCCGCACATCCGCGGGCTTCCTGCGACGCCTGGCTCGTTTCCTGGATCTGGTCATTGCGGTCTACGCGATGGTCCTTCTCGTGATCTTCCTCACGGGGGGCGTCGATCTCGGCGTCGTGAGCCTGCATGAAGTCTCGAAGCCGATCCTCGTTCTGCTGATCGTCATTCCGTGGCGAGCCAGCCTCGATCAGCCCTCCTGGCTGCTGACAGTAACGTGGCGACCGATCGAGCGATGGGTCACGCACATCCGCGCCACGACACTGGCGCGCGCCTCGCCTGCCGTCGTGGATGTGGCGTTCGCCATCGCCGTCACGCGCGTGGCGACTTTCTTCATCGCCTTCCTCGCGGATCTGCTCTTTGCCCCCTACCGGGCACGGCCCTATGCGATGCCCTTCGAGCGTGAAAAGTTCGCACAGGTTTTCGCCGGATGGGATTCCGGCTGGTATTTCGACATCGCGAGCCGCGGCTACTACTTCAACCCCGAAGGTCAAAGCAGCATTGCCTTCTTTCCCTTGTATCCCATGCTGATGCGGGCCGTCGCCTGGCCCTTCGGCGGGACCGACAAGGCGATCTGGATTGCCGGAATTGTCGTCTCATCGGCAGCGTTCGGGCTGGCATTGCTGGCGGTCCACCGGTTCACGCACCGCATGTTCGGCGATCGCGAGGTCGCACGCCGCACCGTACTCTATCTGGCGATCTTTCCATTCTCGTTCTTCTTCACGCGGGTCTATGCCGAGTCGATTTTTCTGCTGACCAGTGTGCTCGCGGTCAGCCGCGCGTACGACCAACGCTGGTGGCAGGCGGGGGGCTGGGGGGCACTCGCGACGCTCGCGCGACCGAACGGGATTCTCATTGCACTGCCCCTGGCGTTGCTGGCGTTGGGAGGGCGACCCGGAGCCGGCGTGCTCGCCAGGCGCAGCGCCGCGCTGCTGCTGATGCCGCTGGCGCTGGCCGCCTATTGCGGGTATGTCTACACCCTGTCAGGTGATCCGCTGGGGTGGCTTTCCGCACAGGCACACTGGGGATACTCGCTCGGTCATCCGCCGTGGGAACAGCTCCTGAAGATGGTCGACCGGCTCACCAAGTACGGGCTCCATGATTACTTCTTCGTCTCGAGCATGGCACCTTTCCGTCTGTTCCATGGCGTCGTCGCGCTGCTCTTCCTGGCACTGACGCCTGCGATTTTCAAACGGCTCGGCGTGGCGCTGGGTGCCTACGTCCTGGTGAGCCTGCTCGTCCCTCTCAGCGGGAATGCGCTCGAGGGGGTGGGACGCTATTCGGCCGTTCTCTTCCCGGCTTTCATGCTCGCCGGCACCGTCAAATCGCCGCGGCTCAACGAGGCGATCCTGGTGATCGGGTCGCTCTTCCTCGCGTTGCTGGTCGGCCTCTTCAGCACGGGACGGCCAATTTACTAGCGGCGGCCCTGTGACGTCACAGGGACATCCCCCTGAGCGTGATTCCAGAGACCGTGGTCTCGAAGGGCAGGCACGCATCCGCGCCGTACAGACCCATTGAGGAACGTCGCTGCCACTGCACGAGCTGACGGCCGTGATGCACGAAGACCACTAAGGCCTCAAAGAGCACAAAGCAAGAACACAAACCACTTCGTTTCCTGGTGATCTCGCTTCGTGACCTTGGTGCGCTTGGTGATCCTCGTGCCAAGGAGCCGTCGGCCATTCTCAGCGTGACAGCGTGACAGACGGCGTTTCACCCCAGCAGCGCCATCACGATCACCGCGACCGCCCAGCCGGCCAGCGCATCGACGGCGTAGTGATACCGCCCGAAGACCGCGCCGGCCGAAATCGCCAGCGCGTTGAATGCCATCCACGCGGCAATCGGCCACGGCGCGTCCGCCAGCAAGAGGGCGACGGCCATCGCCTCGGCGGCATGCCCGCTCGGCACGGTATTGACGCCGATGCTCGTGTGGCCGAGCAGCGTCTCGTTCCACACGCGGAACCCGGACCTCCACGGGACGCCCGACTCGATCGCGCGCGGCGGGCGCGTCTGGATCCACGGCAGCATGCCGAAACACACGTAGTCGGTGACGAGGACGACGGTCCAGAAGCGGCGGGCGTCAGGCGCAGGATCGTACGCGAGATGCAGGATGAGGGCGATGGGGATCACCACGTACACGCCCACGTACGCCAACTCGAGAAATTCGCAGAGTGCCCGAGGGGTTGTGGCACAGCGCTCCGGGATGCGCAGGCGGCGATCGATCGCGGCAAGCCGCGCCTCGATCCGCGGCATCGGCGCCGTCCAGAGGAGTCCGCTCGCCCAGTACGCCACCAGCAGCAGCGCCGGCGGCAGGAGGACGTCGCGGAGCCAGAAGGCCGTCGTGGCGCCCGTGACGGCGGTCAGCAGGAGACCGCCGGCGGCTGCGCCCACGGCGCGCCAGCGGGCACGCGGCGCCAGCCGGGGCACTACCAGGGCGACTGCCGCAACGTAGAGAAAGTAGACGTAGCTCGCCGCGATCATGGCGTCACAGCGTCTAATCGCTAATCACTAATCGCTAATCGCTAATCGCTAATCACGGATCACGGATCACGGATCACGATCGCCGATCCATGATTCGCGATTGGTGATTCGCGATTGGAGATCAGCGATCAGCGATTAGTGATTAGACGCCCCGCTATTTCCAGCCACTCGACTTGCGGGTGAACCGCGCCGGGATCGCCGGCTTGCTCTCGGCGGCCGCCACGTCCTCGCCTGCCGCCTCGGCGATCTCACGCTCGAGCGTCTCGGCGTCCGGGAGGCCCGCGAGCTGGTCCACGAACATCAGCGAGTGCTGCGACGGGATCTCGAACTTCCGGCCGCAGGTCTTGCACGTGACCTCATCGTCCACGCGCAACAGGTAGTCGCGAAGCTTGGCGAACTTGGCCTTGTCGGCGTCGTTCGCACCGGGTGGCGGGCTGGCCTTTTTCGACCGCCGCACCCAGCGAATGGTGTAGTCACCGGTCCGCCGGCACTTCGGGCACTGGTACTGGCCCTGGCGGGTTTCCGGCTTTTCCGTGAAGAAGGCGCGTTCGTCGAGAGCCATACGTCATGGTAGCAATGAATGGGGTCACGATCACGAGCTCCGCCGCCTGATTTCTTCCGTTAAATACTCCCAGGTCGGGGAGGTCTGCTGGGTGCGGATGTAGCGCTCGCGGAGGCTGAGCACTCGCGCGAGATACGCGTCGCCAAGGTCGTCCATGGCCTGGTCGGGACCGCGATGATAGGCGCGGATCGCCAGCTCTACGTCCCCGCCGGCATGCAGCAGCTCGCGCTCGAACCACACGGTGGCGATGCGCGTCGCGACCCAGGGGTCGAAGTAATGCCGGGTTGCGGGCAGAAAGCTGATCAGACCTTCCTGCGCCATTCTGACGAGTTCCTCGCGGCAGTAATCCGAACACTGGGCAAGACCAAGGTCCCGATTCCCCCAGGGGTTCTCGTTGACCGCACGATGTTCGAACCAGGATTCGGCCATGACGATGGCGGCGACGATCTGCGCCAGACGGTCCGGCTGCAGGGCGAACTCGCGTCCGAGCCGTTCGACGCGCGCCCAGTACCAGATCATCCGCAGAAACGCCATCATCCGGATCGGCTGCGGGACGTCATCCCAGTCCGACGCGGTCATCCGGCGCCAGGCCGACTGGTCCAGAACGACCGGCGCGTACGCCCGCAGCATCGCCGCCAGCCCGATCTCACGAAACGGGGGGGGAATCCTGTCCCAGTCACCGAAGTGCATCCGGCGCCACAAGGTCAGGTCGGTCCGGAGCCTGTCGACGGTGACCGTTTCCTCGACCTTGGTCCAGGACGGTGTGGTCGTCGTGATGCTGACCGTCCGGGGATCGCTGAACAGGCGGAGGAGGTCTGCTGGAGGCCGCGCGGGACTTGCCGGATCCCGGTCGTTCGCAAAGCGGTGCACTGCGGCGCCGGCACCCGCCAGCGCGAGGATCAGCAGACCACCGGCGATCCCGGCGACTCGGCGGATTCTTCGGCCTGGCATGGCGTCTCCGTGGGGAGGCAAACGGCGACGTTACAAGTCGTAGACCAGGAACGCGCCGGGCAGCTCGGCATTCGTCGCCGGCTTCGTCATCGTGGGAACGTGACCGAACGCCTCGACGAACCGCGGATTCGCGACGAAACAGGCCGCGCGCCAGCCTCGGAACCGCGCCAGCGCGCGGCCCATGCCGGCATAGAGGTCGAGCAGCTTCTCGTCCCCCTCTTCGCGGCCGATGCGGATACCGTAGGGCGGATTGAAGCAGAAGACACCCGGTCCCATCCCGGCGGCGGCCGGCAGCATCCCGGCGACGTCGTCGGGCGTCAGCGTGCGCACGTCCTTCTGGCCGATCACGATCGAGTCTTCGTACTTTGCGCCCGTCAGACCCGCGGCGCGGAGGTTCCCGACCATCGTCGAGATGCGCTCCTCGTCCGCGTCGAGGGCAAGGATGCGAGGCACGGTGCCGGGGAAGAGATCGGGCGTCTCCGCCGGCAGTCCATTGAACGCCGCCAGATGCCCGAACGGCAGGTTGTTCGGATGACGGATCGCGGCGCCGACCGCCAGCCCCGCTGCTTCGATCGGGATCGTCGCGCCCCCGGCCATCGGATCGACGAGCGGCTCGGACCGCGCGTCCCATCGCGACAGCATGATCAACTGGGCCGCCATCGTCTCGCGCAGCGGCGCTGGTCCGGCCGCCACCCTCGCGCCGCGGCGATGGCGCGCGCCGCCGCCGATATCGATGCCCACGACGGTACGGCGGTGCTCGGGGGTGCCGGCGCGCCGCGCGACGAAGACGATGTCCGGCGACTCCGCGTCCACGTCGGCCGTGACGCCGCGCAGCGCCAGGGCCTCCACCAGCGCGTTCTTGACCACGCCACGCAACTGCAGCGGCGAGGCCTCGAAGTCCTGCGAGGAGCCGAGATCGACCGAGAACCGCAGGCTGGTCGTCAGCGGCAGGCGCTCGTCGGCCTTCAGGGCCGGCAGGAGCTCATCGAAGAGCGGCTCGAGGCGCACGGCCTCGCTCGAAAACAGGTCCCACGAGATCCGGGACGACGTGCGGTGATGACAGGCGGCCACCCATGCGATGCGCGCGTCGAACGGATACAGCAGCGTGGACTCGCCTTCCCGCTTCGGCTTCGGGACGCGGACCTCGAAGGGCGAGCGCATGACGAGACGCTTGAGTTCGGCCTCCATCACGCGGTTCGCGCCGCCCGATCCCGTGAGCCGCAGCTCGTCGCACCGCATCCGGGGAGTATAGCGGCCTCACCGGTACCGGATGTCGTCGCCGTACGACGCCGGAGGGCGGGAGCGTGACAGCCGAATAATGTTCGTCGTGCCGTCACTCAGGTTTCCGACGTTCCTCCCGCTTGACGACCTTCGCGGCATCGAGCCGCCTGGCCAGCGGCGCGAACCGCTCCGTCGGACCCTTCCATTCCAGCTGGTCCACCGACTCGAACACCGGAATGCCGGTTCGCAGTGTCGCGAGATCGCGGAACAGGAACGCCAGCTCGCGGTCACGCTCGAGCGTCAGCGAGAGCGCCGCGGCGTTGTTCGCGTTCACGCGCCACTCCCGCCAGTCGTCCGGAATCAGCTCGAGCCGCCGGAATTTCGCCAGGACGGCCGCACTCGATTTGGGCCCCCACCCCGGCAGCCCCGGATAGCCGTCCGACGAATCCCCTACCAGGGCCAGGTAATCCGGAATCGACGCCGGCGTCACGCCGAACTTCTTCACGACGGCCGCCTCGTCCATCTCGACGTTCGTGCGGCGGATCAACTGCACGACGCGGCTGCCGCGGACGCACTGCGCGAGATCCTTGTCCGGGGTGCAGATCAGCACTTTCTCGACGCGTGCGTCCTTTTCCGCTTCCATCGCCGCTGCCGCCAGCGCATCGTCGGCTTCGAACTCCACCATCGGCCAGACGGTGACGCCGAGCGCACCGACCGCTTCCTCGAGCAGGGGGAACTGGGAGAGCAGATCGGGGTCGATACCGGCGCCGGTCTTGTACCCCGGCCACAGGCGGTTGCGAAACGACTCGATCACGTGATCGGTCGCCACACCGACGTGGGTCGCGCCGCCGCGATTGATCATCCTCAGAATCGAGGCGACGACGCCGCGGACGGCGCCGACTTCGCGGCCATCGATGTCGCGCGCCGAGGGAACGGCGAAGAAGTGGCGGAAGAGCTCGTAGGTGCCGTCGATGAGGTGGATCTGCACGAGGGCTGATTATTGCGCCTTCTGTGATCCGTATTCTGTATTCTCCTCTTATGAAGAACGCGCTCATCGCCGCCATCGTTGCGGCCGTCGCCTGCGGCAGCGCCGCGTCCGACGGCCAGCAGACACAGACTCCTCCGCCGCAGGCGGCCGGCCAGGCCGTGGCCGACCCGCGTCCCGCCCAGGCGCCCGATCAGAAGCCGGCGTTCGAGGGCCAGACCGACGCGCCGCTGCGTGAAACCCGCGTCGCGTTCGACGTCGTGACGGTGGCCGAAGGGCTCGAGTACCCGTGGGCGCTCGCCTTCCTTCCATCCGGCAAGATGCTCGTGACGGAGCGGCCCGGCCGCCTGCGCGTCGTCGCGGCCGGCGGCACGCTGTCCGCGCCGGTGACGGGCCTCCCGGCCGTGGACGGGCGGGGCCAGGGCGGCCTGCTCGACGTCGTCCTCGATCCTGATTACGCGTCGAACCAGCTGATCTACTGGAGCTACGCCGAGCCGCGCGAGAACGGCGAGAACAACACGGCGGTCGCGCGCGGAAAGTTCGTGGACGATGCGGCGGCGCCGCGCGTGGAGAACGTCGAAGTGATTTATCACCAGCGCCCGGCGCTCGCCTCGCGCGCGCATTTCGGCAGCCGTCTCGTCTTCGGGCGGGACGGCACGTTGTTCGTGACGCAGGGGGATCGATCGGTGACGCCGGGCCGGATGCAGGCGCAGCAGATGGACAGCGGCCTCGGCAAGATCGTCCGCATCAACAGGGACGGATCGATTCCAAAGGACAACCCCTTCGTCGGCAAGGACGGCGTGCTGCCCGAGATCTGGTCGAGCGGCCACCGCAACATCCAGTCCGCGGCGCTGCACCCGGAAACGGGCGAGCTGTGGGAGGTCGAGCACGGCACGCGCGGCGGCGACGAGCTCAACATCGCCCGCAAAGGCAAGGACTACGGCTGGCCGACGGTGGCCTACGGCATCGAGTACCGTGGCGGGCCGATTCTCGAAGGCCTGACGCAGAAAGCCGGCACCGAGCAGCCCATCTACTACTGGGATCCCGTCATCGCCCCGAGCGGCATGATGTTCTATACCGCCGATCTGTTCCCCGCCTGGAAAGGCAGCCTGTTCATCGGCGGCCTTGTCACGACCAACCTCGTGCGTCTCGACATCAAAGGCGAGCGCGTCACGGGCGAGGAGCGCCTGCTGAAAGGCCTGCAGGCCACGCCCGAATCGAAGCCCGATCGCATCCGCGACGTGCGGCAGGGACCCGATGGCGCCATCTACGTCGTCACCGACATGGCGCAGGGCCGCGTGCTGAAAGTCGTGCCGAAAAAATAGGGACGGGTCACGCGCGGGCTGCCCGAGGAGATCTGCGCCGCGATGGGGCTCAGCTCCCGATGCGCCAGCTGGTGCCGATCGAGAACCCGGAGCCTTCAGTGAGCCCGATGCCGGCGGTCACGGCCACGCTCTGCCGCCGCCCGGCCAGCGCCAGCACCGCGACGTTGAGCTGGACCGGCGGCGCAGCGTCGCCGATCCCCTGTGAGAACCCCGCGAGCGATACCATCGCCGACCACCGGCCGCTGCCGAGCACACGGCCCATGCCGACGCTGTACGAGAGCGAGTCTTCGAAATCGATGCCTTCCGGGTCGCCGTACTTCCAGAACAGCACGTCGGCGTACAGCGACGTCCGCCCCGCCGCCTTGAACAGCGACCCGCCGATCCCGTAGTCGGCCACGCCGGTCCCCAGCCCATCGTCCGCATCGACGACGGGCAGCTTCACCGATCCGGCAACCGCCACCTGCAGCCCGCGGGAGCGGTCGTCGACGAGGCGCAGATCCGCGCGCACGAGGGGATCTCCCAGGCCCGTGGTGGTCGTATCGAGGTCAGTCACATTTCCGGTCACCGGATCGACCGCCGCATCGAACGTAGTCACCCGCTGACGGATGAACGGCAGGCTGACGGATGCCCTGACGGGCCCCGCCGTCATGTCGACGCTGTTGAAGAGGTAGATACTCGTGAACCGGTCGGTCGGGTACGTGCTGCGCGCCGCGAACAGCGACGCGGTGTAGCCCACCTCCTGCGCGCGCGCCGGTGTGGGGGCCGCGAGCATGGCGCCAAGGCCCGCGGCGAGGACGCCGACCCGGTACCGGCGCGCTCGCCGCGTCGCCCCCCACACAGCGGCGGCCACGCTACACCTCGCCCGTGGGCACGCGGGTCTGGAGCCGCTTCTGCATCTGCTCCATGGTCTGAACCATGTCCTCGAGTCCGTCGGTCACGCTGTGCAGACGGTCGCGCAGGCGGTCCATGTCACGCTGCATGTCGGGATCCTGGCTCAGCGCCGGGTCCCGGAGCATCAGGTGGATCCGATCCATCGACCGCCGGGTGTCGCGTGCCTGCGCATCAACGGATTCGCACAGCTGCAGCAGCAGCCGGGCCTGGTCACGGTCCCGATCGCGCAGCCGGCCCATCTGCTGATTCAACGTCTGCGACAGCTGCTGTGCCCTGGTCGCCACGCCGTCCATGCGCTGCATCATCTGCTGCATCTGGACGGTCTGCTGTTGCTGCTGTTGCTGCTGCTGGGCCGTCTGCTGCTGTTGCTGCTGCTGGGTTGGTTTGGGTGGGGGTTGCTGCCCACGTTGCTGGGCGCTCGCGACGCCAATGGCGGCAAGTCCGGCAATGGCGGCGGTGACGATCGTCTTGCGTAGCATGGTAATACCCTCCTCGATCAGATTGATCACCATGAATGGCGCAAGAGACATGCCCCGGCAGCATGGCCAAAACGTTGAGAAAACGACGATCGTCGAGGCACCCACCGCGAAATTCTCAGCGGCGGCCGGGTAATTATTGACGGCAGCAGAACACGAACATCAGCGGTGGTCGTCGCGCGCCGGACGGAGGAACAAGCGCGAGGCCGCGAGGAACGTGTCGAGCCGGCACGGCTTGGTCAGGATCGCGTCGGCGAGACAGCCGTCCGCGCGCATCGCATCGGGCGCGCCGGTCACGGCAATGATCGGCACCTGCTCGGTCACCGGATCGTCGCGCAGCTGGCGGCAGACCTCGGCCCCGGTGATGTCGGGCAGCCGGTAGTCCACGACGATCAGATCGGGGGCGAGTGCCTTGGCGAGGCGCACGGCGTCCATCCCCTGGCTCACGCCCAGGGCACGGATCCCTACCGACTTCAGGGCCTCGGCGAACAGCTCGCAGCTGTCACGGTCGTCTTCCACCACCAGCGCAAACGGCATGAGCTCGGCCGATCCGACCGGCAGGTGATCCGACTCGAGCAGCAGACGAAGGTACTCGGCCTCGTTCCGGGCCGCCTCGTTCGTCGCGGCGGTCTTTCGCAGAAAGGCCACCCCTTGCGCGTTTCTCAGCTCGACGTCGTACCCCATTGGCGCCGGCACGACCACACAGGCCACACTGGCCTGACGCCAGGCCACGTCCGTCCCGTTCGCTGTCACCATGATTGGGTCCCTTGTATGCTGCAGTGACGGCCGAACACGTGGTTTGTAACTGCCTGATACGATTCCGCTCCGCTTGTCGGTCCCTGAGGCCTTCAAGGCAATTCAGGTGCCCGCGCGACGCGCCCGTTTTTCCACCTGATCCTTGGTAGGATAGGTCCGCAACTTGCCGGATCATCTCCACCGTGACTGGCCACCCAGCTTCTCTGCCCTCCGCCGACCCGGATCGGCTCCAGCGACTCTGCCGCCGCTACGAAGTGCTCGCCGAAGCCGAAGGCAGCATCGTCTGGGTGATCGATCCCGAGATGCGGCCGACCGGCCGGAACGAGAGCTGGGAGCGGTACACGGGCCAGTCGGAGGAGGAGTACACCGGGCTCGGATGGATGGCGGCGATTCATCCCGAGGATCGCGAGCCGCTCGCCGCGGCGACCACGGAAGCGCATCGCATCGGCGAGCCACTCGCGCTCGAAATCCGCATCAGGCGCGCGGACGGAATCCATCGGCGCAACCTGATTCGGGCGCTGCCCATCCACGAAGGGGACACGGTCGTCGAGTGGATCGGCACCGCCACCGACGTCGAAGACTCCCGGCAGACGTCTGACGAGCAGCGGGATCTGCGTGCGCGGCTCCTGGCGCTCACCGAAGGCGCGGAGCATCTGCTCTCGGCGCGCGACCTCGTCGCGGTGTACGAACAGGCGCTTGTGCTCGCGCAGCGGGTCCTGCCGGCCGACGCCTACGGACTGTGGGCGCTGGCCCCGGCCGCACGCGAGTGGAGGATCCTCCGGAACATCGGACTGAGTCGACGGTTCAGCGCACAGACGGTCGAAGGGGATGCCATCGAATTTTCACAGCCGCTCGGCATCGAGGACGTCGCGGCCTGGCCCGGATTCGAAGGGCTGCGCGAGGGGTGGCAGGCCGAAGGCATCCGCTCGCTGCTGACCATCCCCCTGCCGATGGGCGGCGAGCGCCGCGCCGCGCTCGTCATCTACTATCACCGACGTCATGTGACGACCGAGACCGAGCTGCGCGTCGGCATCGCGCTCGGACAACTGGCCGCCTCCGCGCTCTGGAACGCGGAAACGTACGAAGCCCTGCGCCAGTCGGCACGGACGGCCGAGCGGCATGCGGCCCACATGGCGTTCCTGGCCGACGCCTCCGCCGTCCTCGGGTCGCTCGACTACGAGACTACCCTCCGGCAGATTGCGCAGCTGGCCGTGCCGGGGCTCACCGACTGGTGCGCGGTGGACGTCCTGCAGGCGGACGGCCGCATCGAGCGCCTCATCACCACCCACGTGGAGCCGGAAAAGGTGCAGCTCGCACAACAGGTCCAGGAGCGCTACCCGCCGGACCCTGACGCGCCCGGCGGCGTCTCGCAGGTGTTGCGCACGGGTCAGCCTGTGCACTTCCCGCTCGTGACCGACGAGGTGCTCGTCGCAAGCGCACAGAGCGCCGAGCACCTGCACATCCTGCGCGAGCTCGGGCTGCACTCGGCCGCCGTCGTGCCCTTGACGGCGCGCGGCCGGACGCTCGGCGCCATCACCTTTGTCAGCGCCAGCGCGGATCGTCCGGTGACCGGCGACGACCTGACGGTGATGATGGAGATCGGCCGGCGGGCGGGTCTCGCGATCGACAACGCCCGTCTCTACCGGGACGCCGAGCTCGCCAACCTCGCCAAGGACGAGTTCCTGGCGCTGCTGTCGCACGAGCTGCGCACGCCGCTCAACGCGATCATGGGCTGGACGCACATGCTGCGCAGCGGCCTGCCCGCGGACATGACCGCCCACGCCATCGAGGTGATCGGCCGCAACGCGCGCAGCCAGAAGCAGCTCGTCGAAGACCTGCTGGACGTCGCCAGGATCGCCGGAGGCGGGCTGGAACTGCAGCGCTCCGTCATCGACCTGCGTGAGCTCGCCCGTGTAGGTGTCGATTCGGCGCTGCCGTCCGCGCAGGCCAAGGGGGTCACGCTGTCGTTCGAATCCACCGATGACCCGCTGCTCGTGGAGGGGGATCCCAACCGCCTCCAGCAGGTGATGGCGAACCTTCTGTCGAACTCCGTGAAATTCACCGATGCGGGTGGCCAGATCACGATGCGGACGGGCCGCACGGACGAGGGCGTGGAGCTGTCGGTGCAGGACACAGGCGTCGGCATCGCGGCCGACTTCCTGCCCAGCATCTTCGAGCGTTTCCGGCAGGCGGATACATCGTTGACGCGCGCGTATGGGGGGCTCGGACTCGGCCTCTGGGTCGTGAAACAGATCGCCGAGGCCCACGGCGCACGGGTGCAGGCCGACAGCCCCGGCGCCGGACTCGGCACGACGGTAACCGTGACGCTGCCGTCAGCGGCGGGGTGAGCCAACCGATTCGCGATCAGCGATTCGCGATTAGGGATCAGCGATCAGCGATCAGCGATTCGGAGACCTTGCGAAGCGGATGCGCCTCGGTGTTGAACGTGACGCTCTCGAAATCGAGCGCGTCAGGCTTGAACAACAGATAGAAATACTTCACGGTCTCCGCGAGCAGGAAACTGTGCTGCAGATCGCCTTTCTCTTTCGTCACCACGCTGCGCAGCGCGGTGTAGCCGGCGTCGGTCCGGCAGTGCGCGACGAGATCCCGGAACATCGTGCGGCCCATCTCGAGGTACCGCGGATCCCGCGTGTAGTGCGACAGGATGTACGCCGACTCGACGATCTCGGGCCGCAACTGGTACCCGGCGCCGACGACGGTCATCGTCCGGTAGTTGAGCGACTCAGGCTCGATGCCGTGCAGCGTCCACATCCGAAACGCTGAGTCCTGCAGTCGCCGCGCGCGGTCGAGGTCGCCCCCCATCGCCAGCACGCCGGGGAAGAACGCCTGGAGTGACCCGAAGTTGGTGCCCGTTTGCTCCCCGGTCGTCATGTCCACGCGGCCGTACCAGAGCCCATCGGCCGTCTCGTCCGCGACATATGTATTCACGGCCGGCATGCTGGCGCGATACATGTCGCCGCACTCGCGATCCTCGAAGAGCCGCTCGCACTTGAGCAGATATTCGTAATACGAGTCGATGGCGCCGCCGATGTGGCTGGCTTTGTTCGTCCACTCGCCCGTCTCGACGTTGATCCCCTGCCCCACGAGTCCCGTCTTCGGATCCCTCCGCTCATAGAGCGCGACGAGCGCGCGCTTGGCCGCGTCGAAGTACACCGGCTTCTTCGTCAGCCTCGAGAGCGTGCCCCATTCGAGGATCAGCGTGCCGATTTCCGCCGGGTTCGAGACCGGCTCGCGCACGGCGCCGGTCTTCAGGTTCACGAACCGGTACGGCATCCCGGTCTTCGACTTGAACGCGGGCAGCAGCCGTGTGGCCAGGTCCTC
>JBBECO010000012.1:36815-42117 GCA_040881785.1 Vicinamibacterales bacterium
GCATGGAGCAGCTCCGTTTTGGCCTGCTCGGCGAGGGCGGCATCGGCCGGACGCGGCTGCGCGGACGTCGCGGGGACGACTGACGCCGTTCGCACGCTGCAGGCCACCGACAGGACGAGCATGGGAACCATCAGGCGCTTCATGGAACCATCTCCTGCTGGGAATCATGACGCGCCTCGACGACGTGTGACGTGACGACCTCCCTGACAATCGCCTGCGGACGCTGGTTCACGGTCAGGAACATCCGTCCCATGTACTCACCGATGAGACCCAGCATCACGAGTTGCGTCCCTGAAAAAATCAGGACGCTTGCCATGACCCAACCCCACCCGTACTGGGGGCCGCGATCCTGGAACCAGAGCACGACGACGAGCACGAACACCACCATGCCCATCGCGGCGGTCATGAGGCCGACGAGCGTGGCGACTCGCAGCGGCAGCACGGAGAAGTTCAGCCACGCGCTCAGCCACAGCCGGATCAGCCGTCGCAGCGTGTAGCCGCTCGTGCCCGCCATGCGCGCGTCATGCCGGACGGTGAGTGAGCCGATGCGCTGCGTGATCTGCAGCAGCAGGCCATCGAGGTACGGATACGGCCCAGTGTAGTCGGCCACCTGGCGTGTGACGAAGCTGCTGACGCAGCGAAAGCTCGAGAGGTAGAAGCCCGGCGGCTTGTCGAGCGCCCAGTCGGTCATCTTGTTGGTGAGCCGGCTCCCCAGATTGCGCCAGGCCGAATGCTGCTTCACCTCGTAGTGACCGAAGACGACGTCCAGGTTCTTCGCCTTGGCATGCTCCCACAGCCGCACGGCTTCCGACGGCGGGTTCTGCCCATCGTCATCGAGATTCACGATGTGGGCGCCCCGCGCGTGGCGCCAGCCGGTCAGCACGGCGTTGTGTTCGCCGAAGTTGCGCGCGTGCTCGACGTAGGTGATCGGGACGCGCGCCGAACGCACCAGCTCGCGGCACACCTCCGCCGTGCCGTCGGCGCTGCCGTCGTTGACGAGGACGATCTCGTGCCCGCCGTCGATCGTGAGGTGCTCGATGGTGCGAACCAGCGGCCCGATCGTCTCGGCGCTGTTGTACAGAGGAATCACGAAGCTGAGCGCTACGGGCACGTCCGGAAGTGTATTACAGCGCTAGGGTCCGAGGGTCTGAAGGGTCCGAGGGTCCTTCCCACAGCCATGCGGCCCCGCGGACGCCGCTGCTGTCGCCGTGCGCCGCCTTGACGAGGCGTGTCCGGGGTAATTCGCCCCCGAACGGTCGCAGCAACGGCGGCACGTTCGTATAGAGGCGGTCGATGTTCGAGAGACCGCCGCCGAGAACGATGACATCGGGGTCGAGGAGGTTGATGACCGAGGTGAGCGCCCGCGCGAGGCGCTCTTCGTAGCGGGCGAGGCAGATGACCGCCTCCTCGTCGTGCCCCGCGTGCAGGCGGCGCGAGATCTCGATCGCATCGACCGGATCGCCGCCGACGGCCACGTAGTCGTTCGCCAGCGCCGGTCCCGAGAGAAACGTCTCGATGCAGCCGGTGCGGCCGCAGTAGCAGGGGCGTCCGGGCCACTCTCCCTCCCGCGGCCAGGGCAGGGGGTTGTGGCCCCATTCCCCGGCGATCGCGTTCGGCCCGACGAGCACCCGCTGATGGACCGCGATGCCGGCGCCGCATCCGGTACCGAGAATCACACCGAACACGACACCCGCGCCGGCCGCGGCGCCATCGGTCGCCTCAGAGAGCGTGAAGCAGTTGGCGTCGTTGGCCAACCGCACGGGACGGCCGAGCGTGGCCTCTAGATCCTGCTGGAGGGGGTGACCGTTCAGCCACGTCGAGTTGGCGTTCTTGACACGACCCGTGGTCGGCGAGACAACACCGGGGATCCCGATGCCGATCGAGCCGCGCGTCCCGGTGGCCTCCTCGAGACCGGCGACGACCGACGCGACCGCCGTCAGCGTCTGCCGGTAATCGTCGCGCGGCGCCGTGATGCGGACGCGCCGCAGCTCGCCGCCCGAGGCGTCGAGCGCGATTCCCTCGATCTTGGTGCCGCCGACGTCGATCCCGATCCGCATGCCTTATGATCCTACCGAATGCCTCGCTACGTTCTCGCCGTCGTGTTGAGCCTGGTGTGTGCGGTCGCCTGCTCGCGCGAGCCCGCGTCCAGCCGTCCCGTTGTCGGCGTCTCGCTGCTGACGCAGACGCACGCCTTTTTCAAGGACCTCGAGGACGGCCTGCGCCAGGAAGCCCAGGCGCGGGGGCTCGAGCTGGTGATCGTCGCCTGCGAGATGGACCCGGCGAAGCAGGCCTCGCAGATCGAGGACTTCGTCGCACAACGGGTGGCCGCCATCCTGCTGGCCCCTTGCGACTCCGACGCCGTCGGGCCGCACCTGGCCGGGCCCGAGCGGGCCGGCATTCCGGTGTTCACGGCCGATATCGCGGCGCGCGGCGGCCGGGTCGTGTCGCATATCGCCAGCGACAACACGCAGGGCGGACGGCTGGCGGCGCAGGCGCTGGCCGAGGCCATCGGCGGCGCAGGTGAGGTCCTGATCATCGATCATCCCTCGGTCGCCTCGGTCCAGGACCGCGTCGCCGGTTTCGTGGAGGAGATGCAGAAGCACCCCGGCATCCGGATCGTGGCGCGGCCGTCGAGCGACGGACAGCGCGCGCGGGCGATGGCCGTCATGGAAGACATGCTGCAGGTCTATCCGAAGCTGAAAGGGGTCTTCGGCATCAATGACGACTCGGCGCTTGGCGCGACGGCCGTGCTGAACGCGGCGGGCCGTACGGATATCGCGGTCATCGGCTACGACGCGAGCGAGGAAGCGCGCGCGGCGATCATGTCCGGCGGTCCGCTCAGAGCCGATGTCGTCCAGAACCCCGCCCTGATTGGACGCACGGCGATCGAAATGATCGCGCGGCATCTCCAGGGGGAAGAAGTCCCCGAGATCGTGCCGATCGAAGTGGGTCTCTGGAAGAAGGGCTCCTGAGCGCGTGCTGAGCGCCGACGGCATCAGCAAGGCGTTCGGCGGCGTCCGCGCGCTCGACGCGGTCCACTTCCAGGCGGCCGCGGGCGAGATCCACGCGCTGACCGGAGAGAACGGCGCCGGCAAGTCCACGCTCATCAAGGTCCTCTGCGGCGCGGTCGTCCCCGACGCCGGCAACCTCGCCCTCGACGGGGCGCCGCTGCCCTGCGGCAATCCGCCGGCGACACGGCGCCGCGGCATCAGCTGCGTCCACCAGGAATTCACGCTCGTTCCCCAGTTGAGCGTCACCGACAACATCTTTCTCGGCCGCGAGCGCGGCGGCCTGCTGCTCGATCGTCGCGGCATGAGGCGCGCCACCGCGGCGCGGCTCGAAGAGCTGGGTGTGACGGTCCATCCCGATACGCTCGTGAGCGACCTCAGCGTGCCCCAGCAGCAGATGATCGAGATCGCGCGCGCGCTCGAAGAGGATGCGCGCGTGCTGATCCTCGACGAGCCCACCGCGGCCCTGGCGCAACCGGAGATCGACCGGCTGTTCGCCGTCCTGCGCCGGCTCCGCGCCAGCGGGCTCGCGATCGTCTACATCTCCCACCGGCTCGACGAGATCTTCGCGCTGGCCGATCGGGTCACGGTGCTGCGCGACGGCCGGCACGTCGCCACGGCCGACATGGCTACCGTCGATCGCCCCACGCTGATCCGGTGGATGGTCGGGCGGGACCTCGCCGAAGAGTATCCGCCGCGGATGGCGGCCGCCGGCGGAACGGTCCTGGAGGTCGAGCACCTCTCGTCCCCCGGGCGGTTCGCGGACGTGTCGCTCTCGGTCGGCGCCGGGGAGATCGTGGGATTGGCGGGACTCGCCGGAGCCGGACGGACGTCAACAGCGCTCGCGCTCATGGGTGCGCTCGACGCGCGCGGGACCATTCGGCTCCGCGGGCAAACGGTGCACTTTCGGTCCCCGCGCGAGGCCATCGACCAGGGCCTCGCCTACGTCACCGAGGACCGCAAGGCGCGCGGCCTGTTTCCGGCGCTCGAGACCGGCGCGAACATCACGATCAGCTTCCTGCGCGCGTTTGCCTCGCACGGCTGGCTCTCGCTGTCGCGTGAACGCCTCGCCGCACAGGCGGCGGCCACCGATTTCAACGTGCGCGCCGCCAGCCTGCGCCAGCCGGCGGCGACGCTCTCGGGCGGCAATCAGCAGAAGCTGCTCCTGGCCCGCGCGCTGCTGCGTCCGCGCGCCGTGCTGATCCTCGACGAACCGACGCGCGGCGTGGACGTCGGCGCCCGCGCCGAAATCTACCGCATCATGAACACGCTCACCGCGCAGGGCCTCGGGATCCTCATGATCTCCTCGGACCTCAACGAGATCCTTGGCATGTCCGATCGGATCGTCGTCATGCGCGACGGCCGGACCGCCGGCGAGCTGACACGCGACAGCGCCAGCGCGGCGCGCATCATGGCGATGGCGACCGGGGCCGCGGCATGAAGAAACCGTCCGCCTTCAGCTCGGCCATCTTCATTGCGCTGGTGCTCGAGTGTACGATCCTGGCGCTCTCGACCGACGCGTTCCTGACCTCGGCCAACCTCTCGAACGTCCTGCGGCAGAACGCGTTCACGGCGATCCTCGCCGCCGGCATGACGTTCGTCATCCTCACGAGCGGCATCGACCTGTCGGTCGGCTCGGTCGTCGGCCTGGCGGGCATGGTGTGCGCCTCTGTTATGGCCTCGGGCGGCGGCGTGTTCGCCGGCGTCGCGGCCGGGTTGGTGGTCGGCCTGGCGGTCGGCGCCCTCAACGGCGCGGCCGTCACGCAGCTCCGCGTCCCGGCCTTCGTCGTCACGCTGGCGACGATGCTGATTGCGCGGGGGGCGGCGTACAAGCTCACCGACGCGAGAACGATCTCGGGGCTGCCGGAGGGTTTCTCGGCCCTGAGCAGCAGCGCCGCGTCTGCGGCGATCATGCTGCTCGTGTTCGTGGCGGCGTGGCTCCTGCTGAAGCGGACGCCGTTCGGCCGCCACGTCTACGCCGTCGGCGGCAACGCGGATGCCGCGTGGCTGTCGGGCGTCCGGGTGGGGCGGGTGCAGTTTGCCGTCTACGCCATCAGCGGCCTGGCGGCGGGCCTCGCGGGTGTGCTCGTGGCCTCACGCCTCAACGCGGGCTATCCACGCGCGGGTGAGTTCTACGAGCTCGATGCGATTGCCGCCGTGGTCGTCGGCGGCACGAGCCTGTTCGGCGGACGCGGCTCGATCTGGGGCACGCTGGCCGGCGCGTTCTTCATCGGCGTGCTGAACAACGGGCTCAACCTGTTCCGGGTGAGCCCGTACGACCAGCTGATCCTCAA
>JBBECO010000012.1:42217-47492 GCA_040881785.1 Vicinamibacterales bacterium
TGATCCTCAAAGGGGTCGTTTTGCTCGCGGCTGTGGCAATCGACAGATTCCGGCGCCCGGCCTGAAGGCCGGGCCTACTTCTCGGGAATCAGGGTCACCACAGTGTAGCGATCCAGGGGGAAGTACTTCCCGTACGTCTCCGTCAGGATGGCGGGCGTGACCGAGGCGATGCGTTGTTCGCGCTCGAGCATGTGCACCACGGGATCGAGGCCAAGGAGTTTCGCCCCCTGCAGCCGGGCGATCCAGTAGCCGTTCTGCTTCATGCCCGTCTCGTGCTCGCGCCGGGCGCTCTCTTTCGCGCGATTGACAAAATCCTCGCTCGGCCCCTCTTTCTGCATGCGCTGGACTTCCTGCATCACACGCGCCGTCATCTTCTCCAGGTTCTCCGGGGCGGCGGTGAAGCTCACCGACACATGCCCGCCGCCGCGCTGGTGGGGCTCCTGCGAAAAGCCGACGCCCACGGAGTAGGTTTCGCCCAGCTCCTCGCGCAGGATCTCGCGCAGCGTGATTTCGAGCACGTCGGCCGCCGTCGAGATGCGCGTGATCTCGCGCGGGTCCTGCGGCGGGTCCGCGAAAAACGACAGCAGGGTCGTCACCTTCGGCTCACGTCCCTTCTGCACGGTCACCTTCTCGACGGAGGACGGGAACTTCAGACCGACGTCCTTCGGCTTGCTCACGGGTGTGCCGGTGGACGGGAGCGAGCCGACATACCGCGCCACCAGCGGCAGCGCCTCGTCGATCGTGAAGGCGCCGATCATGAGGAACGTGAAGTCGGCCGCGTTCGAGAAGCGCTCTTTGTAGAAGGCGGCCATCGCCTCGCGGTCCAGTTTCGACAGTCGCTCGCGCGTCACGGGCTCCGCTGTGTAGTTGTGGCCGCTATTGACCTCCCCGACCTTCTCGCCGAACAGGAGGTTCGGATTCTGCTCGCGGTTGGCGTACAGCGCCTCGAGCTGTTTCCGGATATTGGCAAACGCCTCGTCGTCATTGCCCGGCTGCGTGAAGCTGAGATGCAGGAGCTGGAGACCGGTCTCGAGGTCGCCGGGGCGCGCCGAGCCGGAGATCTGGTGCGTCGAGAGCGCGATGGCGGCATTCGCGTTCGCCAGCTTGCCGGCGAGCAGTTTCTGGAGGTCCACCGCCTTGTGCCCGCCGATCCCCGACACCTGGACCAGCGCGGGCGCGAGCAGCGCCTCGACGAACTTCTCCTTCGGCGCGAGTGACGCGCCGCCGGGCGCCGAGAGCGAGTACAGGACTTCGTCGTTCTGGAAATCGGTGGGCTTCAGCCAGGCTTCGACGCCGTTGGCGAAGCGCACCACCGTCATCCCGAGCGCGGCGACCTCCCGGCGGTCCTTGATGGCGCCGGGCTCCGGGAGGCCGTCCATCAGCGCGCGGGCCGTGCCGGCGTCGGCCCACGGCGTCACCGCCACGGCGTCTGCTTTCGCGATCGTGTCGCGCAACTGCGCTTCGGTGGGCACCGCGACCCCCTCTTTCTTCGGGGCGGTCGCGATGATCACACGCGCCGTATCGGCGAAGAGCTCCTTCGCGACCGTGCCCACGTCCGCGGCCGTGATCGACGGGATCAGCGCCTGGGCGAGACGGTACTCGTACTCGATCCCGGGCGCCGGCTCTCCCCGCAGGAAGTGGCGGACGTACTCCTGCGCGTACGTGCCGCTCTCGCTCTTCTCGCGTTCGTTGTAGGCCCGCTCGTATGAGGCCAGCCACCACTTCCTCGCCCGCTCGAGCTCCGCCGGGCCGAAGCCGAACTGCTGCACGCGGTTGGTCTCGATCTCCAGCGCCGAGAGCCCCTCGGCGATCTTCCCTTCCTCGACCCCGGCCCCCAGCGAGAAGGCCGCGACCGCCGGGCTGAGCGGCGCTTCGAACGCCCCGGCTCCGAGAAACCGCGCGTCCTTCTTCCGCGACAGCTCGTCGAACCGCTCGTTCAGCATCTGGTACACCGTCTGTTCGACGAGGTTGCGCCGGTAGTCGGCCACCGTGTTGTCCGGCTGCCGCGTGCGCTTGCGCATCACCGACACCGATGACTGCGTCGCCTCGGGATCGGTCGCCACGGCCACGAGCAGTTCCGCGTGCAGCGGCACCTCGTAGGATCGCGCCGGCGCGGGCGCCGCCGGTTTCGGCATCGGTCCGAACAGGGTCCTGACCTGCGCCTCCATCGCCGCCGGGTCGATGTCCCCCACGACGATGAGCGCCATGCGATCGGGACGGTACCAGCGTGTGTAGAATGCGCGAAGCGTCGCGAGGGTGAAGCTCTTGAGCACGTCGGGCTCGCCGATCGGCAGCCGCTCGGCGTACTTCGATCCGTGATACAGCACCGGGATCTGCTGATCGCGAAGGCGCGTGGCGGCCCCGAGTCCGCCCCGCCACTCCTCGATCACGACCCCCCGCTCCTTCTCGACCTCCTTCGGATCGAGAGTGAGGCCCGAGCCGATATCCGCCAGCGCCTGCAGTCCTCTGGCGACGAGCCCTTCCTTGTCGGTTGGGACCTGGAACATGTAAACGGTCTCGTCGAACGAGGTATACGCGTTGACGTGCGGGCCCATGCGCGCGCCGGACGACTCGAGTGTTTTGATCAGCTCTCCCGGCTTGAAGTGGCGGCTGCCGTTGAACGCCATGTGCTCGAGAACATGCGCGAGTCCCTGCTGCTGGTCGGTCTCGTCGACCGAGCCCGCCTTCACCGCGAGCTGGAGCATCACGCGCTTCTCCGGCCGCGTGTTCTTCCGGATGTAGTACGTGAGCCCGTTCGGCAGCGTCCCTTTCGAGACCGCCGTGTCGAACGGCAGCGGATCGGTCGGCGCGAATGCGGGTGCCTGCGCCGGCACCTGGGCCACCAGGCCCCGCTGGTATCCCGCGAGCGGCAGAAGTAAGGTGGCGAGAACGATCGGGCGGAGCATCCCATTTCGCATGGCGTCACTCTACACTGTAAACAGGAACGCGCATGATGGTCGTCGGGCTGGGTGAAGGATCGGTCGATTACGTCCACGTCGTCCCACGGTTGCCGGAGGCGGGCGTCGCGAAGCTGCCGATCCGGTCGCACTACCTCGCCTGCGGGGGCCAGGTGGCCACCGCGATGGCGGCCTGCGCCTCGCTCGGATTGAGTGCCGGCTATCTGGGGCCGCTGGGGGCCGACGACAACGGGCGGCGGATCCGGACGGAGCTCGGACGCCACCGCGTGGACCTCTCGAGGACGATCATCCGGGATGCGGCCACCCGATTCGCGGTCATCCTCGTGGACGAGCACACGGGCGAACGGATCGTCATGGGGCACCGCGACGAAGGCCTCGACCTGGCGCCGGCGGACGTCCGACCTGCTCTCGTGGCAGGGGCCACAGTCGTCCACGTGGACGGGACCGACCTCAGAACCTCCATCCAGCTTGCACGCCTGGCGCGGGAGGCCGGCGCCATCGTCACCTGCGACATCGACGCGGTCGCGCCGCAGACGCGCGAGCTGCTCGAGCAGGTGACGATGCCGGTGGTGGCCGACGGTGTGCCGCAGGCACTCACGGGCGTCAGCGATCTGGAGGCTGCCCTGCGCGCCATGCGGCTCACCCACGGCGGAACGTTGTGCGTCACGCTCGGCGAGCGCGGGTCGGCGGCGCTCGACGGCGAGACGTTCATCGCCGTGCCCGCGCCGCAGGTCACGCCGGTGGACACCACGGGCGCCGGGGACGTGTTTCGCGCCGGCATGATCTACGGCACGCTGCAGCACTGGCCCGTCGAGCGGATGCTGCGCTTCGCCAACACGGCCGCGGCCGCCAGCTGCACCCGGCCAGGCGCCATCGCCGGCGTCCCGACGCTCGCCGAGGTCTCCGCCCTGCTGTGATCCGTGGTAAGAGACAAGCGCGCGCCGGTTGGCGTGTGGCCGCGGAGTGACCTACTATCCGCGGATGGCCAATTCGCTGAAGCCCGTGTTCGTCCCCGGCGCGCCCAAACCCGTTGGACCGTATTCCTCCGCGATGATCGTGGGTAACCTCGTCTACGTCTCCGGACAGTC
Source organism: Vicinamibacterales bacterium (assembly GCA_040881785.1). Lineage (GTDB taxonomy): Bacteria > Acidobacteriota > Vicinamibacteria > Vicinamibacterales > 2-12-FULL-66-21 > JACDCA01. The sequence goes on from JBBECO010000012.1 coordinate 46,224, forward strand.
GGGGCGCGACCCGGTGACCGACTTCGTCGCCGAGGACATCGAATCGCAGACCGAACAGGTGCTCTCCAACATCCGGACCATCCTCGAAGCCGCGGGCAGCAGCATGGCGAAGGTCGTTCGCTGCGGCGTGTTCCTGACCGACATGAACGAGTTCAAGCGGATGAACGCCGTCTACGACCGGATGTTCGAGGGGCATAAACCGGCACGAACCACGGTGGCCGTTTCCGAGTTGCCCGGACCGGGTCTCCGCGTCGAAATAGACGCCATCGCGCTACTGTGACCGCGGTTCAACACGGCCTGCCTCGCCGAAGCCTTGGCGAAGGCGGGGGCCACGGTTCAACACGGTTCAACACGGTTCAATGCTGTGATTCCTATTTTTCAAGAAGAGGCTCTTCGCGCGGTCATGACGCCCGACCGGGCGGTGGCGGCGATGCGCGAGGCGTTCCGCGCCGACGGCGAGGGACGCACGCACGTGCCGTCGGTGATCAATCTCGAGATCCCCGCGGCGCACGGCGAGTTCCACGTCAAGACGGCGCACATCGAGGGTGTGCCCCACATCGCCGTGAAGATCGCTTCCGGCTTCTATGACAATCCGGCGAAAGGGCTGCCGAGCGGATCCGGCCTGATGGCGCTGTTCGACGCGGCCACCGGGCTTCCGGTCGCGCTGTTGCTCGACAACGGCTTTCTCACCGACATCCGCACCGGCGCGGCTGGGGCACTGGCGGCCGACTACCTCGCGCGCGACTCGATTACCACCGTCGGTGTCATCGGCTCCGGCATCCAGGCGCGGCACCAGGTCCGCTGCCTCCGCGTCGTCCGCAGCTTCGAGCGCATCGTGGCCTGGAGCCCCAGCCGCGCGCGGCTCGAGGCGTACTGCACCGAGATGGCGGCCGACGGGTACGACGTCACGCCCGCCGAGGATGTCGAGGAAGTGTGTGCGGCGGCCGACGTGCTCATCACCGCAACGCCGTCGAGAGAACCGCTCGTGCAGGCCGGGTGGCTCCGCGAAGGGGTCCACGTGACGGCCGTGGGCTCGGACTCCCCTGGGAAGCGCGAACTGGATCCCGCCTGCTTCGGCCGCGCCGATCTCGTCGTCGTGGACCGCTACGAGCAGTGCGCCGCGTTCGGCGAGCTGAAGCACGCGCTGGATGCGGGAGAGATCGCGCGCCGTGACATCCACGCGCAGCTCGGCGAGATCGTGGCCGACCGGAAGCCCGGACGAACCTCCGACGCGCAGATCACGATCGCCGACCTGACCGGCGTGGGTTT
>JBBECO010000013.1:0-8635 GCA_040881785.1 Vicinamibacterales bacterium
CCATTTCCCATCAGGCCGTCACTATTCAGCGGCCTGCCTAGAACTCGTAACGCAGCGAGAGCTGCATGCAGCGGCCGGCGCGGCCGTCGCAGGTGCCCAGCGTCCCGTTGTACTGTCCGAACGTCGTCATCCGGTCGGGCGCCATCGTCACGTTGGCCGTGTCGAAGCGGACGGTGTTCGTCAGGTTGAAGACGTCCCAGCGGAACCGCAGGCGGTGCTGGAACGGCAGCTCGAACATCTTGGCGATGCCGATGTCGGCGCCGATGTAGCCGTCGCCGCGAAGCATGTTGCGGAAGCCGACCTCACCGGGGTTCGCGAAGCGCAGCTTCTCGGCCGCGGCTTCCGGGTCCCTGAACGGGCTCGGGGCTCCCCAGTTGCCCTCGGCGTCCTTGCCGACGATGTTGCGCGCGGCGGGGCTCGTCGTCTCCGGGAAGTCCCCGGGGGTCTTCAGCTCCGCGTTGCCCTGCAGGTTCCAGTTGGTCGGCCAGCAGCAGCGGGCGTTCAGGATGTTGAACGGCAGGCCGCTCGTCCACCGGAAGATGCCCGAGAACTGCCAGCCGCCGATCACCTGGTTCAGCCAGCCGGGCGCGTTGCCCGCGATGGCCTTGCCGCGGCCGAACGGCAGGTCCGCCACCCAGTTCGCGTTGACCTGGTGACGGATGTCGAAGTCCGAGTACGAGTACTGCAGGTCCGGGCTCCACGAATTCAGCAGGATCCCAGAATACCCGCCCAGGCCCTGCGTGCCGCGTTCGACCGCCGAGCCGTGGTCCTTCGACTCGCTCAGCGTGTAGTTGAGGTCGAACTGGAACCCGCTGCTCCAGCGTTTCCGCAGGGTGAGCTGCAGTGAGTCGTACTCGGCCTCCGCGATCGAGCTCTGCGCGGTCAGGTACGAGAACTGGCTGTTGAAGAACGCGTAGGGGCCGAAGATGCTGCACGTTGGCGAACAGAACGTGTCAGCCGAGAACAGCGCCCACGTGAAGTCCGGATCGTTCACGAAGAACTGCCGCACCATTCGCTGCGTGGCGGTCAGCGGCACGCCGCCGAGGGTGCCGGCGGCTCCGGGGAACAGATTCTCCCAGAACGGAATCGGGGCGATTCCCGCGAAGTTCGCCGGCGACGAGCCGGAGATGCCCGCGTTCTGGTAGGCCTCGATCGACAGGCGCGCGGCCGTGAAATAGTCCACGCCCGACTTCGCGTCGGTCAGGTTCATCGGCATCGCCAGGTCGCGGCGGATCAGGAGGTTGCGCCCGCGCCGGCCGACGTAGGCCGCTTCGATGGCGAAGTTCCGGCTCAGCTCGCGCCCGATCACGGCATTGAAGACGTGGTGATAGGGCGTGGTGATCGTGTCGTCGAGGCTGGTATAGATCGCGACGTCGCCGATCGGCGGTGTCGCGGGGAAGCCTCCGGGTGGCGGCGCCGGCAGCGTCGCCGGCAGCGTCGTGAGGTTGACGAAGCGCGCGCCAGGCACGGTCTCGCCGGAGCTGCCGAACGTCGCGGCCTGGCGCGTGGACATGCCGAACGAGCTGCTCTGGTCGAAGATCGTCGCCAGCGCGAAGCCGACGCGGTCGTAGAGCATCGAGTAGCCGCCGCGAATCACCATCTTGTCGCCGCCCGTGAGCCAGCCGAAGAGCCCCTTCTCGGCGTGCGGCGACCACGCGACGGCGATGCGCGGTCCGAAATTGTTCTTGTCCCAGTCGTAGAACCCCTTGCGGTCGTTCGCGGGACCGGCGAGATCGAGCTGCAGCGGGTCCATGACGTTGTCAGGCACGCCGGCCATCATGTTCGCGCGGCGCTCGTCGAACCACCCACCGAGCGATCGCGTCGGCGCCACCTGCAGACCGTTCACCTCCCACGGCGGGGAGTACAGGCTGTAGCGGACGCCGCCTGTGACCGTGAGATTCGGGCGCACGCGCCAGCTGTCCTGCACGTAGAGCTCGTACTCGTCGGCCGCGTACTTCCGGCGGACCGGTTCGCCCTCCGGCAGCGCATTCCCGCTGCGGTCGTAGTTGTAATTCGCCGTCGGCTGCGAAATCACGCCGAGCAGCGTGAGCCACGGGTCGCCGTAGCCGGACGCGAAGCTCGAGGCGACGGCCGGCACGGCCGAGCAGGCCGGCGCCGTGCACGTGGCGCCACCGGGCATGTACCGGCGGCCGGTGCCGTTGACCCACGACGGATTGAGGTTCCCTTCGTGGAACGAGTTTGCGTTGGAGTGCCGCGGATTGCGCGTGAAGCGCAGGTTCGCGCCGAACTTGACGGTGTGGTTCCCGGCCAGCCACGACGTGTCGTTGACGAAGTTGTGCGTGGGCACTTCGCGGGCGCTCGTCGATGACAACGACTCGAAATCGGAGATGAACCGGAACGAGACGGCGCTCGCCGTCTGCCGGCCGATCGTCGCTTCGTCGATCTTCGTCAGGCCGTAGCGGAAGGTGTTGACGAGGTTCCGCGAGAGGACCGAGTCGTAGCCGACGGCATACCCCCAGTTGCCATTCGTGCGCACTGTATTGGGCGCCTGACCGGGGAACTGCGGCGAGCTGTTGATATCGTCGTCTTGCTTGACGCCCCGGAAGAACAGCCGGTGGTTGCCCACCGGATCGATGCGGAAGTCGAGCCGGGTCGTGTAGGTCTTGAACTGGTTCTCGATGGGCGCCGCGAACCGGTAGCCCATGTAGTTGAGGCCATCACTTCCCCGGTCGTTCGGCTCGGGGTACTGCTTGAAGTGCTCGGAGACCGCCCGGCTGGGACCGATGCCGAGCGGATCGAGTGCGGCGATCTCCGCCGGCGTCAAGCCGTACTGGCCGGCGGCAATCTGGTGAGTATTCGTGAACCCCTGCACGGTCCCGCCGGGGCACTGAGATGGCACGCGGCAGATGTACACCAGGACGCCGTCGCGGAGCGTCATCGACGGCACGGAGCGCAGCAGCGGGGACTCGCTCTCTTCGCGGAGCCCCTCGTAGTTGGCGAAGAAGAAGAACCGGTCCTTCTTGATGGGACCGCCAAGGGCGCCGCCGAAGCTGTGCTTGTTCAGTTTCGGCGCCTCGCTCGGCAGCCCCTGGGAGAGCTGCGACCGCTTCAGGAAGTACTCATTGCTCGACCAGGCGGTGTTGCGGTGCGACCAGTAGGCGGCGCCGTTGAAATCATTGGTGCCGCTCTTGGTGACGAGCGACACCTGCGCGGCGCTGGAGCGGCCCATGTCGGCGGTGTAATTGCTCGTGCTGACGCGGAATTCCTGCAGCGACTCGGGCGTCACCCGAAGCACCGTGTTGTACGCGAAGCTCCACTGCGCGTCGTTGACATCGATGCCGTCCAGCGTGACGTTCGACTGGTCGCTGCGTGCGCCGCTCACCGAGCCGCTGCGCTGGTCGCCCGTCGGGAGATAGACCGCGCCCGTCTGCAAGCTGAGCAGGCCAACCGGATTGCGCGCCTCGAGCGGCAGCTGCTGAATCTGCAGCTGCGACATGACGTTGCCAAGGCTGGCGTCGGTCGCATTGATGATGGGGGTGGCTTCGGTGACCGTGACGGTTTCCGTCAGGGCGCCGACGGTCAGTTCCGCGTCCACCTGCGTCGTGCTGTCCACCCGCATCGGGACCTTTTCCCGCACGTACGCCTTGAAGCCGCTCAACTCGACCTTCACCGTGTAGGTGCCCGGGGAGAGTCCCGGTACCGTGTAGACGCCGCGATTGCCGGTCACGGCCGTTCGTATGACGCCTATGTCGGGGTTGCTGACCGTCACGGTGGCACCGGGGATGACGCCTCCCTGTGCGTCTCTCACGGTGCCGGTCACCGACGCCGTGCCGGCTTGCGCCCACGCGGACGTGCCGATTGCTAGCATCACGACAGTCAGGACAGCCGTCGTGAACTTCCTTTGTCTTGCAGCTCTCACTCCTCACCTCCCTGGGGCGCATGAGCCGAACATGGGGACGAACAACAGTCCGGGGAGTATACGACTGGAGACCCGGTAAAGAAAGGGGGTAATGGGGGGAGCTGATGAGGCCATCGAAGATCCCTCTTACCGCGGGAGGGGGACGACGTGAAACGTCTGCGGCTCGCCGATCGGCGTGACCGTGTCCCCCGACACGCGGGCGAGCGTTGCCCGATAACGCCCTGGCTCCACCGGTTCCCCCTGCTGGCCGCCGCCCCGCCCCCCGCCGCGGCCCCCCTCGGCGCCGGCCCCCTGCGGCGCTTCGCCCCGCAGGTTCCACGCGATGCGATGCAGGCCGGGTTGCCCGGTCAGGTCCAGCCGGCGCACCGGCTTGCCCGTCGTGTCGGTGATGTTCAGCACCAGTTTCGCCTCGCCTGCCGGCGCCTTCCCGACGTGGTAGGTGAAGATCGCGCCATAGGACGGATTGGGCGTCGAGGGATCTCCCCACGCCGCGCGGACCTGCCCCCGCTCGTTGAACTGGTACGCATCCCGCAACCGGAAGAGCGCCGCCTCCTGCGCGAGGGCCTGCGCCGACACGTCGCGCAACGCGCTGTAGTCGTCCAGCACGTACGCGCCGCGCCCGAACGAGCCGACGACGAGATCGCTCTCCCGCTTCTGGATCTCGAGATCCCGCGCCTGGGTCGTCGGGATGCCCCCCTTCAGCGCCGTCCAGTTCGTGCCGCCGTCGGTCGTGAAGTACACCCCGAATTCGAGTCCCGCGAAGAGCAGGTTGCCGTTGATGTGGTCCTGCACGATCGACCACGCACCGGAGCGTTCGGGCAGGTTGCCCGAGATCGACGTCCAGGTGCGCCCCCGATCCGCGCTCTTCATCACGTAGGGCTTGAAGTCACCGCGCTGATAGTTGTTGAGCGTGACGAACATCGTGTTCACGTCACGGGGCGAGGGATAGACGTCGGTCACGTAGGTGTGCTCCGGCACACCGGGGAGCGCGTCCACCTTCCGCCAGGTCTTCCCGCCGTCCTCGGAGATGTGCACGAGGCCGTCGTCGCTTCCGGTGATGAGGAGCCCTTCGAGGAGCGGCGACTCGTCCAGCGCCGTGCTCGTGCTGAGCGTGGTCGTCGCCTGCATGTAGGCGACCGAGTCCTGCGGCCAGATCTTCCCCATGATCGGGATCTTCGTCCGATCCAGACTCCGGGTGAGGTCGCCGCTCACGGCCGTCCACGAATCGCCGCGATCGTCGCTCCGATAGAGCTTGTCGCCGGCGTAGTAGAGCCGCCTGTGCGCATGCGGACTGATGATCAGCGGCGAGTCCCAGTGCCAGCGTCCCAGCGATCCTCCCCGGCCGCCGCCGCGGCCCGCCGCGCCTTCCGGCGGGGCGGCGGGCTTTGGTGCCCCTGGCACGATCGTGTTCGACGCGGTCGGCCGGATGCCCACGCTCTGGCCCGTGCGCAGGTCGAGCCGCGACAGCGACCCGTTCTGCGACTGTGCGTAGACGATGTTCGGATCCTCGGGATCGACCCGTGCCTGGAAACCGTCGCCGCCGCCCACGCTGTACCAGTCGCTCGTACGAATGCCGGCGCGATTCTGCGTGCGTGACGGACCACAGATCGTCCCGTTGTCCTGCGCGCCGCCGCACACGCGGTAGAACGGCCGCGAGTGGTCGGTGTTGATCCGGTAGAACTGCGAGAGCGGCAGGTTCGTGAAGTGACGGAACGTCTGGAAGTTGTCGTAGGTCTCGTAGACCCCGCCGTCATTCCCGATGATGTAGTGATGAGGATCGAGCGGGTCCGAGACGATGTCGTGGTGATCGACGTGGACGCCCGGCATGCTCACCTGTCGCCAGGTTTTGCCGCCATCCTGGCTGCGGTACATGTTCGTCTGCGGCGACCAGATCGTCTCGGGATCGTTGCCGTCGACCACGATCTCGTTGTAGTAGCCGGGATCGCCCCCGCGATAGCAGTCGTCCTGCGCGCCGCGCCCGCGCCCGCCACCTGCCGGAGGAGGCGGAGGCGCGGCTGGAGCAGACGCACCCACCGGGCCGCATGGCGGCGGCGGCTGCTGCGGCGCATCACCGCCTTGCCCGCCTCGCCCGCCGCGTCCTCCTTCGCTGATCTGCCGTCCGATCCGCGTCCAGCTCGCACCCGCATCGTCCGATCGGAAGAATCCTCCCTGGCCGCGCTGTGCCGTCACGAGCGCGTACACGACATTGGGGTTGCGCCAGTGGATCCCGAGGCCGACGCGTCCCATTTCAACCGTGGGCAGCCCTTTCGTCAGCTTCGTCCACCTCGCGCCGCCGTCCGTGGTCTTGTAGATGGCGCTCTCCGGGCCGCCGCCGATCAACTGTCCGACGGCACGGCGGCGCTGGTAGGCTGCGGCGTAAAGCGTATCGGGCCGCTTCGGATCCATGACGACGTCGGTGACGCCTGTATCGGGACCGATCGAGAGGACTGCCTTCCACGTCTGCCCGCCGTCGATCGTCTTGTAGAGACCCCGATCTCCGCCAGCAGACCAGAGCGGGCCGATGGCGCTGACGTACACGACGCTGGAATTGCGCGGGTCGATCAGGATGTTCTGAATGTGCTCGGAGTTCTCGAGCCCCACGCGCGTCCAGGTCTTCCCGGCATCCGTGGATTTGTAGAGGCCATCCCCGAACCCGACGCTGCGCTGGTTGTTGTTCTCGCCGGTGCCGAGCCAGACGATATTGGAGTCCTTGGGATCGACGACGACCGCGCCGAGCGAGTAGGAGCCTCCGTTCTCGAAGATTGGCTCCCAGGTATTGCCGCGGTTGGGGGTCTTCCAGAGATTGCCCGAGCTGGCGGCTGCATACCAGACACTCGGGTTCTTCGGGTCGATCTCGATGTCCGAAATGCGGCCCGACGTCAGGCCGGGGCCGAGACTGCGGAAGGCCATGCCGGCAAACGGGTCACTGGAGGGGGGTGGGGCGGCGTCCTGGCCGCTGACACCGACGGCGGCCGCGGCGGCCGCGCCAAGCGCGAAGGCGATTCGGGCAATGTGCATGATGGGGCGCATTCTGCCATCCCCGGCCCGGAGCCGCAATAAGGCCGTATCATGACGCATGGCGCGCCGCATGATCGTGCGCGCGGCCGTCGTCGCGCTGACGGCCACGCTGTCGCCCGCCGCTCGCGGGGCCGAGCCTCGTGCGTCTGTCCCGGTGCCGCTGGTCGTCACGGATGCGCGCGGCCGTTCCATCCCCAATCTGCAGGCCGCTGACTTCGAGATCACCGAGAACGGCGAGGCGCGGCAGATTTCCTCGGTGCAATTTCACGGTCCCGCCCCACGGCATCTTACGCTCCTGCTCGATGAGTACCACGTGACGCCCGGGGCCCCGGCGGAACGCACGCGAGCGGCCGTGGCGGCGTTTCTCGACCGGCACGTGCGGCCCGATGACACCGTCACGGTCGTGCGGCCGCCGACCCATCACGCCGAGACCCTCACCGGGCTTCAGCCCTCTCTCGCGGCTGTCGCGCAGTTCACCGGACGCAAGGGGGAGTACGCGACAAAGGGCGCGTTCGAAGCCGAGTACATGAGTATCGCGCCGGCGTTCGCGTCCCGGCAGCGCGCGCAGATCGTGCGGGCGGCGCTCGAGTCGCTGGCGGGTACCATGCGCGAAACCGACGGGGCGAAGGCGTTGATCGTGGTGACTGAGGGCTTCGAGCAGGCGGAGCCGTCGCGGGGGCGGACGACCACGCTGCGGACGATCGCGCGCGCCGCGCGCCTCGCGAACATGCCGGTCTACATCCTCGATCCCTCGTCTCCACGTCCGGAGAACTCTCCGCTGAACGCGGCCTGGCAGGCGATCGCGGTGCAGACCGGCGGCATGTTGTTCGAGGCGGGCGGCAACCTGGAGGAGTCGTTCGGGCGGATCGCCGACGATCTCGACGCGCGCTATGTGGCCGAGTTCGAGCCGCTCGACCGCAGGGACGGCGCGTTTCACGACATTGAGGTTCGCGTGAAGCGGAAGGGGGCCGTGGTGCGGGCGCCGAGCGGCTACTGGGCGCCGTTTCCGGCGTCCCGGTTCCCCACGCCAACCGTGCGCGGCACTGCGCACCTCCTCACGCCGCACGCCAGCGGCTTGATCCAGACCTGGTTCCGGATGGCGCCGGGCCCGCCGGGACGCACGCGGGTGACTTTTGCGTGGGTGCCGAGGCCGGCGGGAAGCCGTGCCTCACAGGTGAACGTCGAAGCGGTGACGTTCGAGGGGGTGAAGCTGCTCGCGTCGCCTGTGGCGCCGCTGCCGTCAGCGCGCGCGGGCGCGCCCGTCGAGGTCTCGTTCGAGGCGCCGCCAGGACCGGTGCAGGTCTCGATGGCGATCGCGACGGACGCGAATCGCGTTCTCGACACCGACGTCCGCTACATCGACGTGCCACGGCTGGACCGGAGCCGTCCGGTCATTGCCGCCGTCGAGTTCGTGCGTCCGCGTTCGCTGCCGGAGTTCACCGCGATGAAGGCCGATCCGCACGTGATGCCGACCGACGTGCGCGATTTTCTGCGGCAGGATCGCCTGCTGATCCGCGTGCGCGCCTTCGCTTCGTCTGGCGTCCCGGCCGTACAGGTGCGCCTGCTGAACCGTGTGGGTCATACACTGCTCGTGCTGCCGCCGCAGCCGGCTGTTGGCGGCGCCGCGCAGTTCGAGTTGCCGTTCGCGCGCTATCCGCGAGGCGAGTACCGCCTGGAAGTGAGGGCGACGTCCGGCGGCGAGACCGTCACGCAGCTGCTGCCCGTGCGGCTGATCGG
>JBBECO010000014.1:0-4765 GCA_040881785.1 Vicinamibacterales bacterium
GACGTCGCTCGGGTCTGCGACGAGCTGCGCGGGGTCCTGACGTCGGTGGCCATCCTGCAGGAGCTCACGCCGCGGGGATCCGACCGTGTGACGGCGGCGGGGGAGTTGATGTCGAGCCGGATCGTCGCGGCGCTGCTCCGTGCGCACGGCATGCCCGCACGCTGGATCGACGCGCGGCGCGCCATCGTCACCGACAACCGCTTCGGCGCCGCCCTGCCGCAGCTCGATGCGACGCGGGACGCCGCCCTGCGCGAGATCCAGCCTGCGAGCGACGCGGGTGAGGTCGCCGTCATGGGGGGATTCGTCGGCGCCACATCGGAGGGGATCACGACGACGCTCGGCCGGGGCGGATCGGACGTGTCGGCGGCCGTCATGGGCGCGGCGCTGGACGCCGCCGAGATCCAGATCTGGACCGACGTCGACGGCATGCTCACAGCCGACCCCAGGGTCGTCCTTGAAGCCCAACCGGTACGACGGCTGTCGTTCGACGAGGCGGCGGAGCTCGCGTATTTCGGCGCGAAGGTCCTGCATCCCAGCACGATCCTCCCGGCGATCGAGAAGAACATCCCTGTCAGAATTCTGAACACGATGCGGCCGGAGAGCCCCGGCAGCCTCATCACGGCCGGCGGCGGCGAGGGGCGGGCGCTCACGGCGATTGCCTGCAAGCGCAATGTCACGGTCGTCAACGTGACCTCCACGCGGATGCTGCTGGCTCACGGCTTTCTACGGCAGGTGTTCGAAGTGTTCGAGCGCCACGCCACCTCGGTGGACGTGGTGACGACCTCCGAGGTCAGTGTGTCGATGACGCTCGACGACGACCGGCGGATCGACGCGATCGAGCGCGACCTGTCGGGCTTTGCGTCGGTGCAGGTCGAGCGGGGGATGGCGATCGTCAGCGCCGTCGGCGACAATCTTCGCGCGGACCCGGCGAGTGCGGTGAGCGTGATCGCGGCGCTCGGCCGGCTGCCGCTCCGCATGGTGTCGCAGGCCGCCTCACGGCGGAACGTCACCGTCGTCCTGAGCGACAGCGACGTGCCGGCCGCCATGACACGGCTGCACGCCGAGTTCTTCACCGCGGTCGAGACCACCCGATGACTGAACCCTTGCGCGTGCTGCTGGTCGGACACGGCCGCATGGGCCGGCTCGTGGAGAGTCTGGCGCCGGAGTACGGCGTCAGGATCGCCGGCGTCGTGTCGTCACACAATGCCGGGCAGCCGGACACGTGGCCGGCGGCCGACGTCGCGATCGATTTTTCGAATGCGAGCGCTGTCGCAGGCAATGCCCGCGCCCTCGGTGCGAGGGGCGTGTCGCTCGTCATCGGCACGACCGGTTGGCAGGCGCAGGAAGCCGCCCTGCGCGAAGCGCTTGGGGCCGCGAATATCGGCGTCATCGCGGCACCGAACTTCGCCATCGGTGTGAATCTCTTCCTGGACCTGGCGGAACAGGCCGCCGCGGTGTTTGCGGCGCGCGGCTTCTCGCCCTGGATCCACGAGGCGCACCACGCCGCGAAGAAGGACGCGCCGTCCGGAACCGCCGTCGCCCTGCGTCGTGTGGTCGAGGCGGCCGGGCCGCCCGCCGACGTCTCGTCCACCCGCGCCGGCCACATTCCAGGGACGCACACGGTAGGATTCGATTCGCCGTCCGAAGCGATTACGCTGACGCACGAGGCCCGCGACCGCACGCCGTTCGCCCGAGGGGCCCTGGAAGCCGCGACATGGATTCATGGACGGCGCGGCTGGTACACCATGCGGGACCTGTTAGCACGTGAAGGGAGCCGGTAAGCAATGACGCGAAGACTCTGGACGGGATGCGGCACCGCGCTGGTGACGCCGTTTGCCGCGGACGGCAGTGTTGACGAACAGGGCGTCCGCCGTCTGGCGCGCCGCCAGATCGACGCCGGGATCCATTTCCTGGTGCCGTGTGGAACGACCGGCGAGAGTCCAACGCTCAGCGAAGACGAGCGCGTCCGCATCGTCGAGCTGGTCGTGGCGGAAGCGGATGGCAAGGTGCCGGTCCTGGCGGGCGCCGGCGGCTACGACACGCGTAAAGTGATCCATGTTGCCGGCCGCATGCAGCAGGCGGGCGCGAGCGGTCTGCTCTCGGTGACGCCGTACTACAACAAACCGACGCCCGAGGGGTTGTATCAGCATTACCGCGCGATCGCCGAGGCGGTGCCGCTGCCGATCATTGTCTACAACGTGCCGGGCCGGACCGGTGTGAACGTGGACGTCGCGACCCTCGTGCGCCTCAGCGGCATCCCGGGGATTGCGGGGGTGAAGGAAGCCTCGGGGAACATGGGGCAGATCTGCGAGGTCTGCCGGGCCGTCCCGGACGGTTTCGTCGTGCTGTCCGGCGACGATTCGCTGACCCTGCCGGTGATGTCGGTCGGCGGCCACGGCATCATCTCCGTCGCCTCCAACGGGATGCCCGCGGAGATGGCGCGGATGGTGGAACTGGCCGAAGCGGGGGACTTCGCGCAGGCCCGGCAGCTCCACCGCACGCTGATGCCGTTCATGACCGTGAATTTCGTCGAGGCGAATCCCATTCCGATCAAGGCCGCGATGGCGATGATGGGACTGCTCGAGGAGCGCTATCGGCTGCCGATGGTGCCCCCACAGCCGGCGTCGCGGACGCGGATCGAAGCCGTCCTCGCGGAGGTCGGCGCACTCTCCGGACGGGCGGCCGGCACGCGATGACACTGCAGGAGCGTGTGGACGCGCTCTTCGAGCGGGGAGCGGACGGCTCCCGCGACGAGGCGCGGGCGGCCGCGAGAGAACTGCGCGACGCGCTGTCGGCGGGTGAGGTTCGCGCCGCAGAGCCCGATGCGGCCTCTCCGTCGGGATGGCGCGTGAATGGATGGGTGAAGCGAGGCATCCTGCTGGCCTTCCGCTTCGGCAACATCGTGGACATGACGGCCGACGGCCGCGGGCTGTTCTTCGACAAGGACACGCTGCCGCTGAAGCCCCTCGGCGCGACCAGCGGGATCCGCGTGGTGCCCGGTGGTTCGAGCATCCGCGACGGCGCCTACATCGGGAAAGGGGTCATCTGCATGCCGCCGATGTACATCAACATCGGCGCCTGGGTCGGCGACGAATCTTTGATCGATTCGCACGCGCTGGTGGGATCCTGCGCGCAGATCGGCAGCCGCGTGCACGTCAGTGCCGCCGCGCAGATCGGCGGCGTCCTGGAGCCGGTCGGCGCGCTGCCGGTGATCGTCGAAGACGACGTGCTGATCGGTGGAAACTGCGGCGTCTACGAAGGCGCCGTCATCAAGAAACGCGCCGTGCTCGCGGCAGGGACCATCCTGACCGCGTCCACGCCGCTGTACGACGTCACCACCGGCACGATCATCCGGGCCGCACCGGGCGAGCCGCTGGTCGTGCCGGAGGGGGCCGTCGTCGTACCGGGCACGCGGCCGATTCAGTCCGGCCCCGGGAAGGACTGGGGTCTCTCCGTCGCGGCGCCGGTCATCGTGAAGTACCGCGACGAGCGCACGAGCGCCAGGACGGCCCTCGAAGAATGGATCCGCTGACAGCCGTCGCGTTCGCGCGCGAGCTGATCGACATCGACTCGACCACGGGCCAGGAAGCTGATGCGGGACGCTGGCTGGCGGCGCGCCTGCGCGGGCTCGGCTACACGGTGACGGAGCAGCCGGTGGCCGGCGACCGCTTCAACGTCCTCGCCACGCTCGAGGCGCCGGACGTCGTGCTCTCCACGCACTACGACTGCGTGCCACCGTTCTTTCCGAGCCGCGAGGCGGACGGCGTCCTGTACGGACGCGGCGCCTGCGACGCAAAAGGGATCCTGGCCGCGCAGGTCGCGGCCGCCGAGCGCCTGCGCGCGGCCGGGAACACCCGCGTCGGTCTCTTGTTCGTCGTGGGGGAAGAGCGGGGCAGTGAGGGGGCGACCGTCGCGAACCAGTCGCCGCCGGGATCGCGCTTCCTGGTCAACGGCGAGCCGACCGACAGCATGCTGGCTACCGGCACCCGCGGCATCCTGCGGGTTCGGCTGCACGCGCAGGGCCGCGCCGGCCATTCCTCGGCGCCCGAGCATTTCGAGTCGGCGATCGAGAAACTGATCGACGCGCTGGTGCAGTTGCGAAGCCTGCCGCTGCCCTCCGACCCGGTGTTCGGCGACACCTCCTACAGCGTGGGTCTGATCAGCGGGGGCGTGGCGCCGAACGTGGTGCCTGCCGAGGCGCAGGCGGAGGTGATGTTCCGGATCGTCGGTGACGCGGACGACGTCCTCGCCGTCGTGAAGAGGCTGGAACCGCTCGTCGAGGTCGAGGACGTGCTGCGTGTGCCTCCCGTGCGGCTGCACACGATCCCCGGCATCCCGTCACGAAGCTTCCCGTTCACCACGGATATTCCGCTCCTGGACCGCTGGGGCGTGCCGCTGCTGTTCGGCCCCGGTTCGTTCCTCCTGGCGCACACGGACGACGAGCATCTGACGCTCGCGGAATTCGAGAGCAGCATCCATAGATATGTCAGCATTGTCGCGGCGCTGGGAGGGCCCTCGCCCTGCGTACCGGGGACGCAGAGATAGCTTAGCTAGTCTATGCGGATAACGGTTTTTAGCTGCGGTCTTGCAGTTGCGCTGAGGTGGGTTTGGCGGTATTCTGCCTCGCGACTTCGCCTGTCGTTTGTTCAGGAGGAGTGATGCGAAGAATGCTCTGGCCAGTCCTTGGCTTCGGTTTCTTGGCGTTTGTTGTGCATCCCCTAGCGGCGCCTCAAGAGCCCGCGTCTACCCAGCAAGTGTTAGTTTT
>JBBECO010000014.1:4865-8628 GCA_040881785.1 Vicinamibacterales bacterium
CATCCCCTAGCGGCGCCTCAAGAGCCCGCGTCTACCCAGCAAGTGTTAGTTTTAATGGCCCTGCAAAGAAGTAATGTTCCGGATCGTCGGTGATGCGGACGACGAGCTCGCAGCCGTGAAGGGGCTGGAAGCGCTCGTCGAGATCGAAGACGTGCTGCGGGTGCCTCCCGTGCGGCTGCACACGATCCCGGGCATTCCGTCACGGAGCTTCCCGTTCACCACGGACATTCCGCTCCTGGACCGCTGGGGCGTGCCGCTGCTGTTCGGGCCCGGGTCGTTCCTCCTGGCGCATACCGACGACGAGCATCTGACGCTCGCGGAATTCGAGTCGAGTATCGACGGCTACGTCGCCATCGTCACCGCGCTGTCAGCCGTGACGTAACCACGATCCGCTTCGACGGATCGCTCTCGGAGACGGCCGTGACCGTCAGGGTGGCGGGTCCCGTTCCCCGCGTGACGTGCAGCGGGATGCGTGAGGTCCAGCCCTCCGGCATGGAGGCCAGGGCGTTGGCCAGACGCACGCTCCAGCCGCGGCCCTCAATGGACGCCGAGATCCTGTAGATGTCCCACGCGTTGCCGGTGTGCCGCAGGACCAGCTCCGTGCCTTCGAGTGTCGCCACGGCTCCCCGCTGGTGAGGACCGGCCCCGTCCAGCGAACGGACGCCAACCATGTAGGACAGGATCCCCTGGGCGTTCCTCTTCACGTCGAGCACGTAGAAGTGCAGGCGGTTGGCGTCGTCCTTCCACTCGTACTGGCTGTCCGAGTCAACACCGGCGTGGAACAGCGCATCGTTCAATTGCCGGTAGTCGGCGATGGTGCGCATCACCTTCGTGCCGTCCGGCTTCACGAAGTCCACCATGTCGATGTCTTCGGGATGCGCGTCGATGACCCAGGTGAAGCAGTTGTAGCCGCAGGTGCGTCCCTCGCGGTCCTTGTTCTTCGAGATCAGGACGCCGTTGTCCGGCGTGAACGAGTCGTAGCCGATCCGCTGCACGACTTCCATGGTGAAGAAGTTGAAGGCCGGCTCGCCGGGGCAGAGCGGATCCGCGTTCATGTCGCACGTCGGCGTGCGGTCCTGCGGCGCCTCGCCGTCGAGGCGAACCACCACGCCGGCTACTTCGCCCGGAAGGGGATCCACGGCGCGCGCGGTGACGGTGGCGACGGCGAGCCCCGATTGCGCGAGGCCGCTGCGCGTGACGTCGAGCACCTGTGAGGGCAGGAGCCATTCGTAGCGAAGGCGATTCCGCAGCGTGAAGCCGGCCGGCATCGAGGCCCCCTCGTTGGCCGGGACGACCCAGCGGCGATGCGGCCCGCCGGGGCCGTTGAACGACCCGCGGTCCATGACGTCCCACGGACCGGAACCAACGCGGCGGTACGGCGTGACGTACGGATTGTTGTTGTTGTCGCCGGTGCGGAAGGCGAAGTGCGCGATCTCGTGCGTGATCGTCCCGGAGTTCTCCCCCTGGCGCACCGAGGAGAGCCCCCATTGCTGCGCCGCGGCCTTCCACGACGTCCACGGCACGTAGCGGGTCGGCGCCCAGCGCGGCTTCGTCGTATCGGGATTCCCCCATGCGGCCGGGATCTCCTCCTTCGAGTTGAACTTCATCTCGCCGAACTCCTGCCAGACGCTCGTCTCGTCGTAGCCGGCGTAGATGCGCAGGACGATGTCGTACTGCTTCTTGATGTCGGCCCCCTTGTCGGCCGTCCACAGCGCGTCCACGTCCGGCTCCATGCGGCTGTTGCAGGTAAACCCGGGGGGGCACGCCCCTTCCTGTTTGTATTCGTTGAGGCCGTACTCGAAGAGATTCTTCGGCATGCGGTAGGGGCCGTAGGCATCGATCCGCGGGATGCCCACCTTGCCGCGCGACTGTTCCATCCAGTACTCGTGGATCGTGTGGCCGTGGTTCAGCGTCCCCGGCTTCCCCCAGAAGTCGGCGTAGAACTGTGGGACGTCCTCACGCTTCACGGGATCCACCTGCGGATTGCCGAACAGGTCCGACTGCTTCGGCATCGTGATGACGAACGGCTGGTCCGGGAAGTCCACCGCCACCAGGGCCACCCGCAACACCCGCGCGCCCGGGACGCGGTTGTCGGCCCAGTTCGTCCCCGGAATCGGCCGGTGGTCCTGCCAGGTCATCGTCTCCTGGTCCTGCACGCGCTGCGGATCGATGGAGAGGAGCGGTGGGGCCTGCTGAGGTTTGGCCAGGACGCCGACCAGGAGGCTCGCGGACAGGGTCCAAAGGACGGGAATTTTCATGGGCACAGTGTAACGCCCGGGGTGGTAGACTCTCCCCCCGTTTGTCGTCCCGGTCCGCGGTCGCAGGCTCAGCGAAGGAGGAACGATGCTGGTCAGCCGATCCACGCGCGCGTCCGTCTCGCCGTACGTCATGGACATCCTGGCGCAGGTGCATGCCAGAAATCCCGCCGAACCGGAGTTCCACCAGGCCGTCGAAGAAGTGCTCGAAAGTCTCGATCTGGTGATCGCGCGCCGTCCGGATCTCGCGCGCGCGAAGATCCTCGAGCGGCTGGTGGAGCCCGAGCGGGTGATCATGTTCCGCGTGCCGTGGCAGGACGACCGGGGAGAGATCCAGATCAACCGGGGATTCCGCGTCCAGATGAACAGCGCGCTCGGGCCGTACAAGGGCGGGCTGCGCTTCCATCGCTCGGTGACGCTCGGCGTGCTCAAGTTCCTCGCCTTCGAGCAGGTCTTCAAGAACTCGCTGACGAGCCTCGCGATGGGGGGCGGCAAGGGGGGCTCGGACTTCGATCCTCACGGGCGATCCGACAACGAAGTGATGCGCTTCTGCCAGAGCTTCATGACGGAGCTGGCGCGGCATGTCGGCCCCGACACCGACGTCCCGGCCGGTGACATCGGTGTGGGTGGCCGTGAGATCGGGTATCTCTTCGGCCAATACAAGCGCCTGCGCAACGAGTTCACCGGCGTGCTGACCGGGAAGGGTTTGAGCTGGGGTGGATCGCTGATCCGTCCGGAAGCGACCGGCTACGGCGCGGTGTACTTCACCGCCGAAATGCTCGCGACGCGGAACGAGACGCTCGAGGGGAAGGTTTGTCTGGTCTCGGGAAGCGGCAACGTCGCGCAGTACACGATCGAGAAGCTGATCGAGCTCGGGGCGAAAGCCGTGACGATCTCCGACTCCGACGGCTACATCTACGACGAAGCCGGCTTCGACCGGGAGAAGCTCAACTTCCTGCTGGACCTCAAGAACGTCCAGCGCGGGCGCGTCCGGGAGTTCGCCGACCGCTTCCGGGGCGTGGTCTTCACACCGGCGGACCGGTCGCTCGACCACCATCCGCTCTGGGCGCACCGCGCCGACTGCGCCTTCCCGAGCGCGACGCAGAACGAGATCCTCGAGAAGGACGCCGTCAACATGGTGCGCAACGGCGTCATCGCGGTCGCCGAAGGGGCCAACATGCCGTGTACCGCCGAGGCGGCGCGCATCCTGATCGATGGCGGCGTGCTGTTTGCGCCGGGCAAGGCCGCCAATGCCGGTGGGGTGGCCACCTCCGGACTCGAGATGGCCCAGAACAGCGCGCGCCTGTCTTGGCCGCGCGAACAAGTGGATCGCGAACTTCGGAACATCATGAAGGCGATCCACCGTGCGTGCCGCGAAACGTCGGAGGCTTACGGCGTCCCGGGGAACTACTGCCACGGCGCCAACATCGCGGGCTTCCTGAAGGTCGCCGACGCGATGCTGGACCAGGGGCTCGTCTAGTCTCATGGGGGGGGGGGGGGGGGGGGGG
>JBBECO010000015.1:0-1450 GCA_040881785.1 Vicinamibacterales bacterium
ACGGCCGTGTCTACGCCGCCGTCGGCGCAGCAGGGCGCAAAGCGCGCGGCCGGCGCGCCGTGGATCTGTTCATTGCGGCTACCGCGGTGGCGGCCGGTCTGCCGCTGTATACGCGCAACCCGGGCGACTTCGCGGGTTTGTCGGAGATGCTGGAAGTCGTCGCGGTCTGAGCGGTCATCCGATCGTCGCTCACGCGGGCGGTTCACGCCGTTCGGTGCACCTGAGTCACTGCGTTCGGGCTCATTTCGCCACCATCTCGTCATCAGCACTCTCGGACGGCGCCAAGTCGTTGAAACGTGGCGCCGTTACGGAGACTTGAACGCTGCAGGCGACGACGATCTCGCCCTCTTCCAGTCCTCCACCTTCAATCCGGGCACGCGTTGGAACTCCGTGGTGTTGTGCGTGACGAGCGTCAGCTTGCGCGCCTTCGCCTGTCCCGCGATCAGCACATCGTAGGGACCGATGGGCGTCCCCTTCGATGCGAGATGCGCTCTGATCTCCCCGGCCTGCCGGGCGTCTTCCTGGTCGAACTCCAGCACCGGAAACTGGAGCGCGTCTACGCGGGCCACGTTCTTCTCGACCCGCTGACTCTTGAACGCGCCGTAGTACAGCTCGTGAATGACGACCGCGGACACCCCGATGTCTCGTGGCGCGTAGCGACGAATGCGGCGCGCGATCGGAGAGGTCGTGTCGTTGAGCAGGGCAATGACGGCGTTCGCGTCGAGGAGATACCGCATCAGCGGAACACCTTGGCGAGCTCAGGCCGCTCCGTCGGTTGGGGCTGCTCGCGCGCGGCCGACACGAAGTCGTCATCCAGCTCACCCGCGAGGGCGTCGAGCCACTCCCACGAGTCGGGCACCGGCTCCAATACGATCGCCCGCCCACGACGCCGAATCCGGACTTCCCGGCCATCGACACGAAACGCGCGCGGCAACCGCACCGCCTGCGATCGCCCTGACCAGAAGACCTTCGCCGTGTCCATCACGCACCTCCGGATGAGATATATCAAACGAATATATCACGACAGGCGCATACCCACCGCCCGCCGCAGCCCCTCGAGCTCCCGCAGCTCAGCACGACGATGTCGCGTGAGTGTCCCGAAAGGCTCTGTGTTCTTTGCGCCCTCTGCTCGCCGTCGTCGGACCCGCGCGCCGAGCCATTCGGATCGACCCGTCCGAGGCGTTGCGGGTCGGCTAAAGACGCGAATCGGGTGCGTCGTGCGAAGCGGCTCGACCAGAGGTACCCAGCCGGCCGTCTCAGGATCGGCTGCTGACGCTGACGCCGCGATTCAAGCGCGAATACGGCGATGAAGCCGCGCGCGACTATTCGCGTCTTATTGCCCGCGAGGGCCGCAGGCGTGGCTTCGCGGCATCGCGTTGGATGGCGATCGCCGGTGCCGCTCTCGGCCGACGTCTCGTTCTCGACGATGGGCCCGCGGAGATCGTCGGCG
>JBBECO010000016.1:0-2806 GCA_040881785.1 Vicinamibacterales bacterium
GCGATTAGTGATTAGCGATTTCGAGATCCTCCGACGTCAGAAAGCGTCCGAGCTTCGGCGCGTACACCTGCCAGCCGGTCTGCATCACCAGCCTCTTCAGCGCGGCCCCGGCCCCCTCGCCCGTGACGTCGATCGTCGCGGTCCAGACTTCCGGCCCGGTTCCGGGGTCCACGACGATCGCGTGGTCCGGCCGGTTGAAGTGGCCGACCCCCTTGAAGTTGAAGGCGATGCCGGGCAGGACCCGCGCGAGCGCCGAGCGCACGGCCGATTCCGTGCCGAGCGGCGCCGCCTGCTCGAGCGCCGACGGAGGTGAATTCGGCGGGACGTTGACGAGCATCAGGCGCCGCAAGTCCTGTACGGGCGACCTCCGCGCGGGCGCCCCAGCGGCTCCGGCGGTGTCGGCGACGGGGGGCGGGGGAGCGGCGGCAGGGAGAAGTGGGAGCTCCTCGACCTCCACGACCGGCGCAGTCTCGGGCGCAGGCGCCTCCACGCGCTGCCAGGGGGCCAGGCGTGGTGAGTCCTCTTCGACGTAGACGTCCTGCAAGGGCGGTTGCCGCCGCCGCGCCGTCGACAGAAACGCAAACAGAAACAGCGCCTGCGCGCCGACCGTGACCTCGATCGCCGGGAACATCAACCGGGGCCGTTCCCGGAAATCGAGCACGGTGAAGCCCGGGTCGAGCGGCGCCTTGATCGCGCCGAGCGAGCCGCGTACGCGCAGCATCTCGAGCGGCGACCGTGTCAGCCCTTCGACGCTCTTTGCCGCGCCCATGGTCGTGACGACCTGCAGCATCATCACGAGGAACGCTTCCTGGTCCCGCTGCGCCGGGCCTGCCAGCGCGCGCTCGACGATCGCCAGCAGCGCGGGGTCTCGCGTCGCCACCACGAGCGCGGACGGCTGGGCGGGTGACGCCCCCACGGCCCGCAGCGGAAAGAACAGCTCGGTGACCCGGCCCCGCGTCTCCCGGTAGCCCGCCCGCACGTAATCGATCTCGCAGCCGGTGAGAAGGAGCCAGCCGCTTGCCGGCCGCTCGCGGCGGAACTGCTCGCAGGTGACGTGTGCCTGCACCCGGCTCCTGAAGGCGTGATACAGCCCTTCGGCACCGTGCGCCAGAAGCGGAAGCGAGACGAGGAGCAGCGCCAGGCGGATGAGCACCTTATGGCGACATTATGGCCGGGAATATGACGCCAGGTGCCAGCTTGCCGTGCGGGTCGAGGATCTGTTTGATCGCCTGCATCTGCCTGATGCCGTCGGCGCCATACAGCTGGGCGAGCAGGATCTGCTTGATGGGACTGCGCCCGACGCCGTGCTCGGCGAGCGGGCATCCGCCGAGCCGCGCCGCCTCGCGCCCGAATTCGAGGATGGCCTCGCGGCCGTTCTCGACGTCCTCATGGGAACGCGGAATCACGTTCGGGTGCACGTTGCCATCCGAGATGTGGCCCCAGATCGCGTAGTCGAGGCCGCGGGATTCGAAGCCGCGCCGGTAGATCCCGGTCATCTCCGCAAAGCGCTCGAACGGCACCGACATGTCTGCGGCGGTTTTCGAGATCCTCGGGTCGATCGTCCGCTGCGCGTGGCCCACGCGCTGGTTGACGCCGGCCGGCACGGCCTCGCGGACGGCGATCAACTGCTCCCACCGCCGCCGGTCCCCGGGCATCGCCAGCTCCGTCACCTCGAGGAGGCCCTCGGCCTGAAGGAGGCGACAGAGTCGCGCGAGCGGTGTGTCGGCGCCGGCCCCGGTCGCCGCCACGATCTGCTCGTACGCCGCGTCCGCCGTGGTCCCGGCGGGCAGCTCGAGGTGCGCCAGCAGCGCCATGTCCGTCCCCGCCGGCAGGGTCACCTGCTGCTTTGCGGCCGCGCCGTCCTCGTCGAGGATCTCGAGGCACCGCCGGTCCATGTTCTCGATGGCGGCGGCATCGATGCCCTGCCCGTCACGTGATCGCCAGGTTTCCATGGACGCGGCGCGCAGTGCGCCCGCGACGGCGATGGCCTGCGCCTCTGTCTGACACGGAATCAGGGCCAGCGCGCCGGCCGGCGCCGGTGTGAGCACGCGGAAGGTCACCTCGGTGATGATCCCGAGTGTGCCTTCGGATCCGATGAACAGGTCCACCGCGTCGAGATCGGGCGCCGTGAAATATCCGGCTGACGCCTTGACGCCCCGCGGCACCACGTAGGTTGGGACCGGTATCCGGCGCGACCCGAGCTGCAGGACGCGGTCTGATGCGCGGCACTCGCCGCGAAGCAGCCGCAGGACCTCGCCATCCGCAAGGACGACGGTAATGGCCTCCACCCAGTCGCGCGTGCTGCCGTATTTGAACGTCGCCGCGCCGGCGGCGTTCGTGGCGACGATGCCGCCGGCGAAGGCCCCCGTGAACGTCGGGGCGGGCGGGAGCCAGGCGTGATCCGCCGCGAGGTGATCCTGCACGGCCGCTACCGTCACACCGGCCTCGACGGTGATCGTCGTGGCCGTGCGGCCGATCACCTTCGTCATCCGGCCGGTCGAGAGGATCAGCTCGCCCATCGGCGTCGCGCCGCCGGTGAGCGACGACTGCGCGCCGATGGCGAGGACGGCGTCGGCCGACGCGACCGCATCCGCGACGTCCGCCGTCGAGCGAGGGAAGACCACCCCGGCGGCGTGCCCGCCGGGAAAGTGAGCGGCGTCCTCGAGGTACGGCGACAGATCGGTCAATCAACACCCCCCCAAATCGCTGATCGCTGATCGCTGATCGCTCATCCCTCATCTCTGGTCCCTGATCGGTGATCCTGAATCGCGGATCGGCGCGCCGGGATCCGCGATTCGGGATCCGC
>JBBECO010000016.1:2906-5399 GCA_040881785.1 Vicinamibacterales bacterium
GATCCGCGATTCGGGATCCGCCGATGAGCGATTCGGGATCCGCGATCAGCGATTCGGGATTAGCGATCAGCGATTAGCGATTTCTTCCCCGGCCCGTACACGGCGCGCCCCGGCTTGGCGCCTGTGTGCTCGCCGTCCTTCAG
The DNA here is from genome assembly GCA_040881785.1 of Vicinamibacterales bacterium. Lineage (GTDB taxonomy): Bacteria > Acidobacteriota > Vicinamibacteria > Vicinamibacterales > 2-12-FULL-66-21 > JACDCA01. Next base: position 3,050 of record JBBECO010000016.1, read on the forward strand.
TACGTGGCCACCGTTGACGAACACGTGCCGCATGCCGACCGCGAACTGGTGCGGCTTCTCGAACGTCGCGCGGTCCTCGATCGTCTGTGGATCGAAGACGGCGATGTCGGCGAACATGCCCTCGCGGATGAAGCCGCGGCGGTCGAGCTCGAGATTCGTCGCGGGCAGCCCGGTCAGCCGGCGGATGGCCTCCTCCAGGGGAATGACCTTCTCGTCGCGGACGTACTTGCCCAGCAGGCGCGCGAAGTTGCCGTACGCGCGCGGATGCGCGGACGACTTCGTGAAGGGCAGTTCCGGCGCCATGGAGCCGGCGTCGGATCCAAACGCCATCCACGGCAGCGCGATCTGCTTCCGCAGGTTGTCCTCGCTCATCAGGAAATAGACGGTGCCGACGCGCGAGCGGTCCTCGAGCACGAGATTCATGATCGTATCCACCGGATCCTCGTTGCGCAGCTTCGCGACCTCGGCGAGCGTCTTGCCGGTCAGCGGCTTCAGCTTCTCGTTCTTGAACCCGACGAGGATGACGCGCTCGGGTGAACCGGCCGCGACGTAGAGGTTCTCCCAGTCGGCGCCGCCGGTCCGGATCGCCGCCCCGATCTTCTTTCGCATCTCGGGGTCCGCCAGGCGCTTGTAGGCCTCTTCGTACCCGCCGTCGAGGACCCAGGGAGGCATCGCGGCATCGAGACCGGTGGCGCCGGCCGTGTAGGTATACATGTCGGCGGTGATCCTGAGCCCCGCCTTCCGCGCGGCCTCGACCTTCGCGATCACCTGGTCCATCTTCGGCCAGTTCTTCTCGCCCGCCGCCTTGAGGTGATAGATCTCCGCCGGGATCTTCGCCTCGCGGCTGATCCGCAGCAGTTCGTCCACCGCTTCGATCAGGCGGTTTCCCTCGCTGCGCATGTGCGAGATGTACTTCCCGCGATACTCCGCGGCGACTTTGCACAGCTCGATCAGCTCTTCGGTCGTCGCGTAGAACGCCGGCGCGTAGATGAGCGAGGAGCCGATGCCGAGCGCCCCGGCCTCCATTTCCTGCCGCACGAGCCGCCGCATCTCGTCCATCTGTTCCGGCGTGGGCTTCCTGTCCTCCAGCCCGATCACGTGCTCGCGGATCGTCGTGGCGCCGATGTAGGACGCCACGTTCGTCGAGACCCCGCGCCGTTCCAGCTCCTTCAGATACTCGGCCAGCGTCGTCCAGGTGATCTCGTACCGGAGGTCCCCCATCTCCTCGTAGGCGCGCTTCTTCATCTCGTCGGTGAGCGGCCCCATCGAGCTGCCTTCGCCGAAGATCTCGAGCGTGACCCCCTGGCGGATGTCCCCCTGTGACCGGCCGTCCACGAGCAGCGATTCGGTGGCCCACGACAGCATGTTGATGAAGCCCGGTGAGACGGCCAGTCCCGTGGCGTCCACCAGCGTGGTGGCCTGGGAGGAAGCGAGATCGCCGACCGCGGCGATGCGGTCTCCCCGGACGCCGACGTCCGCCCGCCGTCCCGCGGCGCCCGTGCCGTCGTAGACCGTGCCGCCGCGGATGATCACGTCGAACGACTGGGGCTGCGATCCGGCTCCGGTCGCCATGACCGAGAGCACCAGCGTGGCGAGGAGGCCTCTTTTCATGGGGCAAGTATAGATGGCTCGAAGTTGTGGAGGCATCCGACCGTCCGCTTTTGCTGCGGTAGGAATTACAGTTTCGGCCGCCGGACGCCGGCCGGCCGACGCAATGCCCGCGGTTTCCTGCGCATACCGCCTCGGCCAGCTGATTGCAGAGTCGGCAGTCCATCACCATGTTTCAGATCACGCTGATCGACCATCTCAAACTGTCCTTCGGAGGCGTCGTGCACGGGTACCGCGCGCATTCGGAGATTGCCGGACGGCTCGGCCGGCGCGCCTGGCAGATTCGCATCGCCGAGCTCCTGCTGCTCGGCGGCGCGCTCGCGGCGAACGTCACGGCGCTCGTCCGCAGCGATCCGCGCTACGCGGTCGCCAGTGCCGCGCTCCTTGTCGCGGCGCTCGTGCTGTTTGCCATCTACGTGGCGCTCGGCCTCGAGTCCCGCATCTACGCGCACCGCTGGTGCGCCTCGCGGCTCTGGCTGATTCGGGAGAAATACCGCGCGCTGCTGTCGGAAATGACCGACGGCCTTCTCACCCTGGACGCCGTCCGGCTGCGTCGCGACCAGCTCGTCGAGGAGCTCCACGCCATCGTGGAGCAGGCGCCACTCGTCGATCGTCCGTCGTACCAGAGCGCCCGGCAGGCGCTCAGCGTCGCCGCCGACGGCGTGGCGCCGGACGCAGACATCGAGCCCTTCCTGCCCGCCTCCCGTCCCGGTCCGCCGCCTCCTGGCCCGCTGGCCCCCCA
>JBBECO010000016.1:5499-8531 GCA_040881785.1 Vicinamibacterales bacterium
CAGGGCATCGAGGCGCCGATCGTCCTCGAGATCAAGCGTCCGAACGCGCTTCGCATGGACATCACCGTCCAGGGCATGGTCGGCTCGCAGGGTTTTGACGGGACCAAGGGCTGGTCGCTGATGCCGTTTGCCGGCAGCACGACGCCGCAGGAGATGCCCGCCGAGGAGATGCGGATGGTCGAGGAACAGGCCGACATCGACGGCCCGCTCGTCGATTACAAGGCCAAGGGGCACAAGGTCGAACTGCTCGGCAAGGAACAGGTGGAAGGGGCCGCCGCACACAAGCTGCAGGTGACGTTGAAGAGCGGTGACGTCCGCACCATGTACATCGATGCCGAACACTTCCTCACGATCAAGGAAGAAGGCAAACGCACCATCCGCGGCGCCGAAGTCGAAACGGAGACGATCATCGGCGACTACAAGGAAGTCGGCGGCATGATGTTTCCGCACTCGATCGACAGCGGCCAGAAGGGGAGCCCCCAGCGCCAGACGATCACGGTCCAGAAGATCGAGGTCAACGTGCCCCTGGACGACGCCCGCTTCACGATGCCGGCAGCGAAGTGAGCCGGCCATGCACCCCTTTGATCGTGGCAAGGGCCGCGCGCCGTGGCTCGGCGTCGCCAGTCTCTGTGTAGTCGCCTGCATTGGCACGGCCGCGGCGCGTCAGGACGCCGCGGTGACCGTCGATTCCGACCTGTTCGGCGGGCTGCAGGCGCGCACCATCGGCCCTGCCGTGATGAGCGGCCGCATCGCGGCGCTCGACGTCGTGCCCGGCGACCGCCTGACGATGTACGTCGGCGCGGCCGGCGGAGGCGTCTGGAAGAGCATCGACGGCGGCCTGCGCTTCAAGCCTGTCTTCGACCGCCACACGCAGTCGATCGGCGCCGTGACGGTCGATCCCTCGAACCCGAAGGCCGTCTGGGTCGGCACGGGTGAGTCGTGGGTGCGCAACAGCGTGTCGGTTGGCGACGGCGTCTACCGCTCCACCGATGCCGGCGACAACTGGACCCACCTGGGCCTCGAGCAGACCGAACGCATCGCGCGGATCCTGGTCCATCCAAAGGACGGCAACACGGCCTACGTCTGTGCCTTGGGCCCCTTGTTCGCCGACCATGACGAGCGCGGCGTCTACCGGACGAAAGACGCGGGCAAGACGTGGGAGAAAGTTCTCTTCGTCGCGCGCAACACCGGCTGCGCGGATCTCGCGATGGATCCCTCCGATCCCTCGATCCTGTATGCCGGCATGTGGCAGGTGCGCCGGACCCCGTCCTTCTTCACGTCCGGCGGGCCAGGCAGCGGCCTCCACAAGTCCACCGACGGCGGGACGAAATGGGTGCGGTTGACGACGGACCTGCCGGCCGGCGATCTCGGCCGCATCGCCGTCGCCGTGTCTCCCGCAGATCCGAAGGTCGTCTATGCGGTCGTCGAATCGCAGCGGACCGCGCTCTTCCGCTCCGGGAACCGCGGCGAGAGCTGGACCGAGATGAACACCTCCAGCATGGTCAGCCAGCGTCCGTTCTACTTCTCGCTCGTCGTCGCGGACCCGAAGGTGGCCGACCGCGTCTACAAGCCCGGACTCCAGGCGGCGGTGAGCGATGACGGTGGAAAAACCTGGGGCGTGCTCGGCGCCGGCGGCGTGTTCGGTCCGAGCTATCACAGTGACGTGCACGCGCTCTGGGTGAATCCCGGGAACACGGATCAACTGGTGATGGGCACCGACGGCGGTGTTTACACATCGGCCGATCGCGGCGCCACCTGGCGCTTCGTCGAAAGTCTGCCGGTCGGGCAGTTCTATCACGTCAGCCACGACATGAAATGGCCGTACAACGTCTATGGCGGCCTGCAGGACAACAGCACGTGGTTCGGTCCGTCACGCAGGGCGGGCGGTGTCGGCGGGCGCCACTGGCAGTCGCTCTCGCCAGGGGACGGCTTCTGGTCGTTCGTCGATCCGCGGGACGAAGACGTGGTCTACGACGAGATCCAGGGCGGCAATCTCTTCCGTACGCGCAAGTCGACGCTCGAGCGCAAGGACATCCGCCCCTCCCCACAGGCTGGAGAACCGCGATACCGCTTCAACTGGAACACGCCGATTCACCTGAGCCGCGCCAATCCGGGGACGATGTATTACGGCGCGCAGTTCCTGTTCCGCACGCGCGACATGGGGGACTCCTGGGAGCGGATCTCGGGTGATCTCACGACCAACGATCCGGCGCGCCAGCGCCAGGACGAATCCGGCGGCCTCACGCTCGACAACTCGACGGCCGAGAACAACGCCACGATCTTCGCGATCTCGGAATCCCCGACGAATCCGCGGATCATCTGGGCCGGCACCGATGACGGCCAGATCCAGGTCACGCGAGACGACGGAAAGACCTGGACGAACGTGGTGAAGAACGTCCGGGGTGTGCCGGCCAACACGTGGGTCAGCAGCATCGAGGCGGGGCATTTCGACGAGGGCACGGCCTACGCCACCTTCGACGGCCACATGGACGGCGACATGAAGCCCTACGTCTACCGGACGCGCGACTTCGGCGCCACGTGGGAGGCGCTCGCGCTCGGCGATTTGCGCGGGTACGCGCACGTCGTCAAGGAGGATCCGGTCAACCGGAACCTGCTGTTCGCAGGCACGGAGCTCGGCCTGTTCGTGTCGATCGACGGAGGACAGCGATGGGCGCAGTTCACGGCGGGGCTGCCGAACGTCGCCGTCCGCGACCTGGCAATCCACCCGCGCGACCACGACCTGATCGTGGCCACGCACGGACGCGGGATCTATATCGTCGATGACATCACGCCAATGCGGAAGCTCGATGCCACGACCCTCGATCAGGACGTGGTGTTTCTCGACTCGCGTCCCTCGACGATGGTCATCCCGGTGTTCGAGTTCGGCTTCAACGGCGATGGCGAGTTCATGGGCGAGTCGCCTGCGGAAGTAGCCTCGATCACGTACTACCTGAAGCGGCGCCACATGTTCGGCGACCTCAAGCTGGAGATCTACGACAGCGCGAACACGCTGATCACGACGATCAACGGCG
>JBBECO010000017.1:0-8510 GCA_040881785.1 Vicinamibacterales bacterium
TATTCCACCCGGTAGTTCGGCGCCTCTTTCGTGATGATCACGTCGTGCACGTGCCCTTCGCGGTGGCCGGCGGGGGTCACGCGGATGAGGCGGGCGTCGCGCTGCAGGGACGGAATGTCGGGGCTGCCGCAGTAGCCCATGCCGGCGCGCAGGCCGCCGACGAGCTGGTGGATCATCGCGGCGACGCTGCCCTTGTGCGCCACGCGCCCCTCGATCCCCTCGGGGACGAGCTTCTCGCCGGCCCCGGGGTTGGCGTCGAGGTCGAACTCGTCCTGGAAGTAGCGGTCGCGGCTGCCGCGGCGCATCGCGCCAAGCGATCCCATCCCGCGGTACTCCTTGAAGCTGCGCCCTTGGTACAGGATCATCTCGCCCGGGCTCTCGTCGGTGCCGGCAAAGAGGCTCCCGATCATGCAGGCGCTCGCGCCGACGGCCATCGCCTTCGTGATGTCGCCCGAATAGCGGATCCCGCCGTCGGCGATGATCGGCACATCATGCTTCGCCCCGGCGCGCGAGCACTCGGCAACCGCCGTGATCATCGGCACGCCGATCCCGGCGACGACGCGGGTCGTGCAGATCGAGCCGGCGCCGATGCCGACTTTGACCGCGTCGACGCCGAGCTCGCACAGCGCGTGGGTGGCTTCGGCGGTCGCGACATTGCCGGCGACAAGGTCCACGTTCGCGTACATCTTCCGGATCCTCGACACCATGTCGAGCACCCCCTGCGAGTGCCCGTGCGCGGTGTCGATCACGAGCACGTCCACGCCGGCGCTCGTCAGCGCCTCAGCACGCTGCTGCGCGTCCTTGCCGACGCCGATCGCGGCGCCGACGCGCAGCCGTCCGAGCGCATCCTTGCACGCGCTCGGGTACTTGATCATCTTCTGGATGTCCTTGACCGTGATGAGCCCCTTCAGCATGAAGCGGTCATCGACGACGAGGAGCTTTTCGACCTTGTGGCGGTGGAGGAACTCCCGCGCCTGCTCGAGCGTCGTGCCGACCGGCACGGTGAAGAGCGGATCGCTCGTCATGATGTCGGAGATCGGCCGGTCGAGGTTCGTCTCGAAGCGCAGGTCGCGGTTGGTCAGGATCCCGACGAGCCGTCCCTCTTTGCCGCCGTCCTGGGTGATCGGCACACCCGAGATCCGGTACTTCTTCATCAGGTCGAGCGCTTCGTAGATCCGGTTGGTGGGGGAGAGCGTGATCGGATCGACGATCATGCCGCTTTCCGACCGCTTCACGCGGTCCACCTCGGAGGCCTGCTCCTCGACGCTGAGGTTCTTGTGGATGACCCCGATGCCCCCCTGCTGCGCCATCGCGATGGCGAGGCGCGACTCGGTGACCGTATCCATCGCGGCGCTCAGCAGCGGGACGTTCACGCGGATGTTGCGCGTGACCTGCGACGTGACGTCCACGGCGCTCGGCAGCACCGTCGAATGCCGCGGCACCAGCAGCACATCGTCAAACGTCAGCGCGGTGGAAAGGCCAACCGAGATCTGGTCAGCGTTGAGCACGTCGGTCCGAGTGGCCATATATGTTCCCGCCATGGGCAGCCCTAAAAGGGCTGCGCTACACGCTCATGCCAACATGCTATGCGCCGTGGCATTTTTTATATTTCTTCCCGCTGCCGCAGGGGCAGGGATCGTTGCGCCCGACCTTCGGCTCGTCGCGTCTCGACTGTTTGATCGCGTCGTCGCCGCCGACGCGCGGCGGGCGCGGCGGGCCATCCGCGCCGGCCCCGGCGCCTCCGCCGAACGCGCCAAACGGCGACGTGGACGGCGTGGACGAAGGGCCGCTGAGCGTGATCTGCGGCGGACGGCGCGGCGCCTGGCGTGACGGGGGAGGCGTCGCCTGCCCGTCTTCGCCGATGACCGGCGTCAGGCGCCACAGGTACCGGACGATCTCTTCGTCGATCCGGTCCTTCATCGCCATGAAGAGCGCGTAGCTCTCCTTCTTGTACTCGACGAGCGGATCGCGCTGGCCGTAGCCGCGCAGGCCGATCCCTTCCTTCAGGTGGTCGAGGCTGTAGAGGTGGTCCTTCCACTGCGCGTCCACGAGCTGCAGCATGATGTCGCGCTCGACACGCCGCAGGATATCGGCCGGGACCAGCTTTTCCTTGTTCTCGTACTTCGCGATGATCGGCACCCAGAGGGCGTCGGCCATCTGCTCGTTGCTCATCGACTCGAGCTCGATGCCGTCGAGCTCGGCCGGGTCGAGACCGTAGATTTCGGCGACCGCCGTTCGCAGCGCCCCGTAGTCGTATTCCTCGGGATCGCCGTCGGGCGGCGCATACGTCGCGATCGTCCCTTCGAGCAGCCCCTCGGCCAGGTCCACGAGATAGGCGCGGCTCTCGAGGATCTCGGGCTCTTCGCCTTCCTCGGCGTCGAACTGGATCTTCCCCTCGAGCAGCTGGCGGCGCAGCGCGTACACCGACTCGCGCTGCTTGTTCATCACGTCGTCGTACTCGAGTAGGTGCTTGCGGACGGAGAAGTTCTGCGCTTCGACCTGCTTCTGCGCGCGCTCGATGGCGCGCGTGACCATGCCGTGCTCGATCGGGACGCCTTCTTCCATCCCGAGCTTCTGCATCAGCCCCGAGATGCGGTCGGAGCCGAAGATCCGCATGAGGTCGTCTTCGAGGGAGAGGTAGAAGCGGGACGAACCCGGGTCTCCCTGGCGGCCGGCGCGGCCGCGCAGCTGGTTGTCGATGCGGCGCGCTTCGTGCCGCTCGGTCGCGATGATGTGCAGGCCGCCGCCCGCCACGACCTCTTCGTGTTCGGCGTCGGTGATCCTCTTGTGCGCGGCGAAGATCCGCTCGTACGCCGGGCGGCTGACGCGGTAGTAGTTGTCGAGGTGGAAGAAGTAGACGAACTCCTCGTCGTCCACGAATTTCGCCTCGCTCTTCGGGAGCTTCTCGGCGATCTCGTCGGCGAGCGTCTGCTGGCGCGCGATGTATTCGGGGTTGCCGCCGAGCAGGATGTCGGTGCCGCGGCCCGCCATGTTCGTGGCGATCGTGACCGTCGCCTTACGTCCGGCCTGCGCGACGATCTCGGCTTCCTGCGCGTGGAACTTGGCGTTGAGCACGACGTGCTTGATCCCGCGCAGCTTCAGGAGGTGCGAGAGGCGTTCGGACTTGGCGATCGACACGGTGCCGGCCAGCACCGGGCGGCCCAGGTTCTGCTGCTCGAGGATGTCGCCGACGATCGCGTCGTACTTTTCCTTTTCGGTCCGGTAGACGGTGTCGGGTTCCTCGACCCGCCGCAGCACGCGGTTGGTCGGGATGACCATGACGTCGAGCTTGTAGATCTTGTTGAACTCTTCGGCTTCGGTGTCGGCCGTGCCGGTCATCCCGGAGAGCTTTCCGTACTTGCGGAAATAATTCTGGAAGGTGACCGTCGCGAGCGTCTGGTTCTCGCGCTCGATCTTGACCTTCTCTTTGGCTTCCACGGCCTGGTGAAGGCCGTCGCTCCAGCGGCGGCCGGGCATGAGGCGGCCGGTGAACTCGTCCACGATCACGACCCCGCCGTCCTTGATCATGTAATCGACATCGAGCCGGAAGAGCGTGTGTGCGCGCAGGCCCTGCTGGATGTGGTGCAGCAGCGGCATATTCACCGGGTCGTACAGACCGCCGCTGTCGGGCACGAGCCGGTGCGCGAGGAGCGTTTCGGCCTTCGCCATGCCGGTTTCCGTCAGCGTGACGGTCTTGTGCTTCTCGTCGATGATGTAGTCGCCGGTCTTCTCGAGCTCCTCCCGATCCTCGGCCTTGACGTTCCCCTGGACGGTCTTGCCGGCTTTCAGGCTCGGGATGACGCGATCGACCTCGTAATAGAGGTCGGTCGATTCCTCGGCGGGCCCTGAAATGATCAGCGGCGTCCGCGCCTCGTCGATCAGGATGCTGTCGACTTCGTCCACGATCGCGAAGTTGTGGCCGCGCTGCACGTAGTGCGCGAGATCGAACTTCATGTTGTCGCGGAGGTAGTCGAAGCCGTACTCGTTGTTCGTGCCGTAGGTGATGTCGGACGCGTAGGCGACCTGGCGCTCCTGGTCGTTGAGCTCGTGCTGGATGACGCCGACGCTCAGGCCGAGGAACCGGTACAGCTTGCCCATCCACTCGGAGTCGCGGCGGGCGAGGTAGTCGTTGACCGTGACGACGTGGACGCCTTTGCCGGTGAGGGCGTTGAGATAGGCCGGCAGGGTGGCGACGAGCGTCTTGCCTTCGCCCGTCTTCATCTCGGCGATGCGGCCGCGGTGCAGGGCGATCCCGCCGATGAGCTGGACGTCGAAGTGCCGCATGTTCAGCACGCGGCGCCCGGCCTCGCGCACGACCGCGAAGGCCTCGGGCAGCAGGTCCTCGAGGGTTTCCCCCTTCTCGTGCCGTTCGCGGAATTCGAGGGTTTTCGCCCGGAGCTCGGTATCCGACAGCGCCTGCGTCTCGGCTTCTCTGTCGTTGATCTGGGCGACGAATGGGCGAAGCTTCTTCAGGTCACGCTCGTTCTGCGTGCCGAGGACCTTCGCCAGGATTGTATTAACGATCATCAGGGGAGAAGTCTGTCAGGTGAAAGATCTGAAGATTGTAGCAAATGCCGGGAACTGACGTTGAGGGCTTGCCCGCCGAAGCTTCAGCGAAGGCGGGTGCGGGACGGGATTCGTGATTAGCGATCGGGATTAGCGATTAGGGGATCAGCGATCAGCGATCAGCGATTACCGCCCCGACAGCAGCTTCATCGGGTTCGTCAGCTGGCCGTTGACGAGGACTTCGTAGTGCAGGTGCGCGCTCGTGGACCGGCCGGTGGACCCGACGTAGCCGATCACCTCGCCGCGGCGGATCTGCTGGCCGGGGCGGACGGCGAAGCGCGACAGATGCCCGTAGCGCGTCGTGATCCCGAAGCCGTGATCGACGGTGACCAGATTGCCGTAGTTGCCGTTGTAGGCGGCGCCTGTCACCTTGCCGTCGGCCGGGGCGTGGATTTGCTGGCCGTGATTCCCTGAGATGTCGAGGCCGGGATGGAAATCCCTGCCGCCCGTGAACGGATCGCGGCGGTTGCCGAAGCCCGACGAGATCCAGCCGGCGATCGGCCAGATCGACGGCGTGGCCGACGCGAGCGCCTGTCGCTGTTCGACACCGGTCCGGACGCTGGCCAGGCGCTGCTCGATCGCGCCGAGCAGGTCCCGGAGGACGCCGAACGAGCCGTCCGGCGCCCCAAGGGCGCCGCTGAGGATGTGTCCGGCAACGTTCGACCCGCCGCCCATGGCGCGCTCGCGGACGCGGGCGGGGAGCCGGCGCATGGCGCGGTCGGCATCAGGGTCCACTTCGGCGCGCACGCCGATCTGATCCACCGCGGCCTGCAACGAGGTGATCTGCCCGGCCAGCTCGCCGGTTGCCTCCCGAAAGCTGGCATTTTCGAGCTCGAGGACCGCGTTGTCGGCGTGGAGCTGGTCGATGCTCGCCTGTGCGCTCCAGCGGGCGCCGAGCCCCATCAGCACCGGCAGCGAGAACAGGCACACGGCCGCCGCCAATGCCGGCCGCAGCGAGATCGTAAAGCGCCGGACCACACCCGTCGTGCGGTCGGCCAGGACGATGGAGTAGCGCCTTGCCTTCACAGGATGAATTCGGTGAACCGCGAAACTCTACCACAGTTCCGCGAGGCAGGTCAGGAGCGGCCTCAGCCGTAAATCCCCAATGATTCTCGCCAATTGGTCGAGTGCTTGCACTAGAGCGTTGCCGGCGCGCCGGGGGCTGCGAAGTACGAACCGGCGGCGGACAAGGTGAGTAACGGGTAGGGAAATGAAGGCACTACTGGGTCTAGTTATCGTGGCTGCGGCCGGCATGACCACCACGACGATCTCCGAGCCGGCGATCATGCTCGTGTCGGGCGGGCTGCTCCTTGGTCTCGCCGGCGCCGTCCGGCGGCTTCCGGTCTGAACCGGGCGGCGGCCCCGCTAGAAGAAGAAGAACGTATTCGAACCGCTGAAGCGGGGATTGACGATGCTCGTGAAGATCGAGCCGAAGTTGTAGCTCAGACCGACGCTGTACGAGTAGCGATGGTTGGTCGCCAACTGGCGAATACGTAAGAGGACTTCTTCCGTGGAGGCTTCTGCCCGCTGGAGCGAGCTCTGGTCCTTGATCTTCGAGTACGACACGTACAGGTTGAACGACAATCCCTTGAACACCCGGACGTCGGTCGAACCGAAGACGGATGCCGTATAGCGGTCGCGCTGACGGAGCCGCTGCGAGAAGCGCGCGCTCGAGTACAGCGATCCCCACGGCTGCCGCATCGCCAGCGTGACGTCCACGTTGTGCTTGAGCGTCGTCTCCCTGGTCTTGTCGAAGACCGTCAGCTCCTTGTAGTTGTAGATGGTTGGGCCGATCTCGTACCAGACCGTCAGGCTGCGGCGCTGGAAATCCGCGTACGGGAAGAGGTCATATTCCACGCCCGGCAGCAGGCTGATGGATCGATCGACGTTCGAAAAGCTGGAGTGGGAGGTGGAGACGCGCGCGCCGGCCGAGAGATGCGGCCCGAGCGACTTGACGACCAGTCCGGTGCCGCTCCAGGAATTCGACCCACTGGTGACGCGGCGGCCGTCGGTGAGCGTGAACCGGCTCTCGTTCTTGGTGAAATTGCCATTCGCGCTCAGTTTCCATTCTTCGGTCACGCGGTTCGCAGAGCTTCCCAGGCTGTAGCGGTACGACGTGTTCGCCTTCTCACCGTTGAGGCTGCCGTTCCCGTTCACACGGAACACCCACCGGTGCCATCTGTCCTGAAGCGGTGCCGTGGCCGCGACGGCGGCCGGCGGTGTCCAGGTCACCTCCAGTTCGCGTCCGCTGGGCGTTTCGGCCGCGTAGCCGCTCACGCCGAGCCGGAACACACGCGCGAACTCCCGGCGGCGATCGTCGCCTGTCGCGGCTTGTGGTGTGGAGAACGGATGTACACGATCGACCCCCTGGAAGCGGCCGAGCCCGATGAATCGCACGGTCCACGATGATCCGCCGCCTCCGGTCGACTGCGTCGTGACGAGGACGTGGAGGTCCGACGCGGCGCGGTCGCGGACGTAATCGACGAAGGTGACGTGCTGCCGCAGGAACTCGGAGTCGCATTCGTGGCAGTCGAGGAAGACCCGCAGCGTCGGCGCCGGATCGGCCGCGGGGGTGGTCTGCGCGACGGCGCGCATCGGCAGCAGCACGAATACCAGCGCGAACCACACAAGTTGGCGTCTCCGCACGTCTACCCTCCGAACCGCGGGTTCACGGCCGCGTTCGACAACGCGCCGAAGCTGTAGCCAAGTCCCACGCTGAAGGAGTACCGGAACCCGGTCGCCAGCTGACGCTGCCGGAGGAAGACCTCCTCGTCGGTCGCATCCCCCTTCTCGAGGGTGAACTGGTCGCGGATTCTCGAGTAGCTGCCCCTGGGGGTCAACGTCAGCGACTTGAACAGGCGCACGTTCGCGCTGCCGTTGAACGACAACCGCGTGCGGTCAAGCGCCGTCAGATGCTGGGTGAACGTCAGCGATCCGCCCACCTGGCCCCACGGCTGCCGGAGGCCGAGCGAGGCGCTCGCCGTGTGCTGGAGGATCGTCTCGGACAGCTTGCCGAAGATCGTCTCCCGGTCGTATTCGTAATGCGCGGGGCCCGCCGTGTACTGGAACGTGAGGCTGCGCTTCGAGCTTTCACTGTAAGGAAAGATGTCGTATTCGATCCCCGGGGCCATGCGCGCCACGAGCTTCGCGTTCGAGAAGGTCGACCCCACGAGGCCGCCTGTCGCCCCGGCCGACCAGTGCGGGCCGAGGCTCTTGACGACGAGTGAATCGACGTTCCAGTCGGTCAGCCGTGTTTTGACGGTCGTGCCGTCGCCGAGATCGAAGGAGCTGCGGCTCACGCTGCGACCGAGCGAGAGGCGCATCTTCCACGCTTCGGTCGTCCGGTTCGCGCTGGTGCTCAGGTAGTAGCTGCCGGAGGAGGAGGACTTCTCACCGTTCCCGTAGCTGCTCGCACCCAGGCGAAAGACCCAGTAGTTCCACGGATCCTTCTGCTCCTTTTTCGCGGCGTCAGGATCCGGGCCGGACGCCGCGCGGCGAGCCGTCACATCGAGCTCGGTCCCGTAGGGGGTCGCGGCCGCGTATTCCGCGAGGCCGAGCTTCAGGGTTCGCTCGAGATCGGCCAGCGACGACGTCGTGAGCGTTCGGTTCATTCCCGCAAAGCGTCCGCGGCCGGTGATTGCCACCGTCCATTTCGGATCGGCGCCGGTCACGACGGCGACGGCGTCAGCAGCGCCGGGATCGTCCACAAGGACGACGAAGGGGATGGCGGGCGGCGTGTCGCACGCCGGGCACGAGACGGACACCTTGAGGCGCCCATCGCCCGTTTCCTGGACGACGGCCTGCGCCCGCGCGCCAGGGGTGGCGGTGAACAGGCCGACCAGGACCGTCAGGGTGCCGGCGAGGGAGTGGGTGCGCACGCGTCGCCGCATTAGACGGCCGGGTGGAGTCATTGGTTTGCAAATAGCGGGCGGAACTGTCGGTGC
>JBBECO010000018.1:0-1441 GCA_040881785.1 Vicinamibacterales bacterium
CGATGTCGAGCACGTTGGCCGTGCGGCGCTCTCCGCTCGACGTCTGGTACGTGAACACGCCGGCTTCGGTCTGCGACTGCAGCACCGTCCGCGTCCGTGTCTGTGTCTGAGGGATGTACTCCTCTTCGTAGTTGACGAAGGCGAACAGCTTGTCGCGGAGCTTGGTGCCCGGCAGCAGCGGCCCGCCGAAGTTCCCGCCGAAGTCATGCCGGCGCAGCCGGTTCTTCTCGATGCCGCGGGCGTTGTTCGAAAAGCTGTTGGCGTTGAACCACTCGTTGCGGTGCTGCCAGAAGGCGCTGCCGCGGTACTGATTGGTGCCCCGGCGAGTCACGAATTTCAGATTGACGCCGCCCATCGCACCCGACTCGGCACCCTGGCCCGAGGTCTCCACGGTGACCTCTTCGATCGCCCCGAGGCGCGCCGGCACCGTGCCGAAGAAGCTGGTGCCGCCGCTCTTCCATCCGTTGGACGAGTTGTTCACGCCGTCGATCGTCGGATTGATCGTGCCGCCGGGCATCCCGTTGAAATGGACCGACCCGCCGACGGGCGCCGCCGCGCCCGGCACGAGCGTCGCCTGACCGAATACGTTGCGTCCGACGAGCGGGAGGTTGTTCAGCGCCCTGTTGTCCAGTGTGCTCGAGATCAGGTTGGCGGTCGTTTCGAGCACGGGCGACGCCCCCTCGACGGTGATCTGCTCGCCGATCGAGCCGACGGTGAGCGAGACACGCAACTCGGTCGTGCGCCCCGATTCCACGAGAATCTTGTTGTAGACCGCGGTCTGGAACCCGGCCAGGCTCGCCGTCACCTGGTACGAGCCGTGATTCAGATTGGGGAATCGGAACAAGCCGGTGCCGCTCGTGACGGTCTCCCGGACGATGCCGGTCCCGTCATCTTTGAGCTGGATGATCACGCCCGGCACGACGGCCTGCTGCGGATCGAGGACGGTGCCGGTGAGTTGGCCGGTGATGCTGACCTGCGCGGTCGCGGGGAGCGCGCCGAGCGTGAACACGAACAGGACGAGCGGGACGACGCTGCGTGTCTTCATGGTGGCTCCTCTGAGGTGGCCCGGAGTGAGCTCGCGCGCGCGGGGCGCCCGCGGCTGTAAGCGATTACAGTCTGGCCGCGGATGGTAACGCTTACATTCCCGCGATGCAAGGGCTTTTCGCTCGCCCGGCCGTGGTACGATGCGGGCCATCCGGAGGATCGATGACCCGCTTCTCAGCTGACCAACTGGCCCATGCCGCCGCGCGTACCGGCTACCTCGACCGCGCCGCGTCGATCGAATTCCTGAAGACGATGGGCATCCGGATGAGCGTCGGGCACTGGTCCGCCGGCGACTTCTGCGACCGCTTCGCGCCCCCCGGGTATCACTCCGACAACGCCGGTTTCCGGAATGACTTCGAGGGGCAGTGCCGCCGGACCAGCGCCGCGGGCATCGACG
>JBBECO010000019.1:0-1440 GCA_040881785.1 Vicinamibacterales bacterium
TAGTACTCTGCCGCGTCGTTGAGTTCGTCCTCGGCCAGTTCATGAAAAGAGGCAGTCATTCACGAGAGCCGGGACTTGGCGTCCCGGAAGACAGTCTCTGCCGGTCTGCCAGTTCCGTCACGTGTATCCCAGGAGGCCGACCGGCGTTCGGCCTCCTCGGCCCAGATTTGAGCGTTCTCCTCATCCGACAGGTCTTCGAGGCTGTCGAGGAGCCGTTCGGCCAGCCGTGCCCGGGCCGCGGGCTTCAGCTTCAGAGCTTCCGCTTCAAGTTCGTCGATGCTCATGACGGCGATTCTACGCCTGCCCGGAGGTTTCGCCTACAGCGGCATCGGAGCTTGCCGGCGTCAGCCGGTTTGCCTTCGCCGAGATCGTGGCCGAGCGGCAGATCCCGCGGCACTACGGGCCGGAGGAGCTCAACGAAGATTCTCGCGCGGTCTGAAGTTGAGGCCGTGCTCGCTCGAGGTGACGTAATCGAAGACTACCCGGAGGACGTCCGCGGTCACAGCTGTCTGATGCTGGCGTCGCCCGAAGGTCGGCCTGTTCACGTGGTCTGCTCGCCGAAGGCTGACTATCTGGCCGTGATCACCGCGTATGTGCCGGAACAGGCTCAGTGGTCGGCTGACTTCCGAAAGAGAAAATCCTGATGGAATGTCTGCACTGCAAAGGCCGCCTGGTGAGAGGGACCGCGCCGTTCAGCATCGATCGCGGCGGCTACCACCTGCACTGGGACGCCGTGCCTGCCTGGCTCTGCACGCAGTGCGGTGAGCCGCTGTTTCAGGCCCGTGAGGTCGATGTGATTCAGGAGGCCATCAGGGCGCTCGACCGCGAGAACGCCAAGCTCGTCGCCGCGCGGTGAGTGCTGCGGTGTCGTCCCGGATGATCCGGCCAGTCTGGCCGCGAGCCGTTCGCGCGCCCCGCACCCGCGCCTCCGCTGAAGCTGCGGCGGGGCAGGGCCACACCGAGCCCCGCGGACCGGCGTTGACAGGCCAAGAGCCAAGAGCCGAAAGTCAAGAGCCCTTACGAGCGGAGCGCGTTGCGAGATGCCCGAATCTTCTGGCGCGGTCGACTCATCGCGGTCGCGTCACGGCCGAGACGCGAGCGTGGCCACGATTGCCGCCAGCGTGGTCACCTGCACGCCGACAATCCAGACGAAGTACCTGGACATCTTCTCGTCCAGACCATTCACCCGGCGATCGAGTGTGTCGAGGCGCCTGTCCATCCGCTCTTCCAGGTGCACGAGCGCGTCGCGAATCCCGTCCATGCCGCGTGAATGCTCTGCCACCCTGCCCTCGAGAAATGCTACACGTTCTTCCAACCTGGATCGGCGGGGTCCCCTGCGCCCCGCCTGGCGGCCTTCACTCCGCCAGCGCTATGCCGCTGGCTCCGTTCCGTCCGCATGTTGGCACCGGCTCCTCCTGAGAATACTCCGTTTTCGACAGC
>JBBECO010000020.1:0-1427 GCA_040881785.1 Vicinamibacterales bacterium
CCATGCGGTTGGCGAGCATCGCGCCCAGCTCGCGGATGTAGGCCTCGTTGACGCCGCGGAATTTGCGCGCGTAGCGCGAGTGGGAGATCCAGCCGTCGGCAATCGCGCCGCTGTTGTACTAGGACATATTCCGGCGGTCTTCGCGCCCGGCCTCGAACTGGACCGGGTCGATGCGCTCGCGGATCGCCGTGAGGATCGAGAGGTTGATCGGGATGTTGTTGGAGCGGGCTCGCGCGACCAGTGAATCGATCGTGCTGATCGTGGACCCCAGCGCGTTCCTCACCGCCGCGCGGTCGGTGACGTTCACGTTCCAGTCGGTCATCGACATGGACACGAAGTGCGAGAAGCCGACCCGGACGAACCGTCCTTCGCCGAGGCGCTGGCGGAGGGAGGCGACGTCGTTCTCGAAGCTGCCCGTGGCCTGGAGGTAGTGGGGCAGCACGTACATCATCTTGGAGACGGGTTTCGGGGCCTGCGCCTCCACGCTGGAACCGTGCCGGCCGGCGGCGGCAAGGAGCAGGAGCAGAGCTAACGCAAGGAACTGGAGCTTTCGGAGCACCGGGTGATTATCACCGCGCGTCTTGCCGCAGGTCAATGAAAGTTCCGCTCGACTGGACAAGCTACACGCTCATCGTGTAATGTGTAACCAGCTTCCGTGATTCAGTCATTCTCTGACGAAACAACGGCAGACCTGTTCAGAGAACGCAACACGCGGGCAGCCCGGCGTATTCCACGCGAGCTCTGGCGAGGGGCGCAGAGGAAGCTCAGGCTTGTCGACGCAGCTGCCCACCTGGAGGATCTCGTCGTTCCGGCTGGAAATCGACTGGAACGCTTGAAGGGAAACCAAGCCGGACGGCACAGTATTCGCGTCAACGATCGGTACCGGGTGACGTTCCGGTGGGAGAACGGCCATGCCTACGAAGTCTGCGTCGAGGATTATCACTAGGGAGCCCGACTGGCTCGGTCCCGCGATCCCGCCGGGAGAGATCCTGCTGGAGGAGTACCTCAAGCCTCTCGGATTGGGGCAGGTCCAGGCCGCGGAGCGGCTGCGCATCTCGCTCAACCGGCTGAACGAGATTGTCCTCGGCAAGCGCGGCATCACGGCCGATACCGCGCTGCGACTGTCGCGACTTCTGAAGACGTCGCCGCAGCTCTGGATGCGGCTGCAAGCCGATTGGGATCTGCACCAGGCGCTGCAGCGCGAGGGGCGGAAGGCGTCGTAGAATCGCCGTAATTGTTTGTACCTGACACTCAGGCTTTGAGTCCAACGACGTCAGTTCCCGCACCCGCCTCCGCTAAAGCTACGGCCGGCAAGCCCTCAGCGTCAGCGCCCCGCACCCGCCTCCGCTGAAGCTACGGCGGGGCAGGCCCTCAGCGTCAGTGCCCCACATGACCAGGTTGACGCCTGTGGCCTCGTGAGCCTACAT
>JBBECO010000021.1:0-8335 GCA_040881785.1 Vicinamibacterales bacterium
CGCCTGAAAAACTTGACTCAAACACTCATACTTCTAGGAGTCAAGACTCCTAGTGTACGCTGGTCGGACTCGCCGAGCGCTCACGCTGCCGATCCGTGTCGAGGATCGCCCAGAGCACCTGATCCAGGTACTCGCCGTTCCTCAGGAACGAGCGGCGGAGGATCCCCTCCTGCAACGCGCCGATCTTGCGTAGCGCGCCGTTGCCCCGTCCGTTGCGCACCGCGGCCCGCGCCTCGAGCCTGTGCACCCCGACGACGTCGAAGGCGAAGTCGAGGACGAGATTGGCCCCTTCGACGAAGAAGCCGTTGCCCCAGAACGCCGACCCGAGCGCAAAGCCCCATTCGGCGGATGCGAAGTCCGGGTCGCACTGGCGGACCTGGAAGAGGCCGACGGCCGCGTCCATCCCCTCCGGCACGACGCCGAAGCAGATGTAGCGCCCCGCCTCGCGCTCGCGGTGCGTCCAGGCGATGAAGCGCTCGAACCCCTCGACGGTGGTCGGAGGCGGCGAAATGAAGCGCGCGACTTCGTCGGTCGCCAGCATCGAGAGCAGCGTCGGCGCATCGCTCATCCGCAGCTCGCGCAGCGTGACCGCGCGCCCTTCGAGCACCGGCAGCGACCGGCGCCAGTCGGTTTCAACCATCGTGACCGCGGCGCTCGGCAGCACTTTCGTGGACTGCTCGTCGCGGTAGGGCATCTTCTCCATTACAGGGCCTCTACGATGGAGGAGGTCTCACCGGCGGAATCTCCCGGTGGTGGGTCGAAGAGCGACTCCCAATCGACGGTATCTCCCGTCGTGTCGTCGAACAGCGTCCCGTCCTCCGCGGACGTGCCCCAGACGATGTTGTCCCCTTCGTCGTTGTTCGTACCCCAGACGATGTTGTCGCCTTCGTCGTCGGTCGTGCCCCAGACGATGTTGTCGCCTTCGTCGTCGGCGGCCGTGCCCCACACGATGTTGTCACCCTCATCGTCGGTGGTGGCGGTCCCCCAGACGATGTTGTAGCAGTCGTCGCCGCCACAGTCGGTGCCCCAGACGATGTTGTCCCCCTCATCGTCGACCGTGCCCCAGACAATGTTGTCCCCCTCGTCATCGGTGGTGACGGTCGTGCCCCAGACAATGTTGTCGCCTTCGTCGTCAACCGTACCCCAGACGATGTTGTCCCCCTCATCGTCTACGGCCGTCCCCCAGACGATGTTGAAGCACTCATCGGTGTCGCACGTGGTGCCCCAGACGATGTTGTCCCCTTCGTCGTCCACGGCCGTGCCCCAGACGATGTTGAGGGCCCAGGCATTGCCGGACGGGCTGATCGCGCCGCGTGAGACACGGTGGTTGCCCCAGTTGATCTTGCGGCTCCATCCCTTGCCCTTCGGATAGCGATCGCCGGCGGCCGCTGTCGCGAAGAATCTCGACAGCTCCACGGCTCCCTTGGTGTTGAGAAAGCCGCCGCCCTGGCGGAGGGGGTGGACGTCCGGCTTGAGCTCCGCGGTGTACTGAAGGATGGCCTTGACCAGGTTCGGCGTGAGCGACGGGTTCGCCTGGAGCATCAGGGCGACGGTGCCGCTCACGACGGGCGCGGCCATGCTCGTGCCGCTCAGCGAGAGATACGGCATGTAAGCCGTGTCGAGAGTGCCGGCGACCAGGTAGGCTGCCTTCGTCGTATAGAAGAGGCTGCCCGGGGCGCTGAGCGAGACCGTTCCCATGCCGGAGGCGACGATGTCGGGCTTCGCCGCGAAGTCGATCGCCGAGGGACCGCTGGAGCTGAAACCGGTCACCGCATCGTCAGTGCGATTGAGCGTGCCCTGGTGAGTCGAGGCGCCGACCGTGAGCACCCAGGGAGCGTTGCCGGGAGCGAGAATGCCGCCCCACTGCGGCTGGCCCAGACTGTTCAGTCCGCGGTTGCCGGCCGCCGTGACAACCACGATGCCGGCATCGACGACGCGCTTGGCCGCGAGGGTCAGCGGGTCCGTGTTGTACGACGAGATGACCGCCGCGCCGACCGAGAGATTGACGACGCGGATGTTGTGCTGCACGCGGTTGGCGACCGCATACTCGAAGGCGGCGATCACGTCGCTGATGACGCCGACGCCATTGCCGTCGAGCACCTTCAGGCTGACGATATGTGCGGCCGGCGCCATACCCGCGTGGCGGCCGTTGCTGTCGTATCCGTTGCCGGCGATGATGCCGCTGACGTGGGTGCCGTGACCGTTGTCGTCGTAGGGAAGGGTGGCGCCGTTGACGAAATCCACGAACCCGGCCACGCGCTGGTTGCCGTTCACCTGCACGGAGGCATTGCTGCCGCCGTAGGTGAGGTCGTCGTGCCAGGAGGTGAAGCCCGAGTCGATCACCGCGACGCCGACGCCGGCGCCGTCGTAACCCATGGTCCGCTGGACGGCACGCGCGCCGCTCAGGACGGCCACGCGGCTCATCACACTGAAAGTCGCGCGATCCTCGTCAAGTCGCAGGACCGCAGGATGCCTGGCCAGTTGCTTCAGCAGTCCGTTCGGCAGCTCGACGACCTGACCGTTGATCAGCGAGAGGCGGCGTCCGAGGTTGCCGCCAAGCCTCAGCACCTCCGAGCTGACGTCAGCCGATCCATGCAGCGTGACGATCACGCGCGACCAGCCCGCGCGCGTGCCGCGGTCGTTGAGCTCTTTGCCGAGCTTGCCCTGAGCATCAGCGATCGCAATGGAAGGTACGGTGATGACGGCGAGGGCCGTGATCGCCGCGAGGATGAATCGTCCTTTTCCGGTCACGACTTTCTGCCTTTCCATCTGCGGAAATGACCTGCCGCAGAGACGGGTCCAGGGGAGCTCTTCAGCAATCCACCAGCCACATTAGTGGACGCAATATAGCACGAACATTCGAGTACTTACAGATATTTTTTACGTCTCTTGAGGACTCTTTTGCACCGTCCGCGGCACCCATGAGTTGTACAATTTTGGGACACCTCGTGCGTTTATGTACTTGGGTGAGGAGGCTCCGGGAGGGCCCGTGGATTCCCCTCCAAACCTGACGTTCCCCGTTCGCCGCTTCGAAGCACGAGATGCACCCCCAACAGGGTCAACACGATAGCGCCTGCCGGAGCGAGCAGCCACGGCGCCCCGATCAGGGCCGCCGGCGCCGCCGCATCCTTCAACATGACTCCCCAGCTCGGCAGGGGTTCCGCAAAACCCAGGCCGACAAAGGACAGGGTGGCCTCGGCGAAAATAAAGGCGGGAAACAGCAGGAATCCTTGCATGCCGATGTGGCCGGCGGCAGCGGGCAGCAGGTGACGTAGCAGAATTCGCAGCGGGCTCCCCCCCACCGCGTACGCTGATTCTGCGTACGGCTGACTGCGCTCGGCTGCCACGATCGCCCGCACCCCGCGCGCCGGCAGGGGCCAGGTCCCGAGCGCCATGACCACCACCATCGTCCAGAAGACGGCCGCGGGCTCCAGCACCGGGGGCATGGCCGCGCGCAGGGTGACGACCACATACACGAGTGGCAGGACGACCGCGACGTCCGCAACGGCCATGATCGTGCGATCGATCCGTCCACCGATGAAGCCGGCGATCGCGCCGACCGATGCCCCGAGCGCGAGCGTGAGCAGAACCGCCAGCGCCGCGACACCGAGCGACAGCCGTCCGCCGGCGAGCACCCGCGCCAGGACGTCGCGCCCGAGAGGGTCGGCGCCGAGCAGGAGCCAGGGTTCCGGCGGCTGCGGCGCCGCGACGCGGCCGCGGGTGAAGAAGCGGATCACCTGCGGGCGGCTCGTGTCGGGCTCGAAGCGCCGCTGCAGCCGGTCGGTCACGCGCCATGGATAGACGAATGGACGCTGCAGGCCCTGCTCGCCGAAGATCCGCGGTCGCATCGGCGGCGCGTACGCCAGCCCGTCGAATTGTCGCGTCGGCGGATTGGGCGCGAGCACGGGAGCCGCCACCACGCTCAGCGCCACCACGCCGAGCAGCGCAACGCCCACCCGTCGCATCCCGCTCTTCATGCGGGCTCCGCGGTACGCGGATCGGCCAGGGCCAGTGCGATGTCGGCGGCCACGAGCCCGAGCGACAGCATGGCCGCACCCACTGCGGCGCAGCCCGCGGCGAGATGAACGTCCCGCGCCAGGAGCGCCTGATACATGAGGTCACCGAGGCCGGGCCACGCCATCACGATCTCCACGACGAACGAGCCGCTGAGCACGGTGCCGACGACGATGCCCAGGACGCCGAGCACCGGCTTCAGCGACAGCCGCCACGCATGGATCCACGTCGCGCGCGACGCCGACAGTCCGCGCGCGAGCGCGGCCCTCACGCACGGCTGCCGCAGCGCCTCGGCAATCGCCTGCGACTGCAGCCGCTCGAGACCGGCCGCGATCGGCAGCGCGAGCGCGAACGCGGGCAGCGGGAGGTAGCGGAACGCCGCGCCGAGCAGGGCGCGCGGGCCGGCGTCGGTGGCGATCTCGAGTCCGCCAGCCGGGAGCCATCCCGTCCACGCGGCCACGAGCAGCAGCAGGAGCGCCGTGACGAGCGGCGGCATCGAGACCAGGAGCAGCGACGCGCCGCCGATCGCGCGCGACGCGACCGTCGGCCGTCCGCGTCCCGTCAGCACGCCGGCCGGCAGCCCGATCGCGAGCGCCAGGGTGAGCGCCGCCACCCCGAGGGCCAGCGTGTTGGCCATGCGCTCCGCCAGCAGCTCCACGACCGGACGATGGAAGCGGATGGAGTCGCCGAAGTCGAGCGTGACGAGGCGCCCGAGCCACGAGGCGTACTGGGCGAGGAACGGACGGTCGAGACCGAGCCGGCTGCGTTCGGCGGCGGCGAACGCGGGATCGACGTCGAGGGCCGAGAAAGCGTCCCCCGGCGCCAGGTGGACGAGCAGCATGGCGGCCGACGCGACGGCGAGGACCAGGAGGATCGCGCGGCCGGCGCGCCGCAGCACGAACACCGTGAACGCGGACGGCCTCTGAGGGTGGGCGGACGGCACGGCGCTGGCCTACGGCTGCCGCGCGTCCACGGCCAGCGTCTCGGCGTTCCAGAGCAGCTGTGGCGCCTGGAGCACCGGCGTCAGATTGCGGACGCGCGGGCGCACGGCGATCGTCACCCGCGGCGCGACGAAATAGATCGCCGGCAGCTGCTCGCCCAGGATTCGCTGCACCTCGGCAAACAGCTGCTGCCGCTCGGCGAGCGTGGCCGCCACGGCGTTGCGGTGCATCAGGTCGTCGATTTCCGCTTCCCACGCCGTGGCCGGCGACGGTTGATTCGGGTTCCAGAAATGGAAGTTGCCGCTGCTCAGCCAGAGATCGAGGTTGAGGGCTGGATCGGTGGCGCTCGCCTGGACGCCGAAGTAGATGCTGTCGTAGGCCCCCTGCATCCAGCGCTGCCCGAGCGCGCCCTGGTCGAGCGTCACGATGTCAACCGCGAGACCGACCTGGCGGAGCTGTTCCTGCAGGAGCGACGCGGAGCGCTCGCGCAGGGTGTTGCCGGCCTGCGTGAGGATCGAGAAGCGTGCGGGGCGCCCGCCGATGTCGAGCATGCCGTCCCCGTTGGTGTCGGCGAGTCCGGCGTCCGCGAGCAGCGCTTTCGCACGCGCGGGGTCGTAGGGCCACTGCGGTGCCGACGCCGAATACCACGTCCGGTTGCCCGGAGAGACGGGTCCATGAATCGGGACGGCCGCCCCGAGATAGACGGTGTTGGCCAGGGCCTGGCGGTCCACCGCGTGCGAGATGGCCTGCCGCACGCGCGTGTCGTGGAGCCACGCGAGCCGGTCGCGGGATTCCTCCGTCAGGTTGAACCAGAGCAGGTTCGGATCGAGGCCGATGCCGACCTCGTGCAGCCGGAGCCGTCCTTCATCGGCGGCGCGCGTGAAGGTCGCGATGTCTTCGGGGCGGATGTCGGCGTTCGACATGACGTCGATCTCGCCGGCGGCCATCCGCAGCGCTTCCGTGTTCTGGTCCTGCACGATGAGCACGGTGATGCCGTCCAGGTACGGCAACGGCGTCCCCTGCGCGTCCCGGCGCCAGTAGTGCGGATTGCGCGCGAAGACCAGGCGCTGGCCGCTGACGTGTTCGGTCAGCATGAAGGGACCGAGCCCGGTGATCTCGGTGAGCGGGGTGCCGACGCGCCAGGCGTCCGCGAAGGTTCCGGCGTCGAGCGCGCCTTCGAGTTTGTGGCGCGGGAGGAGCGGGAGGTTCTCGAGCAGGCGAAGCCCCGGCGCGAACGGCGCGGGGAGCGTCACCGTGACCGTCCATGGATCGGGTGCGGCAAACACGAGCGGCTTGCCGCCGATGCGTGTCGCGGACGCCAGCGGACTGTTGACCGCCGGATCGTAGAGCGCCCGCGCCGAGAAGAGCACGTCGGCGGACGTGAATGGTGCGCCGTCCGAGAAGCGGACGTCCCGGCGCAGCGTCAACGTAAACGTCAACCCGTCGTCGGACTGCGCCCAGCGCTCGGCGAGCGCGGGCTCGACGACATCGGTGGCGCGATTGACGCGGACGAGGCGCCCGTCGGTGAGCAGGGAGACGAGGTCGGCGGCGGCCGAACCCTCGACATACCGGTTGTAGCGAGCGGGCTCGCTGCGGAGCGAGGCGATCAGGCGTCCGCCGCTCGTGTCGGCCGGTGAGTCGGGAGCAGGCCGCCGGGCCCAGAGGCTCCACCCGGCGATCACGATCGCCGCGGCCAGGATCAGGAGCACCGCCAGCTTGAGGGCTCTCGTCAAGAAGTTAACCTACCGGCCAATTTGTTGGCCTGTGACTGCAATTGCGGTGTTTAAAGAACTTATACACGGGTAGTAAATACCCAACAAGGGTAGGTTAACCCATCGGCCAATCGATTGGCTGCCGGGCTTCCCGCTGCCGCTCCGCTGATGGCGCCATCCTAGTGCACCTGTCCTCCTGGGGCAAACAAGCTGTCGCTTCGTGTCCGTCAGACATCGCTTGGGGCGCACGCCTCTTCCACAGTCCGGATTTTTTCACAGAGCTGGCACCGCCTGTGCCTCATCGGCAGCAGACGTCCCTTTTCCCAGTTCATTGGCGGTCCTGATGCCTCATACCCTGCGTGCATGCAGACTGACCCGACCGGCGTGCGTGGCCGCCGTCGCGGGAGTCGTTCTTTTCTTTTCTTCCGTCGCGTTCGCGGCTGAGCACCGCGCCAGACTCTCCAGCGATCTCGAGCAGCACCTTCGCAGCGGATCTCACCAGCGCGCCTCGGTCATCCTCAGCGGTACGGCATCGGAGACCGACGCGATTGCGGCGCGCCATGGCGCGACGATCAAGAAGCGGCTCCGCCACGGCGTGGTGCTCGATGTCAGCCCCGAGCAGCTCGCGGCCCTGGCCGCCGACCCCGCGGTGCCGCATCTGTCGGGCGACGCGACCGTCCATCGCATGATGGCGCTCAGTGCGCAGGCGATCGGCGCCGACCAGGTGCAGAGCGGGATCGGCGGTCTGTCCGGTTTTACCGGCCGGGGCGTTGGTGTTGCGGTGATCGACTCGGGGATCGCCAACCACAAGGCGCTCAACAGCCAGGTCATCGCGTCGCTCGATTTCACGGGCGACCGGCACGGGCGCGACGAGTACGGGCATGGCACTCATGTGGCCGGCATCATCGCGGGCGGGAGCGAGGCCTCGTACGCGGGCGTCGCGCCCGGCGCGCACATCGTGTCGCTGCGGGTGCTGGGCGCCGACGGCTCGGGCAGCACGAGCGACGTGATTGCCGCCATCGACTGGGCGATCGCGAACCGCGCGCGGTACGGGCTGCGCATCATCAATCTCTCGCTCGGCCGTCCGGTCTTCGAGTCGTATCGCGAGGATCCGCTCTGTCAGGCGGCGCAGCGCGCCGTCGACGCCGGCCTCGTCGTCATTGCGTCGGCGGGGAATTTCGGCAAGACCCCGGACGGGCAGCCCATCGTGGGCGGCATCGTCTCCCCCGGGAATCTGCCGGACGCGATCACGGTTGGCGCCCTGAACACGAAGGGGACCGCCATGCCGTCCGACGACGTGGTGGCGAGTTTCAGCTCGCGGGGCCTTACGCACATTGACGGGGTGCTGAAGCCGGAGCTGGTTGCGCCGGGCAACCGGGTGGTGGCGGCGGCCGCGCACGGGTCCGCGATCGTCAATGACTACCCGGAGCGCCTGATGGGCGGTGAGGGGAACCACGCGTATATCGAGTTGAGCGGCACGAGCATGGCGGCCGCGGTGGTGTCGGGGGCGGCGGCGCTGCTGCTCGAGGCCGCGCCGGGGCTGACCCCGGCGGACGTGAAGCTCGCGTTGCAGGTCACGAGCTCGCGCGTCGCCGGCGCGGGGCTGATCGAGGCGGGAGCGGGGTCGCTGAACGTCGCCGCCGCCACGCTGCTGGTCACGGGGCAGAG
>JBBECO010000022.1:0-4999 GCA_040881785.1 Vicinamibacterales bacterium
GCTTGGGGCAAAAAAATTTTTTTGGGGGGGGGCCCCCACCCCCACCGCACTGCCAGCGCTCACTCATCGTTCGCGCCGGGTTCGTATTTCTGCGCAAGCGCATGATCAGAACCCTCGGCTCCGTTTTGGCGTTCGGGCTGGTCCTGTCGGCGGCCCCGCTCGCCCAGCGGCAGGGAGGCGCCTACGACTACTGGGGCGTCCAGCGCGCCATGATCCAGCGCGGCCAGCAGGCCATCTTCATGTGCAACGGCCTGTTCACGTCGAACCGGACGGTCGAACAGGTCTTCGCCCAGGAGCTGAAGTTCCTGCGCGAGCCGATCGGCACCCCCACCGGCGGCGACTACGTCATCGACCGCGACAAGCGCGCCGTGGCCATCGGGAAGGACGACGGGGTGCCGGTGATGCGGGCGGCGTTCCGCGAAGGCCTTGGCTGCGTCATCCTGGCGCCGAATCAGACCTTCGACGACATCGCTTCTTTGCCGCAGCTCACCACGCCCCCGCCGCCGGGGGACGCGGCACGGACGCCGTGGCCGAACGGCGATCTCGTCGAAAAGCAGCCGCTGCCGGCCACCATCAATGCGGCGGCCCTGCAGGCGGCCTCCGACTGGACGTTCACGCGGGAATCGCCGGAGCAGGTGACGCTCAGTCTGCTCATCGTGCACCGCGGCCGGATCATCCACGAGCGGTACGCACCTGGCGTCGACATGAAGACCCGCACGCGGACCTGGTCCACGGCGAAGAGCATCGCCGCCACGCTGTTCGGGATGCTCGCCGATCAGGGCAAGCTGTCGCTCGACAAGCCGCTGGGATTCGAGTGGCTGCCGCGTGTCCGCGGAGAGGTCAAGGATCCCCGGTCGGCGATCACGCTCCGGCACGTCCTGAACATGTCGAGCGGACTCGAGACGGTCGACAACGGGGGCCTGGAGTACGCGACCGGATCGGGCATGGCCTACTGGGCCGGCGCCAGCTCGGTGGACGGTGCGCGCGACCGCGGGCTGATCCGCCAGCCGGGCACGAGCTGGGACTACGAGAACTACGACACGCTGCTCGCGGTCTACGCGATGAAACAGGCGCTCGGGGATCCCCAGGCGTATCTCGAGTTCCCGCGCAGGGCGCTGCTCGACTGCATCGGCATGCGCAACACGCTGCTCAGCACCGACAGGTTCGGCGATTTCATCCTGAGCAGCCAGGTCTACACCAACGCGCGTGACCTCGCGAGGCTGGGCCTGCTACACCTGCAGGGCGGTGAGTGGAACGGCGAGCGCCTGCTCTCGAAGGCGTGGATCGACTTCGTGCGCACGCCGGCGCCGGCCACGGCGGAGCGCGGCAACCAGTACGGCGGCCACTGGTGGCTCGTGCCAGACACCCGCACCGACGTGCCGAAGGACGCCTACTCAACCGCCGGCAACCGCGGCCAGTACGCCGTTGTCGTACCGTCCCACGACCTCGTCATCGTCCGGCGCGGCCTGGACTACGGGCGCCAGGGCTTCAACCAGTGGGACCTCGCGCGCGAGGTGATCAAGGCGTTTCCGAAGTCCGGTAGATCGGTAGATCGGTAGCTCGGTAGATCGGACGTCGGTGGGGCGTATGGTCCGGGCTGATCGACCGTCAAGCCAGCTCGACGAGATTTTCTCCCCGTTCAAGGGCGGCAATAATCACGGGGAATTCCGACTCGAAGCGACGCAGCAACTCGGCCTTCCGCGTGTTTCCGACTCGAACCCAGACGACCGCCGGACCTTCTTGCAGCAGTCTGCGGATCGCGAAGTCCTCGTCCTTGGTGACGATGACTGCCCCGACCATTGCGGCGTATTCGCGAATGGCGTGGTCGGACGCCGTCACGAGTCCCGCATCGAGGACGTGTTCTGCAGGGTAGCGCTGCGCGTCAATCCACCGGGCGAGCGCCGGGGGGAGTTGAGCGTCGATCAGAAAGCGCAATCACGCGCTCCGCAGGACTGGATGATCGCTCTGACGGGCGGCGAATTCCAGCACGGCCCTGATATCGTCCGCTTCGAGATAGGGATAGTCGGCCAGGATTTCTTCCTGCGTCGCGCCGGCCGCGAGCAGATCGAGCACGTCCTTGACACGGATTCGAAGCCCGCGAATGCACGGGCGGCCGCCACATACGTCCGGAATCATCGTGATTCTGTCAATCGCACTCATGTGTTTACCCCGAAGGGTCCTCGACGCCTCAGGCGCAGCCTACGCTGGGCCGATTGTAGCCTGTCGACGGCCCCGCGAGACGCGCGTCAGAACGTTCGCGCATCCGCCAGTGGCCACCAGCGGACCTGCACCCGGCCGATGATGTACTTGCGCGGAACGTCACCCCAGCTCCGGCTGTCGGAGCTGGCGTTGCGATGATCCCCCATCACGAAGTAGAAACCTTCCCGGATCTGCACGGGGCCGTAATCGTCGTGCCCCCGATAGGCGTCCGACACGAAGGCATCGTTCACCGGCTGCTCGTCCACGAACAGCCGGCCGTTGACCATCCGCACCCACTGCCCCTCGGCCGCCATCACCCTCTTCACGAGCGCCTTCGTGGGATCGTTCGGCGAGTACAGCATGACGACGTCGCCGACCTTCGGTTCGCCGACGTACGTGAGATAGGCGAACTTGTTGATGACGAGGCGGTCCTGGTCCTGGAGCGTCGGCGCCATGCTGTGGCCTTCGACACGCGCGACCTGGACGCCGAACGTCACGATGAGGGTGGCATAGACGCCGGCCGACGCCAGTGTCTTGAACCAGGCGACGAACTCTTCGGCCAGGCGTCTGGACAGTGAGCCGCCGGGGTCGCGCACCGCGTCGAAGTCCTCTGCGCGTGCCGGCAGCGGCTCCGCGCAGGACGGTGGTGTCTCACGGTCAGTCGGATTCACAGTCATCGTGCCTCGTCAGGTGGCTCACCGATGGGCCGATTGTAGCCCTTCACGGGCGAGTGGGCCAAAGCCCCACGGCTAGTGGTACGATCCCGTTCATGCGTCATACGAGCCGTTCCGCCGTTCTTGCCCTCATCTTTTCCCTCGCGATCGCCGCCGCCGCGCTCGCCCAGGCGCCGACCGAGTACCGCATCTCCTTTCCCGCGCCCGAGCACCACTACGCCGAGGTCGAGGTCACGTTTGCCTCCGCTCCCGCGACGCTCGAAGCGCGAATGAGCCGGTCGTCGCCGGGCCGTTACGCGATTCATGAGTACGCGAAGAACGTCTTCGAGGTGAAGGCGTTCGACGGCAAAGGGAAGCCGCTGTCGATCACCCGGCCGAACCCCTACCAGTGGAACGTGACCGGCCACGACGGGACGGTCCGGATCGCCTACAAGATCTTCGGGAAGCACGTCGACGGCACGTACCTGGGGATCGACAGCAGCCACGCGCACATGAACATCCCGGCGACCTTCATGTGGGCACGCGGGTTCGACACCAGGCCGGTCCGCGTCACCTTCGTCCAGCCGAAGGGCACGACCTGGAAGGTCGCGACGCAGCTCTTTCCGACGAACGATCCCTTCACGTTCACTGCGCCGAACCTCCAGTACTTCATGGACAGCCCCACCGAGATGAGCGACTTCGGCACGCGCTCGTTCACGGTCCGCAATCCGGACGGCAAGGAGTTCACCATCATCACGGCCGTCCACCACGACGGCCCCGACGCCGCGCTCGACACCTACGTTGCGGGGACGGAGAAGATCGTCCGCGAGCAGGGGGCCATCTTCGGTGAATATCCCGAGTTCGACACCGGCACCTACACGTTTCTCGGCGACTACGTGCCGTGGGGCGGCGGCGACGGCATGGAGCATCGCAACAGCACGGTGGTGGCCTCACCCGTGTCGTTCAAGAACCCGCAGACGGCGCAACAGGTGCTCGGCACCGTCTCACACGAGTTCTTCCACGCGTGGAACGTCGAGCGCATCCGGCCGGTGGGACTCGAGCCGTTCAATTTCGAAGAAGCCAACATGTCCGATTCGATGTGGATCGCCGAGGGCTTCACCCAGTACTACGGCGGGCTCGTGATGGGACGCGCCGGTCTGCGTCCGGCGGAGCAGACGCTGCTCGGCGTCGCGAACTCGGCGCTCGGCGTCGCCACACACCCCGCGAAACAGTTCCGGTCCGCGGTGCAAATGAGCCAGCATGCCCCGTACAGCGACGCGGCACGATCGGTGGACGCGACGAACTTCAGCTACTCGTTCATCAGCTACTACACGTACGGCTCCGCCCTGGCGCTCGCCCTGGACCTCGAGCTGCGGACCCGTTCGAACGGACGGTTGTCGCTGGACGACTACATGCGCCTGATGTGGACGATGCACGGCCGCAAGGACCCGTCGCCGCCCGGGATCGTGGCGAAGCCCTACACGCTGAAGGATGCCGAGGCGCGGCTCGCGGAGATCTCCGAGGATCCGCCCTTCGCCCGCGACTTCTTCGCGCGCTTCGTTGAAGGATTAGAGGCGCCCGATTACGCGCGGCTGCTCGCGCCGGCCGGCATCGTCGTCCGCAAGCGCGCCGCCGGCGCCCCGTGGACAGGCCTCCAGATGGACCGCACGAATGCCGCCGCG
The DNA here is from genome assembly GCA_040881785.1 of Vicinamibacterales bacterium. Taxonomy (GTDB): domain Bacteria; phylum Acidobacteriota; class Vicinamibacteria; order Vicinamibacterales; family 2-12-FULL-66-21; genus JACDCA01. The sequence continues at coordinate 4,535 of JBBECO010000022.1, forward strand.
GTCGGCGGCCTCGTGCCGTTTGGGACGCCCGCGTTTGCCGCGGGTCTCGAACAGGGGGCCCTCATCACATCGGTAGACGGGACGGCTTTCACGAACCTTGCGGCCGCCCTGAAGAACCGCAAGCCCGGTGACCAGCTGGTTGTCGAGTTCCGCCGCCCCTCGGGTGTGGTCGTGACGTCTACGCTGAGACTTGCCGAAGACCCGGCGCTGCAGGCGGTGACCATCGAATCCACCGGTGGAACCCTGACGCCAGAACAGAAGGCGTTCCGGGAGTCCTGGGTGGGGTCGAAGGTCAAATAACAGCTCCGAATTGAGACGCCGGCCCCTGCGGGCGCGTCTCACCCTGGGAGTGATCTCGAGAAGGCCTTCCACAGTCGCGCGCGAGCCACGCGAGCGAGCCACGCGACCGGAGTGAGCCGACGCAGCGGCGAGCGAGGGCGCGTGTAGGGGAGTCCGAGGGGCGAA
>JBBECO010000022.1:5009-8303 GCA_040881785.1 Vicinamibacterales bacterium
CCCCCCCCCCCCCCCCCCCCAAAAGACCGTGGTCGGCACAACCGTTCAGCACTACCGCATCATCGAGCGCCTCGGGTCAGGCGGCATGGGGGAGGTCTATCGCGCCGAGGACCTCCGGCTCGGCCGCCCGGTCGCGCTGAAGTTCCTCCCGCCGTCGCTGAAGTCGGATCCCGACAGCCGGGCTCGCCTCCTCAACGAGGCAAGGGCCGCCTCGATCCTCCGGTCCCCCAACATCGCCGTTACTTACGACATCGCCGAAAGCGACGGCGCCGACTTCATCGTCATGGAGTACGTCGAGGGGGAGACGCTCACCGCGCGCCTGGCGCTGGGGCCGCTGCCGGTCCGTGAGGCGGTGCAGACGGGGATCCAGGTCGCCGACGCGCTGGACGAGGCGCACGCACGTGGCATCATCCATCGCGACATCAAGAGTGCGAACCTGATGCGGACGGAGCGCGGTCTCGTCAAGGTGCTGGACTTCGGCCTGGCCAAGATCCTGCCGTCCGCCGACGGCAGCGACATCACACAGGCGCAGGTGACGATGGCCGGGATGGTGCTCGGCACGGTGTCCTACATGGCGCCGGAGCAGGCACTCGGGAGGGGGGTCGATCATCGCGCGGACCTTTTCTCGCTCGGAGTCGTGCTCTTCGAGCTGGTGTCCGGGCGTATGCCGTTCGAAGGGTCCACCCCGACCGAGATCATCGATCGGATTTTGCACCAGGAGGCCCCGCCCGTGTCGCGCTATGCGTCGGGCGTACCGCCGGCGCTGGACGAGGTGATCGCGAGGGCCCTCGAGAAGTCGCCGGCCTTCCGCTACCAGTCCGCCCGGGCGCTCTACACCGATCTCAAGGCGATTGCCACGGACCTGGCGCCTCCGTCGGCGGCCCGCCGCACCTCGCGCATCACGGCGGCGGCAGCCCCTCCGCCCGGAACCGTCGTCGGCTGTTGTGTGGCGGTGATGACCTTCGCCAACATCACCCGGGATCCCGCCGACGACTGGATCGGCACCGGCATCGCCGAGACGGTGAGCTCCGATCTGAAGAACGTCCACAACCTGACGGTCATCGGGCGCGCCCGCGTCTACGACGCGCTGCGGAATCTGAGCACCGACGCGCATCTCAACGATTCGCTGGCGATCGACATCGGCCGGCGGCTCGGCGCCGCGTGGGTGGTGGTGGGTGGCTATCAGCGGATGGGCGCCACCATCCGCATCACGGCGAACTTCGTCGAGGTCGCCAGCGGCGCCGTCCAGCGGACGGTCAAAGTCGATGGGCGGATCGACGACATCTTCGAGCTGCAGGACAAGATCGTCTACGAGCTGACGCAGGGCCTCAACGTGGCCCTGCAGGGCAGCGAGGTGGCCGAGATCGAGAGGCAGGAAACCCACTCGGTCGAGGCGTACGAGAGTTACGCGCGCGGGATGATGAATCTGCGGCAGGCGACGCGCGAATCGATGGACCGGGCGATCGCGGCGTTCGAAGACGCGACGCGGCACGATCCCGACTACGCGATCGCGTGGGCGGCGCTCGGCGGCGCGTACGGTCTGAAGGGCACGTTCATGAGCATGCCCGAGATGGTCCACAAGGCGATCGACCTGGAACGCCGCGCCCTGGCCCTCGATCCGGAACTCGCCGATGCGCACATGTGGCTCGGCTCCGGCCTGCTCGGTCTGGGACGCGTGGACGAGGCGATCGCGGCGCTCCGCGAGGCGCTCCGGTTGGAGCCGGACAACGGTCAGGCTCACCAGGGGCTCGCGCGCGCCTTGTGGATCGGCAAGGGGGACTTCGCGGCCGCGATTCCGGAGTTCGAACGCTCCATCGAGCTCAATCCCGAGGCGGGGTACTCGTACTTGCAGCTGAGCCTCCTGCTGGCGTGGGAGGGGCAGTACGCGCGGGCCGAAGAGGTCAGCCGCCGTGCGGTGGATCTGCAGGAGCAGTACATTTCCGGCAACGCCGGTCTGCAGATCGTCGGGGCCCATTCGCGACTGGGGTACATCTACTACCTGCAGGGCCGGTACGCCGACGCGCTGAAGGAGTACGAGCGCGAGCTGGCATTCGTCAACTCCAGCGATCACGCGCTGCGCGAGCGCACCAATATCGAGCTAGGCGTCCGCATCGGCGCCGCGTACAGCCGGCAGGGACAGGCCGACGACGCGGCGCGCCACTTCGACCGGGCCCTCAAGGCCTTCGAGGCCAGGGTCGGCAAGGGGGCGGACGATCCGGCGACGCGCTACTACATCGCCGTCCTCCATGCGCTCCGCGGCGATACCGACCGCGCGCTCGACTCGCTCGCGCGCGTCGCCGCACGCCAGCCGGCGCTCACCCGTGCGCGTGCGGCCCGCGACCTCGACTTCGAGCGGCTCCGCGACGACCCGCGCTTCCAGGAGATCCTCCACGCCCATGTATGACGTCGTCATTGTCGGCGCCGGCCCTGCGGGTCTGAGCGCCGCGCTCGTGCTGGGCCGCTGCCGTCGGAGCGTGCTCGTCTGCGACAACGGGCATCCCCGCAATGAAGCGTCGCATGCCATGCATGGCTTTCTGACGCGCGACGGCATGCCGCCGCTCGAGTTCCTGCGGCAGGCGCGCGAAGAGCTGCGGCCGTACACGACCGTGAAGGTCCGCAACGTCACCGTCACCGACGCGCGGTGCGAGAACAGCCGATTCGTGACCACGCTCGAAACCGGCGAGCAGGTGGAATCGCTGAAGCTGCTGATCGCCACGGGGGTCCGCGACCGCGTGCCGGCCATCGACGGGATCAGCAACCTCTATGGACGCAGCGTGTTCCACTGCCCCTACTGCGACGGCTGGGAGGTACGCGACCAGCCGCTGGCGGTGTATGGGAAGGGGGAGAAGGGCTACGGTTTGTCGCTCGAGCTCACCGCCTGGTCGTCCGACATTCTGCTCTGCACGGACGGCCCGTCGGAGCTCGAGCCGCGCCAGATCGAGCGGCTGGGGCGCAATGGCATCACGGTGCGAGAGGAACCGGTCGCGCGGCTCGAGGGCCACGACGGCCTGCTGGAGCGCATCGTCTTCGAGGGCATCGAGCCCGTCGAACGGCGCGCGCTGTTTTTCACGACGGGGCAGTATCAGCAGTCGGCGCTGGCGATTCAGCTCGGGTGTGAGTTCAACGACAAAGGCACCGTTCGGACGGGCAAGTACGAATCGACGCACCTGCGCGGGTTATACGTCGCCGGGGACGCCTCACGCGCCGTGCAGTGGGTCGTCGTGGCGGCGGCCGAAGGGGCCGAGGCGGCGTTTGCGATCAACACGGATTTGATCAAAGAGAACCTGGAGTGAG
>JBBECO010000023.1:0-1418 GCA_040881785.1 Vicinamibacterales bacterium
GCAGGGGCTCCGTTCAGGAGCAGTATGCCGCCGACGTGTGACAGGGTCGGTCACTCGAGTCGACGTTCACCAAGAGCCGCCAGCTGCGGGGAGATAGCGCCGAACATGACGCCTCCGGGCTAGAATAGCTTGACGAGGGCGGGCCCCGTCCACAACTGGCTGAAGGGCAAGAGCTATGCCTGAAGAACTGATCGTCGCCGACGCACACATTCTCGGCGGTAAGCCGTGTGTTCGCGGAACGCGCATCAGCGTCGAGTTCCTGCTCGAACTCGCCGCGAGCGGGGCAACGCAGGACCAGATCCTCGCGCAGTATCCTCAGGTCACGCCTGACGGCCTCGCGTCGGCGTTTCGGTACGCCGCCGACGTGCTGAAAGGCGAGCATACCTGGGAGCTGAGAATCACGGCGTGAAGCCGCTCGACTTCCCGCTTCTCTCAGACGAGAACATCGCTCCAGACGTCGTCGCGGGCCTTCGAGCGCGTGGTTGCGATCTGCGCACGGCCTGGGACGAACAACTGATTGGCCGGCCGGATGTCGACGTTCTCGAACGCGCAACCAGCCGGAGTCGTGTAGTCGTCACCCATGACCTGGCCTTCGGTCGTTCCGCCATCCGCACTGGGACGTCGTTTGTCGGGATCATCTACCTGCGTCCGGGGCACATCTCCTCGGCGTTCGTGCTCGCTGTGATTGACGCCCTACGCGAGTCCAACGTCGAGGTTGAACCGCCGTTCATCGTTGTCGCCGAGCGGCAACAGTCCGCGGTCCGCGTGCGTGCACGAACAGCGCCGCCGTGGTAGCACACGCGCAACGTGGAGGTTTCCTCGACCAGGCGGCGTTCGAACCGTTCGGCGGTGATGACGTCCTCCCTGAGATGGTCTCGACGACGACGGTGCCATCGTCGGAGAGAAAAATCAATACGTTTTATTCCTTCATCTCGGTCAACACCTTCGCGAGATCCTGCATCATGGCGGCGCGCTCGTCCGACAGGTCCCGATAGACGCGCCCGCCGGACCAGTCGTAGGCCCGGTCCACGCCTGTCGCGATGCGCATGGCGGCGTCCGTCATCAGCGAATCGGCCCGCTGCTCCGCCGCATCGTCCTCGTACGCCTCGTCGAGGTCGATCCCGAGCTCGCGCGCGGTGCGCTCCCAGAACGGCGTCCGCCAGTCGCCGCCGAGCCACTTCCCCTTCATGCGGCCTTTGTGGAAGGTGTAGGCGCCGAAGTCGTTGTCGTCGAGACAGTGCGTGACCATGGCGATGCGGACGTCAGGCAGCGCGCGCGACAGCTTCTTCAGGGGACCCTGCATCTCCAGGCTGCGCGTGTGGAAGCGGTAGCGGACGTGCGCCGCCCGCGCCTGCCGGACGATCGGCCAGCGGACCATGTCGTACGGGTCGCACGGCGGCTCCCCTTTCTGCCGCGTC
>JBBECO010000024.1:0-8286 GCA_040881785.1 Vicinamibacterales bacterium
GCCACGCGAACGGAGGGAGCCGGCGAAGCGGCGAGCGAGAGAGGGTGTTGGGGAGTCCGAGGGGCGACGCCCCTCGGGTAATACAGATGGCCACACTTATTCCGGCAGACGATCGGCGGAGCCTGACACTGCGGCTGAGCGTGCTGCAGTACGGGGTGGCGGTGGCCTTTGCGGCCCTGGCCGTCGGGTTCTGGTACTTCCAGATTGCGAAGTACGCCGAGTTCAGGGACATCGCCGACAGCCAGTACATGCAGCGCGTGCCCCTGCCGGCGCCGCGCGGCCTCGTGGTGGACCGCCACGGCGCGGTGCTCATCGAGAACCGGAACAGCTGGAACATTGTGCTCCTGCGCGAGCGCGTGAAGGACATCGGCGCCACCCTTCAGCGGCTGGCCGACGCCACGGGCGCCGACGTTGCGCAGTTTCGCGAGATCGTCGAGCGCCGCAAGCGCGAGCCCAGCTACCGGCCCGTCGTCCTGATCCCCAACGCGACGTTTGCCCAGGTCGCGGCCGTGAGGGCTCGCAGCCTCGAACTGCCCGGCATCAAGGAGCAGGACGTGCCGACGCGGCGCTACCGCGACGAGAAGGCCGGGCACCTGTTCGGGTATGTCGGCGAGGTCAGCGAGGTGCAGCTCGCGCGCGCCGATTACAAGGATCTCGCACCGGGCGCCATCATCGGTCAGGCGGGGGTCGAGCAGGCGTACAACGACCTGCTCATGGGGATCGAGGGCAGAAAGGACGTCATTGTCAACAGCCGCGGGCGAGAGATCGTCGCGCTCGGCACGCGCCAGCCCGTCGAAGGCACGCGGCTGCAGCTGACGATCGACGCCGACCTGCAGCGGGCCGCCGCCGACGGCTTCCGGCACGTGGACTCCAACGGCGCGGCCGTGGTACTGGATCCGCGGTCCGGCGAGGTGCTCACGCTGCTCAGCCTGCCGTCCTACGACTCGAACGACTTCGCGGTCGGCATCACAGCGGCGACCTGGAAATCCCTGCTCACCGACCGCCTGAAGCCGTTGACCAACCGCGCGCTGCAGGGGACCTATTCGCCGGGCTCGACGTTCAAGATCGTGGTGGCGGTTGCCGCCATGGAGGAGAAGGTCGCCACACCCAGTTTCCGCGTCCACTGCAGCGGCGGCGCGTCCTTCCACGGCAACTACTTTCAGTGCTGGCGCACCGGGGGGCACGGGACGCTCGACATGCGCCGCGCGCTCGAGCAGTCGTGCAACGTGTACTTCTACACCCTGGGCAACATGCTCGGTGTGGACCGGATGCACAAGTGGGCGACCGCCATGGGGCTCGGGGTGCTGAGCGGCGTCGGCCTCCCGAACGAGCTCACCGGGCTCATGCCCTCCTCCGAATGGAAACGGCGGGTGATGAAGGAGCGCTGGTACCCGGGCGAGACCATCTCGGTCGCGATCGGTCAGGGGCAGGTCAACGTCACGCCGATGCAGCTCGCGGTCATGGCGATGACGGCCGGCAACGGCGGCACGCGCCACACGCCGCACCTCGTCAAGGCGATCGACGAGGGCCAGGGCTGGAAACCCGTCCCGCCGCCGGCGCCCCAGTCCTCGGTCCGCATGCAGGAGTCCACCCTCAAGGCCCTGCACGACGGTCTGTGGCTGGTCGTCAACGGGGCCGGCACGGCGCGCGGGGCCGCTCTTCCCGGGCGCGACGTCGCCGGCAAGACCGGCACGGCGCAGGTGATCTCGCTCGGCAAGGCGGATGCCGCACGGTCGAAGATGGACGTGCGGCATCACCGCTGGTTCGTCTTCTTCGCGCCCCGTGACAAGCCGGAGATTGCCGGCGTGATCTTCGCCGAGCATGCGGGCGCCGACAGCAAGGCCGTCCCCGTCGCCCGGCACATCATCGAAACCTATTTCGCCAAGAAGGAAGGGCAGCCGCTGCCCTCGCTCGTCAAGCCGCCGGCGGCCAGCGCCATCACCGCGGCCGCCCCGGTGACCCTGCCGCGCGGCGGAGGCAACAACTGACGTCATGTTCGAACGACGCCTCTTCTTCCACATCGACTGGGCGCTGATCGTCGCCATGCTCCTGATCTGCGGGATCGGGATCGCGATGATCTACAGCACCACCTACGTGCACCTGCCGGACGGTGGCGGCTACGCCGGAGGGTTTGTCCGTACGCAGGTCTATGCGCTCGCGCTCGGACTCGTGGCGCTGCTGGTCTTCCTGGCGATCGATTACCGGATGCTCGCCGAGCATTCGCTGCTCCTCTATCTGGCGCTGATCGGTGTGCTGATCTTCGTCCTGTTCAAGGGGTCCACGCAGTTCGGCTCGACGCGCTGGATCTCGGTCGGGGCCTTCAACCTGCAGCCCTCGGAGTTCGCGCGCCTCACGGTCGCGCTGATCGTCGCCATGTTCTTCGGCGAGAATCGCCGCGGCGCGCGCAACACCAGCGACCTGGTGATCGGCGGCCTCTTCACGGTGGTCCCGGTGCTGCTCATTGCGAAACAGCCGGATCTGGGTACGGCCGTGACGCTGCTGCCGGTCTTCTTTGGGGCGGCGTACCTCGCCGGGCTGCGGATGCGCCTGCTCGGCATCATCCTCCTGGCCGGTGTCGTGCTCGCGCCAATCGCCTGGAAGTTCGCCCTCCAGGACTACCAGCGGTCGCGCCTCGAAATGTTCATGGACCCGAGCCAGGATCCCCAGGGCGCCGGCTACCAGACCATCCAGGCCCGGATCACCGTCGGGTCGGGCGGGCTGCTCGGCAAAGGGTTCCAGAAGGGCACGCAGGGGCAATACGACTTTCTCCCGGTCGCCCACAACGATTTCATTTTCTCCGTCCTGGCCGAGGAGAAGGGCTTTGTCGGCGTCCTCACGGTGCTCGGGCTCTACCTGTTCGTCATTCTTCGTTCGCTCGAAGCCGCCAGGCTGGCCAAGGATCGCCTCGGGGCCTACCTCGTGGGCGGCATAGTCGCCGGTTTCGCCTTCCAGGTGATATACAACATAGCGATGTCGGTCGGGCTGGCCCCGGTCAAGGGCATTACCCTGCCGCTCATGAGTTATGGCGGCTCGTCGCTCATCGCGACGATGGCAACTTTTGGCCTCATCCTCAACGTGAGGATGCGGCGTTTCACGAACTGATGCACTTCACGATGGCGTTCCTGCTCCTGGCGATGTTCGCGTGCTGGCTGACCGGACGGGTGTCCGGCCGCGCCGGCGTCCGCGCGTGCGCCCGGGGGGCAGCGCCGTCCCCTCATTTCGGGAGTTTTGTCCATGAACAAGGAGATGATCATCTCCTCGAGCGGGCACGACACGCGCGTGGCCATTCTCGAGGACGATCAGGTCGTCGAGATCTTCATCGAGCGCGAGAATCAGCGCGGGGTCGTTGGCAACGTCTACAAGGGCCGGGTCTCCAAGGTGCTCCCCGGCATGCAGTCCTCTTTTGTTGACATAGGACTCGAGCGCGACGCGTTCCTGTACGTCTCCGAGGTCGTCACTCCCGCGGAATTCGAGAAGCTCGAAGGGGCCGACGACGAAGACGGCCCCAGTGCGGCCCCCGCCCTGGGCGACGCGCCGGAAATTCCCGCTGACCTTGCGGAAGTCGCGGTGGCGGCCGTTGCGCCGGCGGCCGTGCCGGTGGCGCCTGACGGTTCGACTTCGCTCACCGCAGGCCGCACACCGGAGCGCCGCTCCGGTCCGCGCGGCTCCCGCGATTTCCGCGACGACAAGGACCGGCCCGAGGTCCGGATCGAGGACCTGCTCAAGGAAGGGCAGGAGGTCCTCGTCCAGGTCGTCAAGGAACCCCTCGGCACCAAGGGCGCCAGGCTCACGTCGCACGTGACGATGCCCGGCCGCTTCCTCGTTTTCATGCCCACGGTCGACCACGTGGGGGTCTCGCGCAAGATCGAGTCACGCGACGAGCGCGCCCGCCTGCGCGGGATCGTGAAGGAGTTTCGCGAGGAACACGGCTTCACGGGAGGCGTCATCATCCGCACCGCCGCCTCCGGCCGCTCCAAAGAGGACATCGTCAGCGACCTCTCGTATTTCCACCAGGTCTGGACCGAGATCCGCAACCGGATGGAGACGCGCCGGCCGCCGGCGGTCCTGTTCCAGGAGCAGAGCCTCGTCACCAAGCTGCTGCGGGATCTGCTGACCGACGACTACACCGCCATCAGGCTCGACAGCGAGCAGGAGCATCGTCGCGTGCTCGCCCTTGTCGAGCGGATCATGCCGAGTCTCGTGCCGCGGGTGAAGCTGTACACGAAGGACTTCCCGATCTTCGAGGAGTACGGCATCCAGGCCGAGATCGACAAGGCGCTCCGCAGCAAGGTGTGGCTCAAGTCGGGCGGCTATCTCGTCATCAACCAGACCGAGGCGCTCGTCGCGATCGACGTCAACACCGGGCGGTACGTGGGCAAGAAGTCGCAGGGCCGGCTCGAAGACACGATCGTCAAGACGAACCTCGAGGCGGTGAAGGAAATCGTCCGGCAGCTCCGGCTGCGCGATCTGGGGGGCATCATCGTGCTCGACCTGATCGACATGGACGAGAAGAAAAACCGCCAGAAGGTCTTCGCCGAGGTCGAGAAGGAGCTGCGGCGGGACCGCTCGCCCTCCAAGGCGCTGCAGGTCTCGGACTTTGGCCTGGTCATCGTCACCAGAAAGCGCGTCAAGCAGAGCATCGAGCGGCAGCTCACCGATCCGTGCCCGTATTGTTCGGGCTCGGGCTCCATCAAGTCGGCGTCGACGATCTGCTACGAGATCCTCATCGAGATGAAGAAGATCGCCGGGGAGCTCGAAGGGCAGGGGGTCCTGCTGCGCGTGAATCCGGATATCGCCCGGGCGCTGAAGGAAGAGGAGAGCAGCGTGCTGCGCGAGATGCAGCAGGTCCTCGGGAAGGGGATCACCCTGAGGCCCGATACCCACTTGCACCACGAGCAGTTCGATGTGATGGCGATTTAGGGCGGGCTGCGGGATGGGGGATGCGGGGTCCGGGGGGCCCTACAGACGAAGGGCGGCCATGCGCTACGCAGGCCGCCCTTTTTCTTGGACTCTCGGACCCCTCGGACCCTTCGGACCCCTATTTTGTTTCCGCCGCTCCGGTGGCGAGATTGATCACGTAGTGGGTTCCAGCCTTGTTGAACCACACGCGGATGTACTCGTTGCCGCGCAGCACTTGCACCTTGGAGCCCCCGGCACGCGGCGGGGCGTCCTTGACCACCATCTTCGCCTCGGCGGCGGGAATGATCGACACGACCTCACGGCCCTTCACCTCGCCCCGCTGCACGAACTCCGCCCAGCGTTCCAGGGCTGGCGTCTGGCCCACCGCATCGGGCTTGGACTCCTGCGCGGTCACGCGGACCGTGTAGGTGCCCGCAGGGAGCGCCTTGCCGTCAGCCGTCACCGAGCGGCTGATCCGTGCGGAACCGAGAGCGATTTCACCGGTCGGCGTCTCCGGCACCGCCGCCGTCGTCGGCTGCGTGTTCGGTGCCTTGTGCTGCGCGAGCGCATCGCCGGCGAGCAGCGTTCCCGCCAGGATCCCCACCACAACCCACTGATTTCTCATGTCGAATCTCCTCAGCAATCATCCCGACTCTACCTCAGCAATTATAGCGGGTCGGGCGTTTCCGGTGCTAGACGAGCAAGGTGAATGCCACGAAAGGACGTGGATTTACGCGTATTTAGGCCCGGCCGAGCTTCGGGCCGTCGTAACAAATGCGCGTATTGGATGAAAACCCGACAGTAACCGGGTGCTGGGTGCCGGTGCGCCGTGCGCGGTGCGCAGTGCAGTGCTGAGTGCTGGTGCTGAGTGCTCACTTACTCAGTCCTCGTCCTGAGTGGTTTCGAGCACCCAGCACGGAGCACGAGCACCGCGCACCGCGCACTGCGCACTGGCACCGGGCACCCAGCACTACTTCTTCGTAATCGTGACGCTGCCGGAGAACGTCGTGATATCCAGCAGGGCGCTGCCATCGCCGTGGCTCCCACGCAGCCGGCGGATTCGCCCTCCGCGGGAGGGGGCTGAGGCACCCGACGTCCGCTCCTCCACTGCGAATTCGGAATGCACGGTGCCGCTGGTCGAATGGGCATCGAGTTCGAAGCCGCCGCCGCCCATGACGGCAACCCGAACGTCCCCGCTGAGGGAGCTCAGGTTGTAACGGCCACCACGCGCCAGCGGGACCATGAAATGAACGTCTCCGCTCACCGTTTGCGCGCGCGCCCGATCGACCTGCACGTTCTCGACAACCACGTTGCCCGAAATGCTGCTGAGCTCGAGGCGTGGCATCCGCGACTGCCGGATGGTGACGTTGCCGCTGGTGCTGCTCAATTCGACCGCGGTTTCCGCCCGCAGATCACCGACCTCGACGTCCCCGGACATGGAGGTTGCCGACGCCACGCGTGACGCGTCGAAGATCCCGACGTGGCCGCTCAGCGAGGAGGCGGAGACCTCCCCCTTGATCCCCGTGATCCTGATGCTGCCCGACATCGACTTGGCGCTCACGCGCGTGCCTTCGGGCGCCGTGATGTTGTACGCGACCGACACGCTGACGCCGCTCCGCTGGTTGCCGCGCTCGACCTGCCGGGTGGGATGGATCGCTCTCACCTCGGCGCGGCCCGCACGCTCGGTGAACTCCACCCGGACGCCGGGCAGTGCCTCACGCGCCAGCGCCTCGGTGCGCGCCCGCGCCGTCTTGATGGCCTCGACCTGGACCTCGTTGCGGCCGCCGCGCGTGATGGTGATGTCACCCGCGAGGTTCGTGACCAGCAGCTCGCCGCTGCCGCCGATCGTGAACGTGTGCGTCAGCCGCTCGGTTTGCTCGGCGCGGTTGTCGCGCTGCTCCACGCGGGTCCGCTCGCGCTGGCGCTCGATGGCGACGCGGGGGGGCGGCTGCACCTGGGTCCCGCGGCCCTGAGCGCGCGGCGCCTGGGCGCCGGCGAGAGTCGGCATCGCCAGAACGGACGCGGCGAGCAGCGTGGTGACGGTGTTTCGCATCATGTATCTCGGAGTCCTACGATTTGTTCGCGCCGTCGACCAGTTGTGCCGCGCCGGCGGAATTCCCTTTCCGCATCTCGTTCATCAGCGCGATCGTGCTTTGCAGCAGCGTGACCTTCTGCCGGAGCGCCTCGAAGAGGCTGTCCCGGGCCGGCACGCTTTGCGGTTCGGTCTTCAGGGCCGTCCGGCTTTCCGCGATCGCCTGGTCGATCACCTGGAGGTTCTTCTCGAGGACGGCCGCCGTCTCCGGGTCGATCGCACCGTCATCGGTCTTCGCGACCTCCTGGAGCTTCGTGATGGCCGACTGATAGTGCTGTTCGGCCAGCATCAGATCGTCCGTAATGCTTTGGACGGTATCGGTGGTCGCCGCGTTGCCCGCGCCCGGCGTCACGGCGGCGGTGGCCTGGGCCGGACGCTCCGTCGGCTCGGTCCCGCGAAGGAAATAGAGGGACGCGGCGACGGCGAGCATCAAGGTCGCCGCAATGGCGAGCATCGCCATGTACCGCGGCCGCGCCGAGGGGCTGTCAGTGTCCCGGGTCCCGGTGACACGGCCCTCCTGGCGGAGCCGTCCGGCGATCTGCATCCACACGTGGTCCCGCGGCTGCACCGGCGGCAGCGCCGCCGCGCCCTCCCGGATCTTCCGCAGATCCGCCACGAGCGCACGGCAGGCGTCGCAGACGTCGAGATGCGTCTGGAGCTCCGCCCGCCGGACGGGACCGAGCGTGCCGTCGGCGAGCTCGTGGATGGTCTCGTGATAACGACTACAGGACATAAAGTGCTCTTGCACGTGCCACGTGCCGCGTGCTACGTGCCGTGTGCCGCGCGCGCGCCGCCGAGCAGCGCCCTCAGCCTCAATCGCGCCTTGTGGACCTGCGACTTCGAGGTGCCTTCCGCGATGCCGAGCGCGTCGGCGACTTCCCGGTGATCCAGCCCCTCCACGTCGTAGAGCAGGAACGCCGCGCGGCAGCCCTCCGGCAGCTGCGCGAGCGCGCGCTCGAGATCCAGCTTCGCCACCGCCTGCGCCGCGATGCCCCGGCTGCCGGCATCGGGCAACGGCGCCTCGTCATCGAGCGCATCGGTGAGCTGCCCGGTCTTCGCCGACCGGCTGCGCAGGTGATCCAGACACTGGTTCATCGCGAGCCGATAGAGCCACGTGCCGAGCGCCGATTCCCCCCGGAAGCCGTCGAGCTTTCGGTGCGCCGTCAGGAAAATGTCCTGGAGGAGATCCTCCGCGTCCGTCGGGTTACCGACCATCCGCAGCACCAGGCTGAAGAGCTTCCCGGCGTGCGCGCGATACAGCTCCTCGAAGGCGCCGAGGTCACCCCCGAGGCACC
>JBBECO010000025.1:0-1407 GCA_040881785.1 Vicinamibacterales bacterium
AGGTGGCTGCCCCCTTGTTCCAGGAGGTCGTGCGCGAGGTCCGGGTGCATGGGAATGCGGCCGTGCCGGACGCCGAGGTCCTGCGGATCGCCGGGATCACGGTCGGCGCCGCAGTGGACGCCGGCGGCGTGGCCGCCATCGAGCAGCGCCTGAAGGACAGCGGGCTGTTCTCGACGATCGAGGTCCGCACGCGCTACCGGTCCCTGACGGATCCGAACGACATCGCCCTCATCCTCGTCGTCCACGAGAAGACGGCCGTCGTGGTGTCATCCACCGGCGAGATCGAACGGCCTGTCCTCAGGCGGATCACCGACAAGGTGATGTTCCTGCCGATCCTCAACTACGCGGACGGCTACGGCCTCACCTACGGCGTCCGGTTCAGCACGGTGAGCCTGCTCGGCGCCGGCGAGCGCCTCTCGGTCCCGCTGTCCTGGGGCGGCACCCGCCGGGTGGCGCTCGAAGCGGAGCGCACCTTCGATCGAGGTCCCCTGACGCGGATCCTCGGCAGCGTCTCGCTCTGGCAGCGCGAGAATCCCGGCTTCGTCTTCGAAGAGGACGATGACGACTCCACGACCGACCGCCGGTTCGAACTCGAAGCGCGCGCCGAGCGCAACATCGGCGGCTTCGTGTACACGGGCGTCGAGGCCACGCGCGCCCGTGTGGCGTTCGGCCCGTTTCCCACCGTACACCAGTGGACGGTCGGCGCCGACGCCGCGCTCGACACGCGCGGCAACCCGGCCTTCCCCGCCAACGCGATCTATCTCGGCGCCGGCTGGAACGCGCTCCACCATCCGGATCTCGAGCGGGCCACCAACCGCTACGACCTCGACGCGCGGGCGTACCTCAGGCCGATCGGCCAGCCCGTCCTCGCCGGGCGCGTGCGGTATCTCAAGGCCGACGGTCCGCTGCCGGCGCACGAGCGCTACCTGATCGGCGGCAGCGACACCCTGCGCGGCTTCCGCGCCGGCACGCTGAACGGCACGGAGTTCCTCGTGACGTCCGGCGAGCTCAGGGTCCCCATCACCTCCGTCGTCACCGGCGCCAGACTCGGGCTCACGGTGTTCATGGACGCGGTGAACAAGCTGGACGCGGGTGACGACATCGACACGTCCGGCTGGCGCCGCAGCGCCGGCGGCGGGCTGTTCCTGATCGCGTCGGTGATCAGGCTCAATCTGGATGTGGCGCGCGGGATCGGCAGGCACGGCGGGGATACCCGGGTCCACCTGTCGTCGGGGTTTGCCTTTTGAATCGAGAATCGCTGATCCCTAATCCCTAATCGCTAATCCATCAATCGCTAATCCCGAATCCCGAATCCCCAATCACGGATCCCTAATCACGGATCACGGATCAGGGAAAGGCGATCCATGATTCGTGATCCGTGATCCGTGATTAGGGATTAGAGATTAG
>JBBECO010000026.1:0-4794 GCA_040881785.1 Vicinamibacterales bacterium
CCCCCCCCCCCCCCCCCCCCCCCCCCCCCGGGGGGGGGGGGCGGAGCCCCACGTGAATAAGTTGAAACACGGCCGTATCGCTGGTACGATCCGAGGGTTTTGGCCCATTGAGCCGTGCGACTGCCGGCCTGAGGAGAACTGATGGAATTGTTGTATATCGCGCTGGGTGCTGGTGTGCTGGCCCTGCTCTTTGCGCTGGTCACCGCACAACGCGTGCTGCGTGAAGACACGGGCACCGATGTCATGCGGTCGATTGCGGCCCTCATTCAAGACGGTGCCGCCGCCTTCCTGCGCCGCGAGTACACCTTCCTCGCCGGGTTCGTCGCGGTCGTCACGATCCTGATCGCCATCTTCGTCGACTACGACGTCACCGGCAAGTTCGCCGCGCTGGGGATCGTCGAGGCCGGGCAGTTCACGGAGCTCCCGCGCACGGCCATCGCGTATGTCCTCGGCGCCTTCGCCTCGGCGACGGCCGGCTACATCGGCATGTATATCGCCGTGCGCGCCAACGTGCGCACGGCCGCCAAGGCCCGGATCGGCCTCAATCCCGCGCTGCGTGTGGCCTTCTCCTCGGGCGCCGTCATGGGGATGACCGTCGTCGGCCTGAGCCTGGTCTTTCTGGCCGGCATTTACCTGGTCTTCCAGCACTACCAGCCCCTGACCGGGTTCGCCTTTGGCGCCTCGTCGATCGCGCTGTTCGCGCGCGTGGGCGGCGGGATCTACACGAAGGCCGCCGACGTGGGCGCAGACCTCGTGGGCAAGGTCGAGGCCGGCATCCCGGAGGACGACCCCCGCAATCCGGCGACCATTGCCGACAACGTCGGCGACAACGTCGGTGACGTCGCCGGGATGGGGGCCGACCTGTTCGAGTCGTATACCGGCGCGATCGTCGCGACGATGTCGCTTGGCGCCATCGGGATTGCGGGTTTCGGCGAGAACGCCGTGCTGCCGGCCGGCTCGATCGCGACGTATGACGCCGTGGCGTTCGGCCTGCCGCTGGGGATCATGGGCATCGGGGCGGTCTGCGCCATCCTCGGGACGTTCTTCGTCCGGACGAGCGAGCAGGCGAACATGGGGCAGCTGCTGTGGGCGCTGCGCGCGGGAATCTTCGGCGCCGGGGTGCTCGCGCTGATCGGGACGGCGGCGCTCGTGATGGCGCTCGACCTGAACTTCAATCTGTTCTGGGCCGTGCTGGTCGGTCTCGTCGCGGGGCAGGTCATCGGTACCGCAACCGAGTACTACACCGCCTACGAGTTCAAGCCGACGCAGAACCTGGCGGCCCAGGCCGTGACCGGAACCGGGCCGGTGATCATCGGCGGCCTCGCGCTCGGGATGCTGTCCACGACGGTGCCGCTGCTGACGCTGGTCGCCGCGACCTGGCTGACCTATCAGCTCGCGGGACTCTACGGCATCGCGCTGTCGGCGGTCGGCATGCTCTCGACGCTGGGGATCACGCTGGCGACCGACGCGTACGGGCCGGTGGCCGACAACGCCGGCGGCATCGCGGAACAGGCGCACCTGCCCGCCGAAGTGCGCGAGCGGACCGACGCGCTCGACTCGCTCGGCAACACCACCGCGGCGACGGGGAAAGGGTTCGCGATCGGTTCGGCGGTGCTGACGGCGCTGGCGCTGATGGTGTCGTATTCGCAGATCACGCGGATCACGGTGTTCAACCTCCTGGACGTCGATGTGCTGATGGGGCTGCTCGTCGGCTCGTTGATGCCGTTCCTGTTCGGGGCCCTGACCATGGGCGCGGTCGGCCGCGCCGCGATGAAAATGGTGGAAGAAGTGCGGCGTCAGTTCCGCGAGATCCCCGGGATCATGGAGGGGACGACGCCGCCCGACGCCGCCGGGGCCGTTCGCATTGCGACCGACGGCGCCATCAAGGAGATGGTGCTGCCGGGGGCGATTGCCGTCAGCGTGCCGATCCTGGTCGGCGTGACGCTCGGGGCCGAGGCGCTCGGCGGCCTGCTCATCGGCTCGATCGGGTCCGGGGCGCTCCTGGCCCTGATGATGGCCAACGCCGGCGGGGCGTGGGACAACGCGAAGAAATACATTGAAAAAGGACATCACGGAGGGAAGAATTCGGACGCCCATCGCGCAGCCGTCGTTGGTGATACGGTAGGTGATCCATTCAAGGACACGTCCGGCCCCAGCTTGAACATCCTGCTGAAGCTCATGGCGATCGTGGCCGTCGTGTTCGGGCCCCTGTTCCTGTGACGAAGGTGAGAGAATGAGAGATGGGCGGGAGGGGCCATTTTCAGAGAACCGGTGTCTAACGAAAAAAGAGCTTCATTGACACTGGTTTTTGGCTCTGACTATAATTTGCGGTCTTGCACCGCCAATCTGGAAGCTGGAGGGTGACCCGTGCCGCGTGACTTGTTCGGCGAGGTATCCAATCCCACTGTGAAGCTCGGCTCGCAGGCGTGGTATACGGTCCCGGTCTCGATTCTGGCCCACATCGTGATCTTCGGGGCCGTCATCATCATCCCGTTGATGGCGGCCGATGTGCTCCCGACGCCTCCCACGATGATGGCGTTTGTCGGGTCGCCGCCGCCGCCGCCGCCGCCGCCGCCGCCCCCCCCGGCCCCGGCCGCGGCACGCCCGACGACCCCGACCCCCGTTTCGAATCCCAACGCCGCGCCCGTCGAGGCTCCCAAGGAAATCATCGCCGAGACGCCCAGCACGGCCGGCGTCACGGAAGGTGTGCCTGGGGGCGTCGAAGGCGGCGTCCCCGGTGGTGTGCTCGGTGGCGTCGTCGGCGGTCTGCCGTCCGCCCCGCCCCCGCCGCCCCCGCCGGCCCAGCCCGTGCGCGTCGGCGGCAGCATCAAGGAGCCGAAGAACTTGAGGCGCGTCCAGCCCGTGTACCCGCCGATCGCGCAGTCGGCGCGCGTGTCCGGCATGGTCATCATCGAGGCGACCATCGGGACCGACGGCCGGGTCAAGGACGCCAAGGTTCTGCGCTCGATTCCGCTGCTCGATCAGGCGGCGCTCGAGGCAGTCAAGCAGTGGGTGTTCACACCCACGCTGCTGAACGGAGTTCCGGTGCCGGTCATCATGACCGTGACCGTGAATTTCACGCTGCAATAGCGGCAATCGATCGCGTCTGATCTGATCATGTGTGATTTCGTAATTGTGATGTCGTACTAGTAGCGGAGGACTGGCGAATGGGTGGAATGGATCTGATGCACATGTGGAATGAGATGGGGTGGGTGGCGAAAGCCATCGGAGTCGTCCTCATCATCATGTCCATGATTTCGTTCGGCGTGGCCATCGAGCGGATCTACACGTTCGCACAGGCGCGCAAGCAGTCGAAGCTGTATGCGCCCCAGGTGGCGAAACACTTGAAGGATGGCCGTCTGAAGGACGCCATCGCGATCTCCTCCTCGAAGAACTACCGGTACAGCCATCTGGCGAAGGTCGTCCTGGCCGGCATGCAGGAGTACCAGTTCCAGCAGGAAAGCGGCGGCAGCCTCAGCCGCGAGGATCTCGTCGACACCGTCCGCCGCGCCATTCAGCGCGCCACGGCACTGACCGCCAACGACCTGAAGAAGGGCGTCGCCTCCCTCGCCACGATCGGCGCGACGGCGCCGTTCGTCGGCCTGCTCGGCACGGTCGTCGGCATCATCAACGCGTTCCAGGGCATCGCGGCCAGCGGTTCGGGCGGTCTCGCCGCCGTGTCGGCCGGCATCTCGGAAGCGCTGGTCGAAACGGCCCTCGGGCTCGTCGTCGCCATTCCGGCCGTCTGGTTCTACAACTACCTGAGCGGCCGCATCGAGTACTTCAACGTCGAAATGGACAATTCGTCGTCGGAGCTGCTCGACTATTTCATCAAGAAGACGGCCTAGGGGGGTTTTGCCATGTCAATGGATATAGGCGGACCAAGGGGCAGCCTCAAAGCCGACATCAACGTCACGCCGCTCGTCGACGTGATGCTCGTGCTCCTCATCATCATGATGCTGGTCGCGCCGATGCTTCAGCAGGGCGTCCATCTGACGCTCCCCGTTGCCGGCAACACCGTGGACAAGCCTGAAACGCAGGAGCAGACCGTGCTGGCCATCGACGCGGCCAACCAGTTCTGGGTGAACGGCGTGGCGGTGTCGAAGGGGGACATGGCGGCGCGCGTGAAGGCGACCCTCGACGAGCGCGCCGAGAAGGTCGTGGTGATCCGCGGGGACCAGGACGCGTCCTACAGCGCGATCATGGAGGCGATGGACTCGCTCCATGCGGCCGAAATCGAAGACATCGGCCTGATCACCGAGCCGAAAAAGAGCCCGAACGCGCCGGCGGGGGGGAATTAACCATGGCCGCCCACAAGCACCACGGGGCCGAGAAGGTCGTCAAGGGCGAGACGCCCCACGCCAGTTCGGACATGAACGTCACGCCGCTGATCGACGTGCTGCTCGTGCTCCTGATCATCTTCATGGCCGCCCTTCCCCTGACCCAGAAAGGGCTCGATATCAACCTGCCGCTCGAGACCAAGGCGCCGGCGGCCGATCAGCCCAGCCAGCAGATCATGCTGGAGTTCACGGCCGACCGTCAGATCGCGGTCAACAAGCAGCCGGTGACGATGGATGGGCTCGAGGACTACCTCCGCGGCGTGTTCGAGACGCGCAAGGAAAAGACGATGTTCATCGCGGGCGCGGGTTCGCTGCGCTACGGCGAGATCATCGCGGTCATCGATGCCGCCAAGGGCGCGGGTGTGGAGAAGGTCGGGATCGTCACCGAGCGCATGCGCGCCGGCGGCGGCTCGGTGCCGCCTCCGCCGACCCCCGGCAACTAAATACACGGATT
>JBBECO010000026.1:4894-8184 GCA_040881785.1 Vicinamibacterales bacterium
ATCCGTGTATCTATTTGGTTGTCCCGGCCGTCTTCTGCTTGGTGAGTTCCATCGCGCGCTTCTGAAGGGCCTCGGCCTCCTTGATCAGCTCATTGCGCGTGGGGATGTTGGTCTCCAGATATCCCAGCATGCGGAGCAGGATGCCCTTATACGTGATCGCCTCGATGTAATCGGGGTTCAGCTTCATGGCGCGATCGGTCGCCTCGATGCCCTTGAGGATGTACTCCTTCTCCTTGGCGTCGGGCAGCGTTTTGTCCTTATAGGATTTTTCCCAGTAGTAGTAGGCCACGAGCTGGTGCCCCTGGGGATCGTCCGGCTTGAGGTCCGCGGCCTTGTGCAGCGATTCCATCGTCTTGTCGAATTCTCCCTGGCGGTTGTAGAACCCTGACAACTGGACGTGCACGGTCACGTCACCGGGGTTGGTGTCGCGGGCCTTGATGAGCGCCTGCTCGGCCTCTTCGTAGCGCCCGGCATCCTCGTAGATCTGGGCGAGCGCGAAATACGGGCCCGGCTCGTTCGGCGCCATCTGGATCATCTCCAGGACGACCGGTTCCGCCTGGGTGGGATCGTTCAGCTTGTCGGACCCGTACGCGGCGGCGAGATACTGCATCGCCAGGGTCTTCATGGCCGCGTCGGGGTGCAACTCGGCTGATTTGCGGTAGTTCTCGATCGCTTTCTGGATGAGCACGTCGTTTTCGGGCTCACCCGCGCGGCTCGGCTTGTACGCGTTATCGTAGCTGTTGGCCAGGAAGAAGTAGACCTCGGTCCGGGAGGGATCCTGCTGCAGCACGTACTCGTACTTTTCTGCGGCCCTCTCCCACTGGGAGGCCTTGTACAGGTCGTTGCCGTCTTTGTAGGCCTTCTGGGCCTTCAGGGCACCGATGGAGTAGCGGCCGCAGCCTGCCGCGGCCATTCCGAGGCCGACCACGATGGCCGCCACCGTCACCATCCGATATCGCGTCGTCATGCTTCTTGAACCTTTAGAATGAGTTACAGGACAGGTCAGTATAGTGAACGGAAAAACAGGGCGTCAACCCGGCCCCCGCTCCTCAGGTCCATTATCCTGCCCGTTATGCGGCCCGCACAGAGATTTCGGACTTATTTTGACGGGCCGGGTGTGCGGCGGAGCCCCACGGTAGATTAGACACCACAAAAATGATCCGGTTCGAGGACCTCATCGAAAAGGTGCGGGCCAGCAATCCCGACGCCGACATCGAGCTGCTCAGGCGGGCCTATGTGTTCTCCGCCTTCGAGCACAAGGGGCAGGTGCGCCATTCCGGAGAGCCCTATCTGGTCCACCCGCTCGAGGTCGCCGACCAGCTCGCCGACATGAAGCTGGACGTGGTCGCCATCGCGGCCGGCCTGCTGCACGACATCGTGGAAGACACCCAGACGCCGATCGAGCGGATCAAGGAGCTGTTCGGCGCCGACGTCGCGCACGTCGTCGAAGGGGTGACCAAGCTCGGGACGATCCCTTTTTCCTCGAGCGAAGAGCGGCAGGCCGAAAATTTCCGGAAGATGCTCCTGGCGATGGTGGACGACATCAGGGTCATCCTGGTGAAGCTCGCCGACCGCCTCCACAACATGCGGACGCTGCATCACCTGCCCGAGGAGCGGCGCGTCAAGATCGCGCAGGAAACGCGCGACATCTACGCGCCGATCGCCAACCGCCTGGGCATGTCGAAGGTCAAGAACGAGCTCGAGGAGCTCGCGTTCAAGTACCTCGAGCCCAGGGCGTACGAAGCGCTCCGGCAGGCGGTCGAAAGCCGGCGCCGGGCGACCGAGGGCATGATCGAGGAGCTGAAGAACACGATCACGGCCAAGCTGACCGAAGCGCAGGTGCCCGTGATTCAGATCGACGGCCGCATCAAGCGCCTGTTCAGCATTCACCAGAAGCTGAAGCGGCAGAAGATCGACCTCGACCAGGTGTACGACCTGGTGGCGCTGCGGATCATCACCGCCTCGGTGAAAGACTGTTACGGGGCGCTCGGCATCATCCACCAGACCTGGTCGCCGGTGCCCGGCCGGATCAAGGACTTCATCGCGACGCCGCGGCCGAATGGCTATCAGTCGCTGCACACGTCGGTCGTCAGCGAGCGGGGCTTTCCGTTCGAGGTGCAGATCCGCAGCTCCGAGATGCACCGGACGGCCGAAGAAGGGATTGCCGCGCACTGGAAGTACAAGGAAGGACGCGTCGGCGCGGGCCGCGACGAGCAGTACTTCGTCTGGCTCCGGCAGCTGCTCGAATGGCAGCAGGAAGTGCGCGATCCGCAGGAGTTCCTGCAGAACCTGAAGATCGAGCTGTACCCCGAAGAGGTCTATATCTTCACCCCTAAGGGGGAAGTCAAGGCGCTGCCGCGGGATTCGACGCCGGTGGACTTTGCGTACTCGATCCACACCGACGTCGGCCACCAGTGCGTCGGCGCGCGCGTCAACGGCAAGATGGTGCCGCTCCGCACGAGGGTCCGCAACGGCGACATCGTGGAGATCATCACCACGACCGGCCACAAGCCGAGCCGGGACTGGCTGAACTTCGTCGTCACGTCGCGCGCCCGGAACAAGATCCGGCATTTCATCCACGCGGAGGAGAAGTCCCGCAGCCAGGAGCTCGGCCGCAAGCTGTTCGACAAGGAGGCGCGCCGCTACGGCGTCAGCGCCAGGAGTCTCGCCGAGCCGGCGATTCTCGACCGCGTGCTGGGCGAGTACGGGATGGGCAAGGCCGAGGAGCTGTACGCGGCGATCGGCTACGGCAAACTGCCGGCGCGCAGCGTGCTGGCCAAGTTCGTCCCGCAGACCGAGCTGAAAGAGACGCCGGAGACGGGCATCGCGTCAGTCGTCCGACGCGTGCTCGGGACGGGCGAGGACAAGATCAAGGTGCGCGGCATCGACGATCTCCTCGTGTTCCGCGCGCGCTGCTGCAACCCGATCCGCGGCGAGAAGATCGTCGGCTACATCACGCGCGGCAAGGGCGTGTCGGTGCACTCGGCGCAGTGTTCCAACGTCGTGAACCTGCTCTACGATCCCGAACGCCGCATCGACGTCGAGTGGGACACGGCCGCGGATCCCTCCACCTACATCGTTCGCCTGAGCATCCAGGTGGAAGACCGGAAGGGGATCCTCGCGGATGTCAGCTCGAAGATCGCCGGCATCAACACGAACATCCGCAACGTCGAGGCCACCGTCGACGACCAGCGCGGCCGGATCGACATGACCGTCGAGATCAGCGACGTGAAGCACCTGCAGAAGGTCGTGAAGGCGCTCCGCAGTATCGAGGGGGTGCTCGACGTGGA
>JBBECO010000027.1:0-5548 GCA_040881785.1 Vicinamibacterales bacterium
TCTGCCCGGTGAAGATCATCCACCCGGGCACACCGCTCAACCCGAAGGAGAAGGACCTGGCCAAGTGGGTGGCACGCGCAGCGGCATTTAATTGATTACACGGAGCCTGTTGAACCTCACATGACTGTTTTTGGATTCCTGCACGGCGTTCACCCGCCGGAACGGAAAGAGCTCACCGCACGTCTGCCGATCCGGCGCATGACCTTCCCTCCCGAAGTTGTGCTTCCGGTTCGGCAGCATGCGGGGAGGCCCGCGAGGGTCATCGTCACGCGCGGCGATCGCGTCGAACGCGGCGATACCCTCGCGGTGGCAGACGGTTTCATCTCCTCGCCCGTCCACGCGTCGGCCTCCGGCCGCGTGACGGCGATCGAGCAGTGGCCGCACCCCGACGGGACGACGGCGCTGGCGATCCGGATCGCGGTGGACCGTCACTCCGCGCAGGTTCCGCGGCCGCGGATCGTTCCCGACTGGCGGGGCCTGACGCCGGCGGAGATCGTCCAGGCCGTCCAGGACGCCGGCATCGTCGGTCTCGGCGGCGCCGCCTTTCCCACCCATGTGAAGCTCGCACCGCCGAAGGACGCGACAGTGGACGTCGTCCTGATCAACGGCGCCGAGTGTGAGCCGTACCTGACGACCGACCACCGCAGCATGGTGGAATTCCCGGAGCGCGTGCATCTGGGCATCCGCGTGATGCTCAAGGCACTCGGCGTGAGCAGGGCCGTGATCGGCGTCGAGAAGAACAAGCCCGATGCCATCGAGAGACTTCGGGCGACGGCGCCCTCCGACCTCGACGTCACGGTGCTGCCGCTGACGGTGAAGTACCCGCAAGGCGCCGAGAAGATGCTGATCCACGCCGTGCTCGGCAGAGAGGTGCCGTCCGGGAAGCTTCCGATCAGTGTCGGCGCGGTCGTGCAGAACGTCGGCTCGGCCGCGATGATCGGTGAAGTCTTCGACACCGGCCTGCCGCTCGTCGAGCGGATCGTGACGGTGACGGGACACGGCTTGAAACGGCCCGCGAATCTGATCGTGCCGGTCGGCACGAAGCTCAGCGACCTGCTCGCCCACTGCGGGGGGCTGACGGATGATGCCGCCGAGATCCTGTTCGGCGGCCCCATGATGGGGCTCCCGGTGGCGGACCTGAGCACGCCGATTCTCAAGGGGACCACGGGCGTCGTCGTCCTGACGCAATCCGAAGTGCGAGCGCAGGTGTCGTATCCCTGCATCCACTGCGGGTACTGCCTCGACGCGTGCCCGATCTTCCTGGATCCGCAGCATCTCGGCAGTCTCGCGCGTGCGGGGCACCTCCAGGAGATGACACAGCACCATCTCGCCGACTGCATGCTCTGCGGCTCCTGTTCGTACGTGTGCCCGTCGAACATTCCGCTCAGCCAGTTGTTCGCGTCGAGCAAGGTCGCGCTGCGCCGCACCGCGACCCTCGCCACGGCTCCGGCGGAGAAGCCCAAGGTCACGGCCGCATGACGCCGCCTCTCGTCGTCACCGCCTCGCCGCATCTCAAGGCGCCGGCCAGCACGCCGGTCATCATGTGGACCGTCGTCGCGAGCCTGCTGCCCATCGTGGCGGCGGCCTTCTTTTTCTTCGGGATCAGCGCGCTGCTCCTCATCGCCGCCTCGCTGCTCGGCTGCCTGGCCGCGGAAGCGGCGTTCGGTCCGCGCCACACCCTGCTGGACGGTTCGGCGATGATCACCGGCATCCTCCTCGGCCTGGCGCTTCCCGCAAGCCTGCCGTTGTGGATGGCCTTCATCGGCGGCGTCGTCAGCATCGCGCTGGGCAAGCGCATCTTCGGCGGCCTGGGCTACAACATCTTCAATCCCGCGCTCCTCGGCCGCGCGTTCATGATGGCGGCCTTCCCGCTCCCGCTGACGACCTGGCCGGCACCCGTCGCCAGCGTCTGGCGACTCGCGGGTGACAACTTCGCGCTGCCGCTCATGAGCGCGGACCCGGCGCTCATGACCACGGCGGCGACCCCCCTTGGCCTCGCGAAGTTCGAGCAGACACACACGGCTGCCCTGCCGCTCTTCCTCGGCACCACCGGAGGATCGCTCGGGGAAACGTCCGCGGTCGTGATCCTGGTCTGTGGTGCGTACCTCGCGTGGCGCGGGTTCCTCAACTGGCGGACGCCGGTCAGCATCTTCGCGAGCGTGGCCCTGCTCTCGGGCGTGATCCATCTGGTCGATGCGAAGTACCCGGGGCCTCTCTTCATGCTCTTCTCAGGCGGGCTCGTGCTCGGCGCCGTCTACATGGCGACCGACATGGTGACCTCGCCCACGACCAATCGTGGTCGCTGGATCTTCGGCGCCGGCGTCGGTGCGCTCGTGGTCGTCATCAGGTTGTGGGGCGGACTCCCGGAAGCGGTGATGTACGCGATCCTGCTGATGAACGCGCTCGTGCCCTACATCAACCGCTCCACTCAGCCGCGTGTCTTCGGCACACCGGGACGCGCGCTGGTGGGACGGGGGACGGGGGTGGCAGCATGAGCGGCGGCACCAATGCCACCGGCACGGCGCCGAAGGTCTCGTCGGTGCGGCTCCTCAGCACGATGGGCGGGGCCGGCGCCCTGGCCGGCCTCCTCATCGTCCTCGTGTACCAGTTCACGCTGCCGACGGTGCTCGCCAATCGCGCCGCGAGGCTCGAGACGGCGATCCTCCAGGTGGTGCCCGGCAGTACGCGCTACGACACGCTCTACGTCGTCGAGGGCGCGCTCACCGCCACACTGCCCCCCGGCGCGGACGCCCGGAAGCTGGACAAGGTCTACCTCGGCGTGAGCGAGGCGGGTGGCGCAACCGGGTTTGCCATTCCCACCAGCCAGGCGGGATTCCAGGATGTCATCGAGATCATCTTCGGCTACGACCCCGGCAAGCCCGGCACGCTTGGCCTCGTCATTCTGTCGAGCCGCGAAACGCCCGGGCTCGGCGACAAGATCGAAGCCCCGAGGTGGCTCGCACAGTTCACCACGCTGACGACGCCGCTGACGGCGGTCAAGGCGGGAGCCGCGCAAAACCCCGGTGACGCGCAGATGATCACCGGGGCCACGATCTCGTCCCGCACCGTGATCGCCGCCATCAACAAGGCGCTCGAGCGCTGGACCCCCATCCTGGCGGCCTACCGCGCCGGAGGCACGTCATGACCACCGCACCGGGCCCCGCCGCGTCGGAGCTGCTGCTTCGCGGGATCTGGCGCGAGAACCCCGTCCTCGTGGCCACGCTGGGGCTCTGTCCGACGCTGGCGGTGACCAACTCGATCGCCAACAGCCTCACGATGGGGATCGCAACGCTCTGCGTGCTCGTCTGTTCGAGCGTGCTGGTGTCGAGCGCCCGCAAGTACGTGCCCAACCAGGTACGGATCTCGACCTACATCCTGATCATCGCGACCTTCGTGACGCTCGCCGACATGGTGCTCGAGGCGATCGTGCCGGCGATTCACAAGGCGCTTGGCGCGTTCATCGCGCTGATCGTGGTCAACTGTATGATTCTCGGCCGGCAGGAGGCGTTCGCTTCGAAGAACACCGTCGGCCGCTCCGCGATGGATGCCCTCGGCGTCGGGGCGGGCTTCACCCTCACACTGCTGCTGATGGGGGCGCCGCGCGAACTGCTGGGCGCCGGCAGCCTGCTCGGCTACAACGTGATGGGCCCGCGCTTCGAGCCGTGGGTCATCATGATCCTGCCGCCTGGTGGATTCCTGATGATCGGCCTGCTCCTCATAGGCAAGAACTGGTGGGCGCTTCGTACGGCGCAGCCGAAGGCCGAGCGGATCGCCGCGATGGCGGCTGCACGCGCGGCGGCAGCGCAGCCGGCC
This sequence comes from Vicinamibacterales bacterium, assembly GCA_040881785.1. Lineage (GTDB taxonomy): Bacteria > Acidobacteriota > Vicinamibacteria > Vicinamibacterales > 2-12-FULL-66-21 > JACDCA01. Next base: position 3,814 of record JBBECO010000027.1, read on the forward strand.
CAGGCGCGGACACGGGAAGGGGCGCTCGTATGATGGACCTCGCGCTCATCTTCGTTTCGGCGCTTGTCATCAACAATTTCGTCCTGGCGTACTTTCTCGGACTGTGCCCCTTCCTCGGCGTGTCGTCGCGCGTCGATACCGCGCTGCGGCTCGGCCTGGCGACGACATTCGTGATGCTCGTCGCCTCGATTGCCGCGTGGGCGCTCAACACCTTCGTCCTCGAGAACGCCCCCTACCTTCGTGTCATCTCCTTCATCGTCGTCATCGCCTCGATGGTGCAGATCGTCGAGCTGCTGATCAAGAAGACGAGTCCGACGCTGTTTCGCGAGCTGGGTATTTATCTGCCCCTGATCACGACCAACTGCGCGATTCTCGGGCTGGCGATCTTCCAGACGAACCGTGGGTACAACTTCGTCCAGGGATTCACGTTTGCCGTGGGTGCAGGCCTCGGCTTCACGATGGTGATGATCCTGATGGCCTCGCTCCGCGTGCAGACGGAGCTGGCCCGGGTGCCGGCTCTGCTGAAGGGCCCGGCGCTCGTGTTCCTGCTCGCGGCCACACTCTCCATGGCCTTCATGGGTTTCGCGGGGTTGTTCAGCTGATGCTTACCGCCATTCTCTCCGTCGCCGCGCTCTTCGCCGTTTATGCGTTCCTGAAGCCTCGCGCCGGCTGCACGCACAACTGCGGCAGGTGCCCGAAGGCGTGCGGATCCTCGGAGTCCGACCATGAATAAACCGCACCGTGACCCGATCGTCTGGCGGCCGAGCCGTCGCGACATGCTCTTTCTGGGCATCGGCGGGCTCGTCGCGGCTGTCCCCTTCGCGCGCCGCGCGCCGCTCAGCCTCGTCCGCCGCAGCGTGCTGACGATGGGCACGATTGCGGAATTCGCGGTAGCGCACCGCGATCCGCTGGCGGCGCATGCCGCCATCGACCGCGCGGTCGAGGCGCTGTATGCCGTGGACAACACGATGAGCCGCTTCAAGGGGTCCTCGGACGTGGGGCGCGCGAACCTTGGCGCCGTGAATGGCCCGGTGGCCGTGTCCAGAGAGACGATGGAGGTGCTCACCGAGAGTCTGCGATGGGCCGAGAGCAGCGCCGGAGGCTTCGATCCGTGCCTCGGTCGGGCCGTCGGGCTCTGGGACGTCTCGCACCGCCACGCGCCGCCCGCGGCGAACGAGGTCACCCGGCTGGCCGGCCGGAACCTGTTCCGCCAGCTCGAAGTCGCACAACACAACGGCCGTGCGGTCGTGCGCTATCACGACCCGGACGTCAGCCTGGATCTCGGAGGGATTGCGAAGGGTTACGGCGTGGACCGTGCGGTGGCGGCGCTGCGCGATCACGGCATCGAGCATGCGCTGGTCGGCGCGGGGGGCGATATCTACGCGCTCGGTCAGTCTCCGTCCGGGGAGCCGTGGCACGTCGGCGTGCAGTCGCCTGACGATCCGAACGCGCTTGCGGGCTCGTTGTCTCTGGAGAACGCCGCCGTCGCGACGTCAGGAGACTACCGGCAGTTCTTCGAGCACGGCCGCCGGCGCTACCACCACCTGCTGGATCCGCAGACCGGGGAGCCGCGCCGCTCGCCGCAGCGCAGCGTCAGTGTCATTGCGGACACATGCATGGCGGCGGATGCGGCCGCGACGTTCGCGTTCGGGTCCACGGATGTGGATCGGGTGCTGGCGCGCCACGGCGCCCGCATCGCGCATCGCATCTAGGGCCACGGTTCAACACGGGCCAC
>JBBECO010000027.1:5648-6722 GCA_040881785.1 Vicinamibacterales bacterium
GGCTTGCCCGCCGGAGCCTTGGCGAAGGCGGGTTCAACACCGTTCAACACGGGCCACGGCTTGCCCGCCGGAGCCTTGGCGAAGGCGGGTTCAACACCGTTCAACACGGGCCCCGGCCTGCTGGTGATGTTCTCTCGCGGCGCGGCTATCTTTGTACCTGCCGCTGATCCCACATGTGATCGCAATGCAGGCAGACGAACCACCAGCCGCCTTCCGCTTGGGTAGTGACTCGGCCAGCTTGGAGAACGCCCGGCCGGCCGGGGCTCGGCTCAATCCGCGGGCGGTGAACTGTCGGGGTTCGACGGGATCTGGGCTGGCTCATCTCGCCGCCCGGCGCGCTCCAGTATCTCCCGTACTTTCTTCGTCAGTTCGTCTGGACTGACCGGAATGATCATCAGCGCGTCGCAGTCCACATGGTGGGCGGCCGTCCCTTTCTGCACCCATCCCGTCAGCAGAATCGTCGGGATGCGCCTGTCTGGAACCATCCGGCGGACCAGCGCGCCGTCCGGGTGAGGCATGCACGCAATCGCCAGATCGGGATTACACGTGACAGGGCGCGAACCATCGAGCGGCGCGACGCAGACTTCGAACCCCGCGTTCTCCAGCGCCCAGCCGTAGAGCTCCGCCGTATCCACATGCGGATTGATCAGGAGGACCCTGACTGACGACGACTGAGGGCCGACGGCACAAGGCATGGTGCGCTCTCTCTTGATATGAGGAGTCCCCTCTCAGCATACGCCCGCTGATGGCGAACGCAAGCACATTCGAGCCGTCGCGGGCCACCTGTTCGGTGACCGGTGCGGCTTCTGGAATCGGAATGAAAATGCGCCACATAATGACCTCATGAAGACCACTCTCAGCGCCACCGCCCTTGCCGTGGCGTTCGTGCTTGGCGCGTCTGCGCAACAGTCGCGTCCAACCGATCAGCGCGGCGCCCCGGCCGGTCCGCAGACGCTGCAATGGGAGGTGCTCATTTCAACGTTGCCGCCCGCGGACCTGGCAAAGCAGCTGGCGTCGGCGACGGGCACCATCGAGCACAGGTCGGAAGTCGCGCGCGGCGGACCCGTGGCTGCC
>JBBECO010000027.1:6732-45747 GCA_040881785.1 Vicinamibacterales bacterium
GGGCGCACGACGGGCTGTACGAACGACCCGGCGGGCGGCTGCACCGTCAACGTGGTCGTTTACGCGCCGGATGGCTCGGTGCTGCAGGAAGTCAAGGATCTCGCGCTGCCTACGGGCCGCGCCAGCGTGCCGCTCGAGATCGACGCGAACAGCGCGACGGGCGTCTATAAAGTCGCCATCAGGGTTCGCGATCTAGCGGCACGCCGCTTTGGCACCGCGGAGCGGCAGTTCGGCGTGAAGTGACGCGCCTGCGGCGGATCACGTCTCAGCACGTACGGCGACTGCCCCGCCAGGCACGTACCACACCGGACAGTGCGCCTTGTGCAAGACCTCGCGTGAGGTGTCGCGACTGAACCACCGGCGCAGCGGCTTCCGCGTGTGCTCCCCCATCACGATGCAGGCGGCTGACAACTGCTCGGCGGCGCGGGCAATCCCGCCGGCCGGGTCGCCGTGTTCGACGTGCAGTTTGATGCGGTCGGAGAGCTCCGGCGGTACGAGCGCGCGCATCCATTTGAGCGCCTCTTCCTCGGCCGCGCCGTTCTGGCCGCGATGCGTCTTCCCGTTCGGAAGCAGATGCAGCAGGTGCAATTCGATCGGGAGGGCCCGCGCGAGCTCGAGGCCCAGCTCCACCGCACGGCGCGACTCCGGCGTCAGGTCTGTCGGGGCCACCACGACCTGAAGCTCGGGGGACGGCGAGGCGAAGTGCGGTGTCCGCGGCTCCACGATCGGTTCGTGCAGCACGAGCACCGCCCGGTTGCTCTGCTCGAGCACCCGTTCGGTGATCGAGGCATGGTCATCGGCCAGCGTCCCATGTGCGGTCAGTACCACGAGATCCGCTTCGAGCGCCTCGCTCACCGCCAGGACCGAACGCGAGGCGGGCCCTTCAGTCATGAGCTGTTCGGCCGTGACGCCCTCCGGCACACGCGAGAGGCAGTCACGAAGCTTGTCTTCGAGTACCGCCTGGGAGTCGCCGTGGTGATCGGCGTTCCACATCCAGCCGACGTTCGCCCCGCTGCCGAGCGAGTGCTTGTTGTGATGCAGCACCAGCCTGGCGCCAAAGGCGCGGCACAGGTCCGCAGCCACGTCGATCTGTCGGGCCGTGGCCGCCGAGAAGTCCACCGGGCAGAGCACCGTGCGCAGTGCAATCATGTGTCACCTCCGGGGGACCCTGGCGACAGGGACCAGTCGCAGACCCACCCGGCTGAGGCGTGAGCAATGGAAGCGCCAGCAGGAGTGCCCAAATCAGGCCTGTTTTCCAGGATCCGCGCCGCCGGCCGCGGCCGGCGGGCGTGAAATCACGCAGCCTCGGGAAAATCTCCCCTCCCGGGCGGCGTCGGTGTCCCATAATGTGCGCACATGCCAACGATCCTGCCAGAAGACGTCACACACCTTGTTCGGCGCGTGCTGACGAGCCCATCGGCGCACTCGTCGTCCGAGGTGCGCCGCGCCATCTATGACCATGTCGCGGCCCTCACGCGAAACGAGCCGCCGTCCGCGGCAGTGCCGCCCACCGCCGAGCCGTACCTCCGCAAGGTCGCGCTGAACGCCTACAAGGTGCTCGACCGCGAGGTTGACGCCATGCGATCAGCGGGGTCCACGACCGACGACATCTTCGAGATGACGGTGGCGGCGGCGCTCGGTGCCGGCGTCACGCGGATGGAGATCGCCCTTGCGGCGCTCGAGGAGACCGACGATGCGCCTGCCTCTTGAAGAGGGCCTGCGGCCGCTGCAGAAGGTCGCGCTTCGGGTGGTCAAGGCGATGACCGGCCGGGCCTCGGGGCCGGTCCTGGTGGCCTCCTACAACAAGGCGTTCTTCGGCAACGGCTGGGCGCCGTGCATGAAGGACGGCATGCGCGGGGCGACCGAGTGGAGCATCGGAGAGATCGAGCTGTTCGCGGCCTTCGTGTCGCGAATCAACTCGTGCGCCTATTGAACGAGCACGCACGCCGCAGTTGCGGTGAAGGGGCTCGACAAGGCGACGGTGGACGCCGTGCTCGCGGACTGGCGGACGGCGCCGATCCCTGAGCGGCTGCGCGCCACCCTCACATACCTCGAAGCGCTCACCCTGCGCCCCACCGAGGTCAACGCAGACACGATGCGCGCCCTCAAGGCCGCGGGCGTCAGCGCGCAGGCGATCCGTGAGGCCACGTACGTCTGCTTCCTGTTCAACGTGCTCGACCGGCTCGCCGACGCGCTGGACTTCGAGCTGCCGACCGAGGAGGAAGCGCAGAAGATCGGCACCATCACGTTCCGCCTCGGCTACGGGATCGCGAAGCTGCCCGGTTAATTGACGCCTGTGATCGCGTCCCCGCCATTGCGTTCCCCCATCGCCGGAGCCGTCCCCGATGGCCTGGCGCGACGCCTCGGCTTCTGGCCGACCGTCGCCATCGTGATCGGCACGATCATCGGCAGCGGGATCTTTCGCATGCCGTCTGCCGTCGCCGACCAGGTCGGTTCGCCCTGGGCCGCGGCGCTCGTGTGGGTGCTCGGCGGCGTCATCTCGATGTGCGGCGCCCTCTCGCTCGCGGAGCTGGCCGCCGCGTTTCCGCGATCCGGCGGCGTCTTCGTCTATCTCCAGGAGACCTACGGCAACCTCACCGCGTTCCTGTTCGGCTGGACCGTGCTCGTGGTGGGACCTGCCGCCAGCGCGGGTGTCGCGCTCATTTGCGCCGAGTACCTCCAGGCGCTCGGCGTGGATGTGCCGGCGGCCTTCGGCGTCCGCCTCATGGCGTCGATCCTGATTCTGATCGTCTCCGCGGCGGCGTATCGATCCGTCGGCGGGCTGGGCACAGTCCTCAGCGCCGCGTCGGGTGCGAAGGTCGCCGCGATCGCCGCGCTGGTGATGACGGCCTTCATCCTGGGCGATGGAAGCGCGGGGTCCTTCGGCGCTGGCGCCCCACTTCATTCGGAGGCGCGCTGGGGTGGCGTCGGATTCGCCCTTGTCGCGGCGTTGTGGGCGTACAACGGCTTCCACGACATGGTCTCGGTCGCCGGCGAGGTGCGCGACCCCGGCCGGGCGCTGCCTCGCGCGCTGCTGGTCGGCATGCTGATCGTCGTGGTGGTGTACGTCTCGGCGAACGCCGCCTACATGTACGTGCTCCCCTTCGATCAGTTGCGCACGTCGCCTGTCGTCGCCTCGGACATGATGGCGCGCGTCATGGGCAGCGCGGGCGCCCGCAGCGTGACCATCCTCGTCGTGGGATCGACCTTCGGCACGATCCTCGCGCTCGCGCTCGCGAACCCGCGGATTTTCTTCGCGATGGCAGGCACAGGCCTGCTGTTCTCGCCACTCTCGCGTCTCCACCCGCGTTTCGGCACACCGCATCTCGCCGTTGCCGTCCACGCCGCCGTCGCCCTGGCGTGCGTGTGGCTGCGCACCTTCGAGCAGCTCGCGGCAGCCTTCGTGCTGGGGATCTGGCCGTTTCTCGCACTGGCGGTGGCTGGCGTGATCGTCCTGCGCCGCCGGCGTCCTGATCTCGTCCGGCCCTACCGCACGCCGGGCTACCCCGTCGTCCCGCTGGTGTTCATCGCCGGGACCGCCTGGATCGTCGGGAGTGCGCTGCTCGAGCAGCCGTGGACGACGCTCGTCGGAGCTGGGGTGACGCTGGTCGGTGTGGTTCCTTATGCGCTTTGGCTCCGCGGGGTGTCTCTGAAATGAGCCCGCAAGCGGACAGCACTCTCTGTGGCCGGTTGCTCCCGTGATCCTTGGAAATCCGCATGATGTTGCGGACCACGTCTCAGGCAGGCACGCTTAACGATTCGAGGCGTTCGAGCGTATCCGGGTACTTCCGAACGAGTCGGATCAGCGCCGAGGCTTGCTCATTCGGCTTGCTCCGGCCCTGCTCCCAGCGTTCGAGAGTTCTCGGGTTGACCCCGATCTTGAATGCGAATACCTGACGCGACATATGGAGCGATTCGCGCGTCTCTCGAACAAAATCAGGGTCCACGGTGGGCACTGAGATCGGCTCGATTTTGTGAGTCCGCAGCGTAAGACGCCCCTCGCGGTGATCGCGCATCGCTTGCACACCGGACATGAGTTCGCGGAACAAGCTCCGCTTCTTCGGTGCCTTGGCTCGCTTGCTGCTCTTGGTCATTGCTGGCTTCTCCGTTCCGTCCGACGCTTCGCGCGCTCCTTGGTTTCCCGTTCGATTGCTGCCTTGAGCAGGCGCTTCTCCGTAGGGCTCAGATCGGCCATCGAGTCGTTGGCATAGACGGTGATCAGCCATACCTGCGCATCCGCGAGGAAGTGGTAGTAGATCAGCCGCAGGCCACCCCGCTTTCCCTTTCCCCTGCGTCTATCCACCCACCGCAGTTTTCGGAAGCCGCCGGTTCCCGGAATGACATCGCCGACGTCCGGGTCGCTGCTCAGATGCTGTTGAAGCTCGCCATACTGGTCGTCCGTGAGGAAGTCTGGGAGGAGCTGCGTAAATAGCGGCGCCTCAATGAACTCCACATCTCGATCCTACGCAAGGTGCGTATGTGTGGTCAAGTACGCTGGTGAGGATTGGAAGGAGGGCCTTTACTTGACGTGCGCTGACGGCTGTGAAAATCAGGTGGCGTCCCCAGCGGGATTCGAACCCGCGTTTTAGCCTTGAAAGGGCCACGTCCTAGGCCTCTGGACGATGGGGACGGCGAGGCGTGCACTGTGCGCGTTCCGGATGACCTGCGGAACGCTCAATGATAGCAGGCTGTTCGCAAAACGACCAAACCGGCGCGGCTGTCTGGCAATCGGGCACAGCGTGCGCGCTTGCCCCAACAGCGAGCCTCGTCATGGCATGCCCCTGCCTGCCGCGATCAGCTGAATGGCCGCCAGCACGAGGATGCAGACGAGTGAAAGGACGTGCGCGGTGAACACCCCGTGAATGAGGCGCGTCTGCACCTCCGCGGGATCCTTGCCGGACGCGAGCCGTTGCGCCGCCGGGATTACCTTGACGACGCCAACCACCATGGCCAGCCCCATCGCGGCCAGCGAGGTGTACGCCGCCCACCGGGAGGTCAGGCCGTACACGATCTGCAGCACGACAGCAATCGTCGTCGTCAGCATGACGAACATGAGAACGTACGGGTTCTGCGTGACGCGGCCATAGTAGGACGTGATTGGATCGAGCACGTCTTTCGGCAGTGTCGCCCTGCTGCGCCTGTACGGCACCGCCATCACGTCGAACATCAAGTCGATATAGAGGATGGCAAGCATGAAACCGATGCAGACGAAGACAGTGTTGAACATGGGGTCCTCTGTGCGGCTTCGGAGAGCGACCGGCGCATCAACTCACGCCGCCTGACGCAAGTTGTCAACCTGCCTGAGCCAGATGGCGAGATGGTTCCAACGGGCGGGCATTGGGGACGCCAGCCTTCGCTCACCTGAAACGTGAACGAGCTTTGGCTGGGCAAGCCAGCAGCCCTCAGGCGGGCGAGTCACTGACACGCGACGGCTGTCCCGCCGCGCGATCTACTTCCAATACTCCATGATGTAATTCAGACGATTCGGGCGCGTGTTGCTCTTGCCGATGTAGCAAAGCTGGGTGTGCTCCCTTGCGACCGCGAGTCCTGCTTCCGCATCCTCCCGGTCGGCGAACACTTTGAAGATTGCGCCGTCACCGCGCGACAACCTCCATGTTCCGGTGCTCCCAACCTCCTCGATATACAGCCTGGCGGGATCGTAAGGCACGCATATCGTCCGCCCGGATGTCACCGGCTTCTGCGCCGTGAGCTGCACGGCAACGCCGATCACACCAAACACGATCACACCTGCGAGCAGTCTCCGCATCATGCTTTACCTCCCCGGATGCCGGGCGTTATCGCACAGCGTTTGAGGGCCAGTCAATGTTCACGCGACGCACCCCCGGCGGAGCGGAACTACTCGGCCCGCAGCGCGATCAGGGGGTCTACTCGCGAGGCGCGCCGCGCGGGCACCAGCGCGGCGGCCACACCGACGACCATCAGCGCCGCGGCCACCAGCGCGTAGACCCACGCGTCGGTCGGACGGACCTCGAAGAACAACGCCGCGAAACCTCGGGACACGAACCACGCCACCAGGAGGCCGAGGGTCAATCCGACCGCCAGCTGCCGGCCGATCTGCCCCAGCACTGCCCCGCCGATCTGCGCCCGCGTCGCCCCGAGCGCCTGGCGCAGACCGATCTCCCGCGTGCGCTGCGCGACCGACGAAGAGACCACGCCGTAGACGCCCGCTGCACCGATCAGCAGCGCAAGCGCGCCGAACAGCGCCATCAGTCCGGCACTGAATCGCCGGCGCGCCGTGATGTTTCGAAACGCCCCTTCCACGGGACGGATCTCGGCCGGACGGCTTCCCTCGGGCCGTAGCGACGCGATGGCCGCCTGCAGCGCCGGCACCACCGTCGATACCGGCGCAGTCGTCCGCACCAGGTACGAGTAGGATCTCGCGGTCGCGGGACCTGGAAAGTACGCCTGGGGACTCGACGGAGCCTCGGGCCCACGCATCCGCACGTTCGAGACCACGCCGATCACCGTCGCCCTCGTCTTGTTCCCGTAGACAACCTCGCGGCCGATCGGATCCTGCTCGCCGAACAGTTGCCGGGCCGCGAGTTCGTCGAGGACGACGGTCGGCGCCGACGCACTGGCATCCCCGAAGCCCTGCCCCTTCAGAATCGGGATCCGCGCCGCGGCGAAGTAGCCCGGCGTCACCCGATTGAAGTCCGCCGTCACGGGCGCGGCTCCGGGCGCCGCATCCGGCACCTGCAGCCGCGTGGCTGACGACCCACCGCTGAAGCCAGCCGCCACGAGCGGCGGGGAGCCGGCCGAAGCTCCGCCGACGGCCGCGACGCCGGGCAGCGCTTCCAGCCGCGCGGTCAGATCGCTGACCGAGCCCTCGAGACCGCTCACCGACGTCACCACGAGCAGGTTCGACCGGTCGAAGCCGAGATCGACACGCGTCAGGCGGATGAAGCTGGACACGAAGAGCGTCGTGGCCACCAGGAGGACGCTCGCAAACGCAATTTCGGCCACCAGGACCGAGCTGCGCCAGCGGTTGCCGGACGTCACGGTCGCGCCCCCCTTCAGCGACGTCGCCAGATCAACGCGGGCTCCCTGCAGGGCCGGGAACGCGCCGAACAGCAGCCCGGTGACGCTCGCGGCGACGACTGCGGCGGCAAAGACCCGAACGTCAAGCGCGATCAGGTGCGCGCGGGCGATCCCCGGCGGCAGCGCCGCCTTCACGGCCTCGATCCCCCACGAGGCCAGCACCAGCGACAGCGCCACGGCACTCAGAGACAGGATGAGGCTTTCGATCAGGAGCGATCCCACGAGCCGTGCCCGCGTGGCGCCGAGCGACGCGCGGATCGAAAGCTCGCGCTCCCGCTGAAGCGCCCGCGTCAACAGGAGGTTGCCGACGTTCGCGCAGGCGACGAGCACGAGCACGCCGACGGCGAAGAGCACGAGCAGCATCCAGCCGCGCGTGGGCCCCACGACGGCTTCGTCGAGCGGGGTCACGACGAACCGGCCCCGCTCGTACCGTACCGGGTGGGCCTGGGCCAGACCCGCCCTCACCGAATCGGCCATGGCCTGCGCCTGACCCATCGAGGTCCCAGGCGCCACACGGGCCACGACGTGCAGATACGAGCTCTCGTCCTTGATCCGCTCCTCGTCGGGAATGACGAACGGCGTCCACAAATCGGGCACGCGGTCGTCCGAAATGGGATACGAGAAATGCTCCGGCATCACGCCGAGCACAAGAAGCGGGCCGTCACTCATCTGAAGCGTGCGCCCCACGATCCCCGCGTCGCCACCGAACCGGCCGCGCCAGAGGGCGTGGCTGATGACGGTGACTCGATCGTTCCCTGCAACTTCGTGAGCGGCGCTGAAGGTCTGACCGAGCAGCGGCCGCACGCCAAGCACGTCGAACAGGGACGCCGTCACGGCTGCCGACGGAATGCGTGCGGCCTCGCCGTCCGACGGCATGGCACGTGATCCGCGCCAGACGGCCGCGACAGCTGCAAAGGCGCCGGCCCTGTCCTTCACTGCGAGGAACTTGAACGGCGACAGGGAGCGGACGTGCTGCATGACCCCATCGCCGCGGTCGTATTCGATGACCGCCAGCCCGCCAGGCTTGTCGAACGGCAACGGGCGAAGGACGACGGCGTCCACGACCGAGAAGGTCACCGTCGCCACCGAAATGGTGAGGGTGAGGATGAAGAGGATGAAGAGCGTCACGCCTCGTGCCGCACGAAGCGACCGGACCGCATCAACGAACATGTGTCCTCCTCGGACGGTCTGCCGGCGGCCATCATAGCCGACTGAAGGCCGTCGGCGCGTGCCCTTGCTGTGGTAGCGTCTCGGCCGTGACCCCAGCGCAGACCGGCCGCGTCCTCTGGACCGCCCTCCGCTTCTCGCGTGGCAATCCCGCTAGGTGAGGGGTCGACTGGATGTCAGCGAGAACTCGGCCGGCGGCATCCACGCTGTCTTGCGCGACGTGATTCCCACATCTCGTCGACGACGGCGAACGCATCCGGATGGAAGGCGCAGCCGCTCATCCCGGGCTGAGCACATCGGCATGGGTTACGTCGCCGACAGGAACTGCGCGCCTCGGGCGTTTTCGAAGGCCGCCCTGGCGCGGAGCATGCCACTGTGCGCGCGTGCGAGAAGCGCCGCCACGCGCGCGTCTCGGCGAACCGTATCGAGCCAGGGATCGGCGAGATACGTGTCGTAGCAGAAGAAGCCGCCGTCGACCACCCGCTCCATGGCGGAATGAAACCGTTCGTGCAACCCGAGCTTTGCGTAGCTGCGCGCGATGTAATACATCGCCTCGCCGTCGAGTTGAAGCACTGACGCTTGATCGAGGGCTGCGATGCTTTCATCACGTTTGTCTTCGAGCAGCGCCCGCAGCGACGTCATGTACGGCGCCGTTTTCAGATCGGCGCTTTCGCGCTCCCGCCATCGAAGCGCCGCAATCGCGTCGCGCGTCTGACCGGCTGACGCGAGCGCCAGTCCAGGCATATAACCAATATCGCCGTACGTCTCGCTCAGGGCGTTGAGGTACTCGCCTTTCATCCACCAGGTGTGATGAACGCTCGTCGGAATGGCGGGTTCGAGCGCCCGCGCCTTTCGATGCGCCGCCACCGAGTAGTCGAGCAGGCCGCAGAAGCGGAGGGCATGAACCAGGCCCGCGTATAAGTCCGCCGCACGGCCGCGGCGTTCGACGAGGGAGAGCAACCGCAACATCGCGTCGTGCGCCTTGCCCGTGTCGACTTCGAGCTGCGCGTACAGGCTGTGGGCGAGGGATGAGCCTGGATCGAGCGCAAGCGCGCGCTCGAAGGCGCGTTCGGCCTGCACGAAACAGGCCTGCGCGTCGCTGCCTGATGCGCCGAATTTGCCGATCACCCGATAGCAGCGACCGAGTCGTGCCCACGCCGCCACGAAGCCCGGGTCTTGTCGTAGGGCGGCTTCGTACAAATCGCGTGCCTGTTCCAGCTGCGTCGTCTCGTACGCGAGCTGATTCGCCCGCTTATAAAAGACGTACGCGCCCGGCTTGGTAGGTCCCGGGGAGTCGTCCTCCGAAACCGTTTCGACTGGCGCAACAAAGCGATAGCCGCGCTTTGCGATCGTTTCGATGAACTTCTCGCCTGGCAGGCCGAGCGCCTTCCGTACCGCGGCTATTTGGACCGACAGATTCGCTTCGTCGACGTACGTGTCGGGCCACAACGCCTCGAGCATATGTGGCTTGTCGACGACGCGGCCGTGATGGACTACGAGCAGTTTCAATAGATCGAATGCCTTTGGGCTCAGCGATACCCGGTGGCCGTCGCGGAGCAGCACGTGTTCGCCCGGTCGAAGCTCGAACGACGCAAATCGGTAGGTGATGGCTGAGAGCGCGTCCATGTTTGGGATTTCTTTGGCGATCTTTTGTTGTCGCTTAGGGACACGCGCCGCGCACGGCGACTATTCTCCGCGTCAGTGTGCAGAGTGTCAAGCGACACAAGGAGCGACGTCATGTCCATGAACATCGACACGAGCGGCGTACATCACCTCGCCCTCCGCGTCACAGATCTGCGGCGGTCGCGCGCGTTTTATGCGCAAACATTGGGCTTTCCGGTGGTGCTGGAAGGGCCTGGCATCTTCCTTTTCCTGGCCGGTCACACGGCCGTCGCGATTCGCGGCCCTGAAACAGGCACGGCTGTGGACGATGTGTTCAGTCCGTTTCGCGTAGGTCTCGACCACGTGGCGCTCGCGTGCGCCGACGAGCGTGAGCTGGCCCGCGTCGCCGGCGCGTTGGCCGCCGCGCAGGTGGAGAACACCGGCGTGCGTCTGGACCCGGCGCTGAATCGTCAGTACGTCGCCTTCAAGGATCCGGATCGCATTGCGTGGGAGTTCTACATGGCGCCCGATCTCGCACGAGAGGCGGCGCTCAGTTACGTCGAGGGATTGCGAAGCGGGGATGTGGACCACATCCGCTTCGCGAAGGACGTCCGGTTCGAAAGCCCGCTGGTGGAGGCGTTGCGCGGTGCGGACGCGGTCCGTGAGTTTCTGCGCGGCGTGCTGCCGGTAATCCTCGACGTCCAGGTCGATCACGCGATCTCCGACGGTGAGAAAGTCGCGGTGCGCTTCCAGCTTCACACGACCAAGGGCATCATCCCCGCGTTCGACTGGTTCCGTGTGGTGAACGGCGAGATCGTCGAAGCACGCCCGTTCTACGACCCACGGCCGTTGGTTGCGACGGACGCCGCAGAATCCGCGAGGTCTGGCGCGTGAACAACGTCGGCCCGCGGCCAGGTGAGCCAATCAGGCACGGCCCAGCCTCTCTATAGGTATCTCGGCACACAAGGAGAGTTGTATGCGGCGTTTCCTCGCGACATCCGGCGAGCGTGGTGAGGGTCGAATGGATGTCGGCGAGAACCCGGTCGGCGGCATCAACGTTGTTCTGCGCGATGTATTCCCAGATCTCACCGAGATCGGCGAACGCATCCGGATGGAGGCATAGCCGCTCATCCGCCCGATCGTCGGCACTCGCTCTTGGCGACCGCCCGGCACGCGCTCAGGCCGCGTGGGGCAGGCGGTCAATCTGCTCGAGCCAGCCGGCGATTTGGTTCCAACTGGCTGACATTGGGGACGCCAGCCTTCGCTCTCGTGTCAGGCGACGGGCTGCCCTGCAATCGGCGGCCATCCTTCATGCCATGCCGCATCTCATCGCCAGGCGAAGCGTTTCTACTCGCGGTGGATGTCAGGCAGACGCTGGATCTTCCACCAGAGCGTCAGGAGAAATGCGAAGACGAGCACGGTCGCGACCGCGAGACCGCGTCGCCGGACGTCGATCTCCCGGATCGCCCCGTCGCCCCCGTCCTGCGCGCGGCGGGCGGCCGTTGCGCCCTCCGCCGCCATGGCGGCAAGGGGTTGTACCGCAAACGCATGGACGAGCACCCGCGAGTGGAGCAGGTGGTCTCGCGCCTCGCGCAGCGCCAGCCGTCCTTCGTCCACCAGCATGCCCGCCCGTTCCGCCCGGGTGAGCACGGCGTCGGCCGCTGCGACGGCGGCCGACAGGCGATCGAGTTGCTGTCGAACGTCGCGAATGGCCTGCGCGCCGCCAAGCGTCTCGTCGTGGCACTGCGCGCAGACGGCACCGTCGTTCAGTCCAATCCAGGAGTCGGCCGGCGATTCGATCCGGTGGTTGCCATGACACGCGAGGCATTCGGCCTGGCCGATCTCGTCGAAGATCGCCTTCTTGGGGCTCGCCCTGAACAGCTCGGCTTGCCGCACGTGGCACTGCGCACACACATCGGCCACGCTGGCGGCGCCCGGCGGGGCGGCGCCATGACTGCCATGGCACGAGCTGCAGGTGGGCGCCGAGGTGTCGCCGCGCTTCAGCAGCGCAGCCGCGTGAACGCTTGCCGACCAGTCGTCAGGAGGAGCCGTGTCCCGTCCAAACGGCCCCATGCGCGCCGCATCACCGTGACAGCGACCGCACGTGGTCGCGACGTTCAAGGGGGCGACCGGCGAACGGGGATCGCGTACCCGCGTGATCCCATGAGCGAGGTGGCAGTCGCTGCACGTGGCGACGCGCACGTCACCGGCGGCCATTCGCGTGCCGTGCGTGCTCGTCAGGTACTGCGCAAGTTGATCGATCCGTACCTGCGGGTCGAACGTCCGCATGTAGCCCGCGTCGCTGTGGCACCGGGCACACAGGGGGGCAATGGCGGTGCGCGGGACCGCCGCGTCGCGCTCACCTCCCTGGGCCATCCCCGTGTGGCACGCGTCGCACGTCAGGCCCGCACTCGCGTGCACGTCGTCTTTGAACGCGGCCGTTGCGGCTTCGATCCCGCTTTGTGCCTCCACGTGCCGCGGCTGGAACGCGAGGGTGATGACGATGCCGGCGGCCGTCAGGAAATGCTTCATGGCGCGGATCCCGTGAGCGCCAGCCACGTCATCGCCGCCATGAAGACCACCGTGAACAGCCCCACCCACACGACGATCTGACGTGAGCGAGGGGTGCGACCCGCCACCAACGGCAACAGGAGCGCGGCGACCGCGCCGGCACCCATCAGCGCGACCGCCAGGAATTCTCCATCAATGCCGGCAACACGCGGCGGCATGTACTTCAGCGCCTGGAAGGCCCAGAGGAAGTACCACTCCGGACGAATCCCGGCCGGTGCGGGCGCGAAGGGGTCGGCTTTCGTCCCCAGCTCCCAGGGGTAGAAGGTCGCCAGAGCCGCGAGCAGCGCGAGCACAAGCGTCCACGCAAAGAGATCCCGCAGCAGAAAATGCGGCAGGAACGGCATCGCGCGGATCGCGGCCGGGTCCTTCGCCGCGCGTTGTTCGACTGAGGGCGGCAGGCTCATACCGTGCCGCTGGACGAGGAGCAGGTGAAGGGCGACCAGCATCGTGGCAAGGGCCGGGAGGATGGCGACGTGAAAACCGAACAGACGCGTCAGCGTCGCGCCCGTCACGTCGTCCCCCCCGCGCAAGAACCGGACGATGAAGTCGCCGGCCGCGGGAACAGTGGCGGGGATATCAGTCCCGACCCGGGTCGCGAAATAGGATACGTCGTTCCACGGGAGGAGATACCCCGTGAACCCGAACGCCAGCGTGAGCAGGAGCAGGACCACGCCGCTCACCCATGTGAGCTCGCGGGGCCGCCGGTACGCGTGCAGGAACAGCACGCTGAACAGATGCGCGAAGGCGCAGACCACCATCAGGTTGGCCGCCCAGGCATGAATGGACCGAACGAGCCACCCGAAGGGCACGTGCGTCACGATGAACTGGATGCTCTCGTAGGCCTCGTTCGCGCTCGGCCGGTAGTACAGCAGCAGGAGCGCACCAGTACCCACCTGAATCCCGAACAGAAAGAGCGTCATGCCGCCGAAGTAGTACCAAACGGAGTAGCGGTGATGCGGTACGGTCTTGTGGCGAAGCGTCTCGATCAGGCCGGCGAGCGGTAATCGCTCCTCGAGCCACGGGCGAAGACGCCCACGCATCATGACCTCCGAGAGATCACGATCTCGTCGTCCTTCACGTTCACGTCGTACGCCTCGAGGGGCCGCGGCGGCGGGCCCGCGACGTTACGGCCGTTCAAGTCGTACTCCCCATTGTGACAGGCGCACCAGATGCGTTGAAGGTCGGACCGGTATTGCACGGTGCAGTCCAGATGCGTGCAGATCGCCGTAAATGCACGCAGCTCGCCGCCCGGCGTGCGGAGGACGATCGCCGG
This sequence comes from Vicinamibacterales bacterium, assembly GCA_040881785.1. Taxonomy (GTDB): domain Bacteria; phylum Acidobacteriota; class Vicinamibacteria; order Vicinamibacterales; family 2-12-FULL-66-21; genus JACDCA01. The sequence continues at coordinate 20,405 of JBBECO010000027.1, forward strand.
CCGCGATCCGAATGGCACCACGCGACCGGAGTTCGGCCGCAGGGTACTGGCACCGCCGGCGCTGACGGAGAGCGATGGCGCCTCCGGAATATCGGGAGGCGCCAGATAACGCGCGATCGGATAGAGGATGGACGCAAGTATGCCGCCGCCCCACGTGGCGAGAAGCCAGTTCAGCACGCTGCGGCGGGCGGGCCGGATCTCCGACGCGCCCGAGCCGACGGTCGGGTGACGCGGCATGGGCAAGAAGAACCCTCGTCGAGACAAACACTACCACAGGCCCGAGGGCAGCCATGCGGCGCGGGCAGCGGACCAGGCCGCGCGCGATTCAGTCTTATGGTAGCGTCTCGGCCGTGACCCCAGCTCAGACCGGCCGCGTTGCCTGGACGATCGTCTCGATCCTCGTCGTCGAGAGTCTCGTCTTCGGTCTCTCCGTGCTGCCCGCGTTCTATTTCTGGACGTGGACGCTCACCTGGGCCATCCCCGATTTCCCGCTGCTCCGGCCCGTGATCGTGGCGACGACGCTGGTGCCGGCGTATCTCGTGTTCTCGATCGCCCTGGTCGGGCTGTCCGCGCTCGCGACGCGGGCGTTCGGATGGCGGACGGCGCCGGACGCCCAGTGGAAGCTGCGCGATCTCGAGTGGCCGCTGATGGACTGGGTCCGCTACATGACCTCGACCCACGTCGTGCGCGTGCTCGTCGGCACCGTCTTCCGCGCGTCGCCGCTGTGGACGGCCTACCTGCGCTGGAATGGCGCGCGGATCGGGCGCGGCGTGCACATCAACAGCCTCTCGATCTCCGATCACAATCTCCTCGAATTCGGGGACGGGGTCGTGATCGGTGAAAGCGTGCATCTGTCGGGGCACACCGTCGAAGGCGGGATAGTGAGGACGGGAGGAGTGAAGCTCGGACGGTTTGTGACGGTCGGCCTGGGCAGCATGGTCGGCATCAACGTCGAGGCCGGCGAGCGCTGCCAGATCGGCGCGTTGAGTGTCGTGCTCAAGGGCTCGACGCTCGATGCCGACAGCATCTACGCGGGCGTGCCGGCGCGGAAGATCGACAAGCGAACGCCGGCGGCCGTCGTCGAGCCGGAATCGCCCTCATTCTAACGCTGCGGTACACTCACACCGTGAGCAGACGCGCGGTATTCGTGGATCGTGACGGCACACTCATCGAGGAAGCCGGGTACCTGAGTCACCTCGATCGGCTGGTCTTCTTCCCCTTTACCGTTGACGCCATCCGCCAGTTGAATCGCGCGGGCTTTGCGGTCGTCGTGATCACCAACCAGGCCGGCATCGCGCGAGGCATCGTGCGCGAGGCGTTCGTCTCGGAGGCCCACCGGCACATCGAGGCACGGCTTGCCGCCGGCGGCGCGCATATCGACGGCTTCTACCACTGTCCGCACCATCCGCACGGTATCGTCGAGTCGCTGCGCCAGTCGTGCGATTGCCGCAAGCCGCAGCCCGGTCTCCTCCGCCGCGCGGCCGAGGAGCTCGATCTCGACCTCGCGCGCTCGTACACGGTCGGCGATCGATGGAAAGACCTGGAAGCGGGACGCGCGGCGGGGACGAAGACGGTCCTCGTGCGGACCGGCTACGGCGCGGCCGACGAGCGGGCGCCAAAGGCGGGCGTCAGCGCCGATGCGGTCACGGACAATCTTGCGGGTGCGGTGGCGTGGATATTGTCCGAAGACAAAGGCAGCCCATGAAGGGCTGCGCTACACCGTCGCGAATCCGCACTACTTCGAGAGCGTAAAGGCCTTGAAGGCCGTGACGCTGTCGCGCTTCGTGTAGAAGCCGACGCGTCCGGAGACGGGCGCCGCGAGCGTGTGCTCGAGGTGCAGCGTGTCGTTGACCGAGGCGCGCACGGTTGTACCGCGCACTTCGACGCGCAGGTCGTGCCAGGCACCGAGCGGCAGCTGCAGGTGCTCGTGCCCTTCGACGATGCGCTGGCGATCGCCGTTGACGAATTGCCAGAGCGCGACGTTGCCGTCCTTGGTGTTGTACCGGGCGTAGAAGTATTCGTTCGCGGGCGTGAGGCCGAAGACGAGCCCGGCGATCTGGTCCGACTCACCCGCCACCAGCTTGAAGTTCACGGTCAGCACGCCATCCACGAAATTATCGACGCCGCGGACGGCGGCGATGGGAAATGGCGTCGCGGCCTTCTCGGTCTTCCACTTGCGCGCATCGGCCAGCACCACCGCCTCACCGTTCTCGACCGCCGACTCCCAGTGACCGATGATCGGATCGACGGCCAGACGCGGCTGCGCGATCACGAGCGCGGGCAGGCCGACCGCCATGGCGGCGATCGCCGCGGCCTTGCGGCTCGCCAGCGGCTTCCGGCGCCGGCGCTTGCCGATGAACGGCACCCACCACATCCAGAGTCCTGTCAGCCAGAGCAGCAGCAGGACGAGCCCCGCCGGAAGAAACATCCCGAGCTTCGTCCAGTCCCCCGCGAAGAACGACCCGTCGTGGATCGATTCGATGAGATCCGAGCGCCGATACGCCGTCTGCAGCAGCGCGCCGGTGCCGAGGTCGATCTGTGCTTCCCATCCGCTGACGAGCGTGATCTTGGCGAGTCCGCGGTCCGCCCGGATATCGATCCGGCTCACATCGTCCCAGCCCGCGACACCGAGGGACGGCGTGGCCTCGAGCGTGGCCATCATCTGCTCGAACCCGATCGCCGGCACCGTGCCGGTGCCGCGGATCTCAGGCGGTTGGACCCAGTCCCACTGCTTTTTCATCTGCAGCAGAATGCCGCTGGCGATGATGACCAGGATCGGGAGTGCGACGATGAAACTCGCCCAGTGGTGGACCTTGCGGTTGAGGACGTTGAAATGCACGGAAATTGGTGTTCAGTAGATCGTGGCGGGCCCGAATACTACCAGCGGTCGTAATTGCCGGGATGGTTTACCATAGTCGCGTTTTCGTCACCGCATGCGTTACTACATCCTGCTCGCGTTGATCCCGCTCGGCGCCTACGCGGCCGCCGGCATGGTCAGCGCCATGGGCGTCGCGGGGGCGCGTCGCCGAATCAGCCGCCGAGCCGCAGAACGGGATGCGGCCGGACGCGCGCGCGTACTCGCCCTCGCGCGACTGCTGCCACTGGCGGCAGGCGCGGCCGCAGCCGTCCTCTTCGCGTCGGTGTACCTGCGCTTCGAGCCGCGCGATACAACAGAGGTGCCGGGAGTGCTGCTTCTCGCGTCCGCCTTCGTCACCTCTCTTCTCCTGATCGCCGCGCTCGCCCGGACCGCGCAGTCGTGGCGCGCCAGCGCGAGATGCACCGCCCTGCTGCGGCAGTCCGGGCGGCGATGGCTGCGCGGCGACGGACCGGAGATCTGGATCGTGGACACGGCGTACCCCGTGGCTGCGGTCACCGGCCTGTTCCGCACCCGGCTTCTCCTCTCAACGCGGATCGTTCATGGCTGCACACCCGGTGAGCTCGAGGCGGTGATCCGGCATGAAGCCGCGCACGTGCGGCGCCGCGACAACCTCGTACGAGCGATCATGCGCTGCCTGCCCGATCCCCTCCTCCTGCTGACCGCGGGGCGCGAGTTCGAGGCGGCATGGGCGGCCGCGGCCGAGGAAGCGGCCGACGACGAGGCAGCCGGACCGCAGGCCGCCGACAGGACGGAACTGGCCGCCGCGCTCGTGCGAGTGGCCGGCATGGCCGAAGGACCACCCCCGCGATGGATGCCGGCGCTGGCCTTCTACGAAGGCACCCATCTCGAGCACCGCGTCCGCCGGCTGCTCTCGGCAGGGAGCGGGGCGAGCGACGCGACGGCCCGGATGCTGACCGCCGCCGGGCTCGCCGCGGCCACCGGTGCCCTCCTCTTCACCGACCCGGTTTCACGCCAGCTGCATGCCCTGATGGAGCTCGCCGTCCGCCATCTGCCGTAAGCCGCGTGTCCACGGAGATCGTCATCGTCGGCGCCGGCGCCGCCGGACTCGCCACGGCGATCTTTGCGCGGAGGCTCGGGTGCCGGACCGTCCGCGTGGTGGACGGTGCCGCCAGGCCGGGCGCCAAGATTCTCGTGAGCGGCGGGTCGCGCTGCAACGTCACCAACGCGGTCGTCACGGAACGGGACTACTGGGGCGGCCGCCGGACGATCATCCGGCGCGTGCTCGCGCGCCTGCCGGTGGCGGAGACGATCGCGTTCTTTCACGAGTTGGGCGTTCCGCTCAAAGAGGAGCCGACGGCAAAGCTCTTCCCTCGATCCGATCGCTCGCGCGATGTTCTCGACGCGCTGCTCGGCGCCCTGTCCTCCCTGGACGTTGCGCTGAGTCCGTCAACGCGCGTGCACCGGATCGAACCCGTCAACGACGGGTTCGAGCTTGACACCTCCCGCGGCTCTCTGCACGCCTCGACGGTTGTGCTCGCCACGGGCGGCCTCTCGTTGCCCAAGACCGGCAGCGACGGCGGCGGCCTGCTGATCGCACGCGCGTTCGGACACACGATCGTCCCCACCACGCCGGCGCTGGCCCCGATGGTGCTCGAGGCACCAGGTATCCACGAGCGCCTCTCGGGTGTCGCCCAGGAGGTCGAGCTCGCCCTGCGCAGCAACGGCCGCACGGCGGAACGGATCCAGGGGCCCATGCTCTGGACGCACTTCGGCATCAGCGGTCCCGCAGCGCTCGACATGTCGCGCCACTGGCTCCGCGCGCGCCTCGAGGGCCACCAACCGTCGCTGCGCGCCAACCTCAGGCCGGGCCACACCTTCGAGTCCATCGAGACCGCATGGACGCGTCTGTCGTCTCAACATCCGCGGCTCGCCCTGCAGAATGCGCTCGCCGAGCTGCTGCCCGCGTCCGCGGCCGCGGCGCTGCTCGACGCGCTCGGCATCGACGGCGCCGTCCGTCTGGCGCAGTTCAGCCGGGAGCAGCGGCGCGCGCTCTCCCACGGCCTGACCGCCTTTCCCCTGCCGGTGCGCGACAGCCGGGGCTATAACTACGCGGAAGCCACGGCGGGCGGCGTCGCACTGGACGAAGTCGATCCCGCCACGATGGAGTCGCGGAAACAGCCCGGTCTTTTTCTGGTCGGTGAGATGCTCGACGTCGACGGACGGCTGGGTGGTTTCAACTTCCAGTGGGCATGGTCGAGCGCGCGTGCGGCGGCCGAAGGCCTCGCGCGGCGTGCGTCCGCAGTCGCCCTGGCCGTCGCCATCCTCTTCGCCGCGGCATGCAACCGAAACACGAGCGCACCGGTGCGCGTCATCGACCTGCTCGAGCGGGTCGATCAGGCCGAGCTGCGGCCAGGCGAGGGGGCCTTCACTGTCGTCCAGCATCGGTGCGGCGATGACTCCAGGCCGAGTCTCTCGGTACCGCCCGTGAGTCGCGTCACGTGGCAGACGACGCTCCCGGAGCGCGGGCGGCTCGTCACGGCGGCGGCGCTCACCGGCGGCGCCGATGCGTCCGCGAGCTTCCGCATCGGCATCAGCGACGACCGCACCTATGAGGCCCTGCTCGTCCGCCCGGTGGCCGCGGCGGCGTGCGGCGACGGCTGGGTGCCGATGGAAGTGGATCTGTCGGGATATGCGGGACGGAAGCTGAGTCTCTTCTATCAGCCCTGGAAGACGGCGTGGCGCGTGATCTTCAGCGTCACCCAGGACGCCGGTGCGCCGGCGCAGGCATTCTGGGCGATGCCGGCGATCGATGCCGACCGGAAGTCGGCGCGGGCGTTCTTCGAGAAACGACGGAACTAGAGAACGCAGTGAGCGCCAGCGAATGAGACGCTCAGCGCGTCCGGTCCTTCGCGAGCTGCCGGCGCTTCTGCCGGACGATGGCCTCGAGCTCGCGCAGCAGCTCCGGCCCGCCGTCCTGGGCGCTGACCGACTCCACGAAGTTCGACAGCACCGGCGCGGTCGCGCCGTCGCGCCCCTGGAGCAGGCCGCTCAGGACGCCGCCGGCGATCTGCGCCTGAAGCTGCGTGCGGGTCAGCGCCGCCGAATAGAGAAATGCGCGGCCAGCCTGCCGGCGCGCGAGCACACCCTTCTTGTAGAGTCGATCGAGGGTGGTCATGACGGTCGTGTACGCGGCCTCACGCGACAGGCGCGCCTGCACCTCGCGAACGGTCATGTCGGCATGCGTCCAGAGCACGCGCATGACGTCCCGCTCGAGAACGCCGAACGTCTCGTCGATCGGATCGCGCGCGTCGTCCGCCAGCCGTCCGCGAAGCCATTTGCGAAGCACAATTGAAGTATCGGGAGTCTCGCGGCCCCTGTCAAACCGCCGGACGACGCAGCGCATCGGGCGGGGCGGCGTCCTTTGGCTCGGTCCGCTCTTCGCCACGTTCGTCCCACACGTCGGCTTCGACGATCGCGCGGACTTCCGGACTGGTCCACGCCTTGTGCACGAGCTCAGACCGTGGATCCGCGAATCCCCACTCGCGCACGTCGATCGTGAAGCTGAAGCGCGAGATCATCGGCCCGCGCGTGACGTCCACCTGCTCTTCTTCTTTCGCGAACTCCTCCTTCGCGAGGGTCAGCAGGTGTTCCGGGACCCAGGCCGGGATGTTCGCCTTGTAGCCGGGATAGACGTAGGTGAACATCAGCACCTGCGAGAACAGCAGCGGCCAGTTCTGACCGACGCGGTCGATGAGGCGCCGCCAGTCGAGCGCGTCGCCGATGCAGAGGATCAGATGCACGATGTCGGACATGTCGTGCCGGTGCCGCTCGCTGATGAACAGCCGGTGCCAGATCAGTTCTTCGGCGGGGGCGATGCGCACGGGCGTGGCTGCCAGGATCCCCGGGTGACTGTGGCGGATCCACCCGTCGTCGATGAACGCGATCCCGTTCCCCATCCCGTAGATGAGATCCAGGAAATGTTCGCCGATGGTGGCTTTGGCCAGCCAGTGCTCGTCTTCGAGCCGGGTGACGAAGCCGGCCTCACGCAGCGCGCGCGCGGCCGGCACGACGGCCGACGGCTCGAAGAACAGGTCCAGGTCTTTGGTCTGGCGATAGATGCCGGTGTGCTCGTAGATGGCGTAGGCACCGGCCACGACGTAGGGAACGGCTGCAGCGTTCAGCGCCTCCAGCCCGCGCCTGTAGACGTCGCGCTCGGCCTCGGGAATCCAGAAGTCGCCATGCGTCAGCGACTTCCGCTCCTCCGCCGTCAGGCGCCGCGGGCGGCGCCCCTTGAGATTCGGCAAACGGTACCTCGTCTGTCGCTTCAAGCAACAACGACGCCATCTGATCCGTGGCCATGCACGCCAGCCAGGCCTTCAGCGTAACAGGAACCTCAGCGCGGCTGGACCTTGCGGCCGACGAAAAACGGTCCGAGACGGTCGAGGTACAGCGAGGTCTGCTGCGTCTTGCGCATCGCCTGGACGAGGGCCGAGAGCGGAAACAGGTCTTTGCCGACGAGCCCGATCAGGAAGTCGTTGTCGTTGCGGTCGAGGCCGTGGCACGCCAGGCGGACGTCGTGCGCGTAGTCGCCCGCGCCGAAGGCCTTGCCGAGCGCGCCGTGCTCGGCGAGCATGCCGCGCTGTTCCTCGGCCGGCAACTGGGCGAATGTGCCGGTCCGGCGCAGCGGATACCAGATGGCCCAGGGCCACTCGGGATTCATGACCGTCCGCAGCGGCCGTCCGGTGAGGGCGTCCTGCAGGTCCGGCTCATAACCGAGTGAGTACGTGCGGCCGAACATGCTGTATTCGGGCTTCGGCACCAGCGCACTCGTGATCCGCTTCACGGTGGGCGCGAGGATGTCGAGGAACGCACTCGGATCCTCGGCGACGGCAAGGATCCCGATGCCATTGACGTCGTTCAGCTCTTCATAGACGACGGTGCGCATCGGGAGCTCGGACAGTTCGTCGGCCACCTCGACGGCGTCCGGACACTGTCCGAACCCCAGCAGTTGCATGTAAAGCCGCCGGTCGGACCGCTGCGGCTCGCCGTCCTTCAGTCCGCCTTTTTCGCTCAGGTCGGGGGGCGCCATCCGCCCGCGTGTCGTCTGTTCAGTCATTGACCTCCGCAAAAGGTGGCAGCCACCTTTTCTGTTCTGCTGCAATTCGCGACGGGGCTGGTATCATCGAACGGCCCCGACATGACAACTGTAAAACCCCTCGTGGATATCGCTGCGCTCGACGCGGCTATTGCCGAGTCTCGAACGCGCCCCGTACTCATCTTCAAGCACAGCCGCACGTGCGGCATCAGCTGCGAAGCCTTCGACGAGCTGCACGCGCACCTGGCGGACAGGCCCGGTGAGGCGTCCTACAACGTCATCACGGTCCAGCAGCATCGCTCCGTATCGGACGAGGCGGCCAGCCGTTTTAGCCTCCGGCATGAGACGCCGCAGGCGATCCTGCTGAAGGACGGCGTCCCTGTGTGGAACGCGTCGCACTTCAGGATCACGGCCGACGCGCTCACGCGCGTTCTGCCGTAATTCTCCGAGGGGCTTCGCCCCTCGGACTCCCCGACACGCTCTCTCGCTCGCCGCTGCGCCGGCTCGCTCCGTTCGCGTGGCTCATTCGCTGACGCTCATTCGCCCTCGCGATTTGACAGATGCGCCTCGTCATTCCCGCGCCACGCGTGTCTACGAGGCTTCGCCGAAGATCACCCTGCGCGTTTCCGCCGACAGCTCGAGCGACCGAAGGACCGGCACCGCCGGGTCAGGCGCGTCGCGGCCGTCGCGGTTGAACCAGATCGCGCGGATGCCCGCCGCGCGCGCCCCCTCCACGTCATTCGTCCACGAATCCCCGAACATCACCGCTTCGGCCGGTGCGGTCCCCGCGCGCTCGAGCGCGATTTCAAAGATCCGCGGATGCGGCTTCGAGACGCCGACTTCTTCCGACACGACGAGCACGTCCACATGCCGGTCGAGCCCGCAGTGCCGCAGCTTGTCCTGCTGCTCGTCCAGCAGATTATTCGACACCACGACGACCGTTGCACGGGCGCGAATCGCCGCGAGGAATTCCGCGGCCCCCTCGACGCCCTGCCGCGCCTCGAGATACCGCTGGCGATAGGCCGTCGCGGTACGTGCCGCCAGCGCCGGCTCCGCCTCCACGCCCGCCGCCAGGTACAGCCGGCGAAAGCGCTCGATGCGCGCGGCATCGAGGTCGATCCGTCGCGCCATGACATCCAGGTGCAGGTCTTCGAGGATCCGGGAGTGCGACTGCTCCAGCGCGGCCAGGTCGAGCGCCGCGAAGCACGTGTGGAGCCGCTGCACGCCGGCCAGCGCTTCACGGGCGCAGTGCTGGTGATCGAAGAGCGTGTCGTCGAGATCGATCAGGACCGCCCGAACGATCACCGCGGGGACTTCCCCGGCCGGTCGCTGTGCAGGATGTTGAACGCCAGCCACACACCGCCGGCCGCCGCCGCGAGGAGACGCGCGATCTCTCCGTACCGTTTCAGACGTGCCGGCTGCAGTGAGAGTCCCACGCCGACATTCTGTCACGACCGGAGGTTTGATAGACTGACGCGGTGTCCGCGGTCGTGATCGCAGCCTCCAATCTGATGTCGTCCCTCTGCCAGCGTTTGTCGGCCGAGGGGGAGCTGATCACGTTTTCCGACACCGAACCGATCCAGGCGCTGCAGGCGATCCTCGAGCAGCGGCCGCGTCTGATCGTCCTCGAGCGGCTCTTCGCGGCGACCCCACGCGGTGCGGCGCTGATCAACCGCATCAAGACCGATCCTCACCTCGCCCAGTCGGAAGTCCGCGTCATGTCGCACACGGGGGACTACATGCGGCAGGTGGCGCGCCCCGCGCAGGCCGCGGCGTCGGTCGCGGCCGCGGTCGAGGCTGGCGGCCCCGGGCTGGCGGTCGCGTCACCGGCGACACCGGCGGCGGCGCCGGACCAGGCGCCCCGCCCGCTCGACTGGCAGGGCACGCGCCGGGCGCCGCGGTTCAGGATGAAAAAGGGAGCAGAGATTCAGCTCGACGGAAATGCCGCCGCGGTCGTCGACTTCTCGACCGTCGGCGCGCAGGTGCTGTCAGGCACCATCCTGCGCCCGAACCAGAAGGTGCGCGTCACGATCCAGAGCGACGATGCGCTGGTCCGCTGCCGCGGCACGATCGCGTGGGCCAAGTTCGAACTGCCGAAAGCCTCAGCGGCGCCGGTGTACCGCGCCGGCGTGGAGTTCCTCGACGCGGACGCAACGGCTGTCGATCACTTCACCGCGCGCCATCGCCAGTGAGCGCGCGCCTCGCTTTACCATTTACCATCTACCATTTTCCATCTCAGGCCGTCATGGTTTAGCGGCCTGAGCCTGAGAACCACTTCACGGCGATCGAGTCCGCACGGATGATCGTGTCCTCGCGCGCGGAGCCGGTCGAGACGACGGCGGCCGGCACGCCGGTGACTTCTTCCAGTCGCGCCACGTACTGACGCGCGGCGTCCGGCAGGTCCTCGTACGTCCGCACGCCGGCCGTCGGCGCCGTCCATCCCGGCAGCGTTTCGTACACCGGCTCGCACGCCGCCAGCTGCGCCTGGTCGCCGGGCATCTCGGTCAGCGTCGCGCCCTTGCACCGGTACGCCGTGCAGACCTGCAGTTCGGGCAGTCCGTCGAGGACGTCGAGCTTCGTCAGGGCCAGCGCGTCGAGTCCGTTGACGCGGACGGCGTAGCGTACCGCCACCGCGTCGTACCAGCCGCAGCGCCGCGGCCGGCCCGTCACGGCGCCAAACTCCTGGCCGGTTTCGCGCAGCCGATTCCCCATCTCGCCGGTCAGTTCCGTCGGCAGCGGACCCTCGCCCACGCGCGTCGTGTAGGCCTTGGCGACGCCCAGCACGCCGTCGATGGCCTTCGGGGGCACACCGAGCCCCGTGCACACGCCGCCGACGGTGGCGTTCGACGACGTCACGTAGGGATACGTGCCGTGGTCGATGTCGAGCAGCGTCCCCTGGGCCCCTTCGAACATGATGGACCGGCCGGCCTGTCGCGCGCGGTCGAGAAACAGCGAGACGTCCGTCACCCAGGGCGACATCCGCGTCCACGCCCGTTTCAGCTCGTCGAGCACCTGCGCCGCATCCATGGTGGAATCCGGGATGATCCGGTTCCGCGCCGCCACGTTGTGCTTCACGGCGTCGGCGAGCGCGTCCATGTTCGCGAGGTCACCTACGCGGACGCCGCGGCGCGCGATTTTGTCCTCGTACGCGGGCCCGATGCCACGGGAGGTCGTGCCGATCTTGCGCTCGCCCCGCCGGGCTTCGCTGAGCAGATCGAGCTCGCGGTGGTACGGCAGGATCAGGTGCGCCTTGTCGCTGATGATCAGGCGGTCGCCGATCGTCACGCCGGCGCCCGACACTTCGTCGATCTCGGCAAACAGGGCCTGGGGATCGATCACCACGCCGTTGCCGATGACGCAGGTGATCCCCTCGTGCAGGATGCCCGAGGGCAGGAGCCGCAACACGAACTTGCGTCCGTTGGCGTAGACGGTGTGCCCGGCGTTGTGCCCGCCCTGATAGCGGGCGACGATCGAGAAATTCGGCGTCAGCAGATCGACGATCTTCCCCTTGCCTTCGTCACCCCACTGCGCACCGAGCACGGCGATGTTCATAACCGCTGTATTCTACATTCCTTCCTATGCTGCAACTCGATGGCACGTCCCTGACCCTCGACCAACTCGACGCGATTGCCGGCGGGCAGGCCGGGGTCTCACTCGCGCCGTCGGCCGCGCGGCGGGTGAACGCCTCCCGCGCGGTGGTGGACCGGAAAGCGTCCGGCGACGCGCCTGTGTACGGCGTCAACACCGGCTTCGGTGCGCTGGCGGAAACCGCGATTCCCCGCGACCAGCTCGGCGCGCTCCAGCTGAACCTGCTCCGCAGCCACGCGGCGGGCGTCGGCGAGCCGCTCCCGGTGCGCGCGGTGCGCGCGTCGATGGCGTTGCGGGCCAACGTCCTTGCGAAAGGCTTCTCGGGAATCCGGCAGGAGACGCTCGAGCTGCTGATCGCGATGCTGAACCGCGGCGTGCACCCCGTCGTGCCGAGCCGCGGCTCGGTAGGGGCCAGTGGTGATCTCGCGCCGCTCGCCCATCTCGCGCTCGTGCTCGTCGGGGAGGGCTCGGCGTCGGTTGCCGGAAAGCCGGCGGTCGCGGGCCTCGAGGCGCTGCGCGCCGCCGGGCTCGCGCCGATCACGCTCGTCTCGAAGGAAGGGCTCGCGTTGATCAACGGCACCCAGCCGTCCACGGCGGTGGCCTCCCTCGCCTGCGTCGCGGCGGAACGGCTCGCGCGCGCGGCCGACATCACCGCCGCGTTGTCGATCGACGCGCTGCGCGGCTCCACCGCGCCGTTCGATCCCCGCATCCACGAGGCCCGGCCCCACGTGGGCCAGGGCACGGCAGCGGCCAACATTCTCGCGCTGATGTCGGGCAGCCCCATCAACAAGTCTCACGCGCACTGCGGGCGCGTCCAGGACGCCTATTCGCTCCGCTGCGCCGCGCAGGTCCATGGCGCGGCCCGCGACGCCCTCCGCTTCGTCCACGACACCCTGCAGATCGAGGCCAACGCCGGGACCGACAACCCCATGGTCTTCGGCGACGCGGGGGACATCGTGTCGGGCGGCAACTTCCACGGCGCGCCGGTGGCGATCGCGGCGGATCTGCTGGCGATCGCGGTCACGCATCTCGCCACGATCAGCGAGCGCCGTTCCGACCGGCTCGTCAACCCGGCGTTGAGCGGGCTGCCGCCGTTCCTCACGACGGCCAGCGGATTGCAGTCGGGCTACATGATCGCGCAGGTCACGGCCGCGGCGTTAACATCGGAGCTGAAGACGCTGGCACATCCGGCCAGCGTGGATACGATTTCGACATCGGCGAACAAGGAGGATCACGTCAGCATGAGCATGGGCGCCGCGCTGAAGGCCGAGCGGGCCGTGTTCAACGCGGCGCGGGTGGTGGCCATCGAGGTGTTGTGCGCGTGCCAGGCGCTCGATCTCCTCGCGCCGCTGACGACGTCGGCGCCGCTGCAGGAGGTCCACGCGTTCGTGCGCACGATGGTGCCGACGCTGACCGACGATCGTCCGCCGGCGCCCGACATCGAGCGGATTGCGGGGGCGATCGTTGACGGATCGTTTGAGCGCGCATGCGGCGCAGAAGTCAAGTAAGAAATTTTCCACTTTCAATTTGACAAGCGGTGCGTACGTTTTTAGATTGCTACCTTCATCGTTCACACGGTCAGCCAATTCGTCCATGAGTACCCTCAGCCGTCATGTCAGCGCGCCTCGCGGCGCCGTTCGCTCCTGCAAGGGCTGGCCGCAGGAAGCGGCACTGCGGATGCTCATGAACAACCTCGATCCGGACGTCGCGGAGCGTCCCGACGAGTTGATCGTCTACGGCGGCTCCGGCCGCGCCGCGCGCAGCTGGGAGGCGTTCGACGCCATCGTCGCCACGTTGCGGCGCCTGGAGCACGACGAAACGCTCGTGGTGCAGTCGGGCAAGCCCGTGGCGGTCTTCCGCACGCACCCGTGGTCCCCGCGCGTGATCATCGCGAACGCGCTGCTCGTGCCCGCCTGGGCCACCTGGGACACGTTCCGCGACCTCGAAGACCGCGGCCTCACCATGTACGGCCAGATGACGGCCGGCAGCTGGATCTACATCGGCACGCAGGGCATCCTCCAGGGCACCTATGAGACGCTCGCCGAGCTCGCGCGCCGGCATTTCGGCGGTTCGCTGACCGGACGGCTCGTCGTCACGGCCGGGCTCGGGGGCATGGGCGGCGCCCAGCCCCTCGCGATCACGATGAACGGCGGCATCGCGCTCGTGGTGGAGGTCGATCCCTCGCGGATCGAGCGGCGCCTCGCGACCCGCTACGTAGACGAGCAGGCCGGCTCGCTCGACGACGCCCTCGAGCGGATCACGCGGTATCGCCGCGACGGCCGGGCGCGGTCGATTGCGCTGCTGGCCAACGCCGCCGACATCCTCCCGGAGCTCGCGCGCCGCGGGCTCGTGCCCGACGTGCTGACCGACCAGACGTCCGCGCACGACGCGCTGACCGGCTACGTGCCGCACGGCCTGTCGCTCGACGAGTCGGCGGCGCTGCGGCGCACGGATCCTCAGGAGTACATCCGGCGGTCGACGGCCTCGATGGCCGTCCACGTGCGCGCGATGCTCGACCTCCAGCAGCGCGGCGCCATCACGTTCGATTACGGGAACAACATCCGCGCGCAGGCCGTGAAAGGGGGCGTCACCAACGCCTTCGACATCCCGGGCTTCGTGCCGGAGTACATCCGTCCGCTCTTCTGCGAGGGCAAGGGGCCGTTCCGCTGGGCGGCGCTCTCGGGCGATCCGGCCGACATCGCGGCCACCGATCGCCTCGCCCTCGAGCTGTTCGCGCAGGACGAGGCGCTCTGCCGCTGGATCCGGCTTGCGGGCGAGCGCGTGGCGTTTCAGGGGCTGCCGGCGCGGATCTTCTGGCTCGGCTACGGCGAACGCGCGCAGTTCGGGCTGGCGCTCAACGACCTCGTGCGCCGAGGCGTCGTCTCGGCGCCGATCGTCATCGGCCGTGACCATCTCGACACGGGGTCGGTCGCCTCGCCCAACCGTGAAACCGAAGGCATGCGCGACGGGAGCGACGCGATTGCCGACTGGCCCGTGCTGAACGCCCTGCTCAACACCTGTTCCGGCGCCACGTGGGTCTCGGTTCATCACGGCGGCGGCGTCGGCATCGGCTACTCGCTGCACGCCGGCATGGTGGTGGTCGCCGACGGCACCCGCGAAGCCGACGAAAAGCTCGAACGCGTCCTCACCTGCGATCCCGGCAGCGGCATCGTCCGTCACGCGGATGCCGGCTACCCGGAAGCGATCGCCGCCGCACACCGGCACGGCATCGACATGCCCTCGCTTCGTCCGGAGGGCGGCCGATGATGGTGCCGGAGCGCCCTGCGCTCGAGCGGCGGGTCCTCGCGGCGCTCGACGGAGCGGGGGGCGCGAAACCCCGGATCCCGGTGCTGCTCGGCGGCTGCGGATCGGGACGCACGTCCCTGCTCCTGCGTCTGCGCGACCTCATCGGCCGCTCGCAGACGCAATACATCGACGTGGAACGCACCGCGACGACGCCGGAGCGTTTTCTCGCGGCGATACGCAGCGCGTCCCCCTTCCCCGCGCATCCCTACGGACAGGCGGCGGCCGAGCACGGCGCCAGGGACGCCTTCGACGCCACGCTCGCGTTCCTCGATACCGCCCGCGCACCCGGGGACGGCCCGGCCACGTTCCTGCTCGATGAGTTCCTCGAGCTTCGAACCTTCGAGAGTTTTCCCGGGCTCCGCACCGTCCTGCGCGATCTCGTGGGGATGCTCGCCTCCAGCGGCAACCGCTTCGTGCTCTCGACCCGGTACGTCGCGCGGGCCCACCGGCTGCTCCGCGACGGCCCGGCGCAGTTCGAGATCATTCACGTGGCGCCGTTGACGCCGGCGGAGATCCGCGCCACGATCGCCTCGCCGCACGACGCCCATCTCGAAGACGACCATCCGCTGCGCGACGATATCGCGGCGATCGTCCATGGCCTGTCGAACGGCCGTCCGCTGTACGCGCGGCTCATCGCGGAGTCGGCCTCCGCACTGGCGTCACGAGGCGCCGCGGATCCGGTGAGCGCGCTGGCGGCGCTGCTCGCGCCGGACGGCGCCCTGTCGGCCGCCTGCCGGTTTTCGTACGAGCTCAGGCTGCATCGCGCGCGCGGCTACGGCGCGCTGAAAGCCATCCTCGACGTGCTCGCGGAGGAAGAGCCGCTCACGCTGACCGAGATCGCGCTCCGCCTGCACCGCACGCCGGGCTCGACGAAGGACTATCTGTCGTGGCTGGAAGACGTGGACCTGATCGTGTCGCGCCAGAAGCGGTACAGCTTCGGGGACCCGATGTTGCGGCTCTGGGTGCGTCTGCACTGCCGCCCGACGCCGCCGACCGAGGAAGAGATCGCGCGCGAGGTCCACACGTACGTGCTGACCCACCTGCCGCCTGCCGAGCCGGCGCTGGCAGCCTCCGGGGCCGAGACCGCCGAGAAGAATTGGGGAATTATCGAGATCGACTAAGCACGGGCCTCACGCGTTCACCGCAGAGCGCCGCAAAGGCCGCAGAGAGAGCAATCGGCAGCCTTTGAGATCTTTGCGCTCTTGGCGCCCTTAGCGGTGAGTTCGTGACAGCCGGTGGCTCCGGGATTCAGCCACTCAGCATCGCCAGCGCGGTCTTCGCTGCAGCCTGCGCCGCTTCCTTCTTGGTTTTCCCTTCAGCTTTCGCGATCACTTCCCCGCCGACGAGGATCTCGACGTCGAAACTGCGGCGGTGCGGCGGGCCGGCCTCGGCGGCGAGACGGTAGACCGGCAGGCCGCGCCCCTCGCGCTGCAGCCATTCCTGCAAGGCGGACTTGTAGTCTTCGGTGAACGCGGCGTGCACACCGCCGCGGCGCGCCTCGTCGATCAGCCCCTGAAACTGGCGCTGAATGAACGCGCGCGCCGGCTCGATCCCGCCGTCGAGATAGATCGCCGCGATCAGCGCCTCGTAACAGTCGGCGATGATCGCGTGCTTGCGGCGGCCGCCGGTTTTCTCCTCGCCCCGCCCGAGGATCAGGAACTCGCCGAGGCCGAGCTGCAGGGCCAGGCGCGCCAGCGCCGTCGCCGAGACGATCGACGCCTTCAGCTTCGACTTCTGCCCCTCGTTGTGCTGCGGGAACTGCCGGAACAGCATGTCGGCGATCACGAAGCCCAGCACCGAGTCGCCCAGGAACTCCATCGACTCGTTGTCGAAGACGCCTCCGCTCGCATCTTCGTGCACGCGGGAGCGGTGCGTGAGCGCGTGTTCGAGAAGCCCGCGGTCGCGAAACCGATAGCCGATCCGCTCCTCCAGCGGTTCGAGCTCCGCGCCGAAGGGACGGCCGGACGGCGCGGTACTCTCGTCGCGATGGCTCTCGATGATCCGCGTCGCATGCGCCGCATCGTCTGCCGCCACCTGCACCTGCAGCTCGCTGACCGAGAGCGGAAACGGCGTCCGCGAGATGTCGGCCGAGATCATCGCCGCGACGCCGTGCGATTCGAGCAGGCCGCGGACGACGTCGGCCTCGATCTGGGAGCGCGTGCGAAAGACGACCGTGATCGCGTCCATCAGCGGCCGGGCCCGGTGACGGGCGACGCCCCCGCCTCGTGGACGACCCGGCCGCCGACGACCGTCAGCAGCGCGCGCGTGTCGAGGATCTCCTTCGGCGCGATGGCGAACAGGTCCCGCGACAGGATCACCAGATCGGCCGCCTTGCCGACCGTGATGCTGCCCTTGCGGGCCTCGGCGAATTCCGCGTAGGCGGAGCCGAGCGTGTAGTGCTCGATCGCCGACGCCATCGAGATCCGCTCCTCGGGAAACCAGCCGCCCGCGGGCGTGCCGTCGGGGAACTGCCGGGTCACCGCGGCGTACAGGCCGAGCATCGGATCGAGCGGCTCGACGTACCAGTCGGTGCCGAAGGCGATGCGGGCCCCGGCGTCCTGGAACGACTTGAAGTTGTAGGAGATGGGGGTGCGCTCGCGGCCGATCCGCCGCTCCGCCCAGCGCATGTCGTCGATGCAGTGACTGGGCTGGATCGAGGCAATCACCCCGAGCGCCTTGAACCGCGCCTTGTCGGCGTCGCGCACGACCTGCGCATGCTCGATACGTGGACGGCGATCGCGGGGCCCACGCTCGCGCGCGAGCGCCTCGAAGATGTCGAGCACGATCGCGTTCGCGCGGTCGCCGATAGCGTGGACGACCGGCTGAAGACCGGCGGCGTCGGCCTCGAATACCGCCTGCCGCAGGGCCTCCGGCGACTGCAGCAGCAGGCCGCGCGTGGACGTGTCGTCGGCATACGGCTCGTAGAACGCGGCCGTTCCCGATCCCATCGATCCATCCGCAAACAGCTTTCGGCCGCCGGTGCGGATCCATTCATCGCCCCGGCTGCCGTCGGACGCCCCCGGAACGGGCGAGGGGAAATTTTGAATTGAGTAGATCCGGACCGGCAGCTCACCACGCCGCTGGAGCTCCCGATACGCGCGCAGCTCGGTTGTCGAGGCCGTCATGTCCTGCACGGTCGTCACGCCGAGGGACGCGGCATGCCTCAGCGCGGCGCGCGCCTTCTCCAGCGTTTCGTCGAGCGTGTCCGCAGGGATGACCCTCGAGACGAGCGACATCGCGTTGTCCTTGAACACGCCGGTCAGCTCCCCTTGCGCGTCACGGACGATGGTCCCGCCGTCCGGCGCCTTCGCGTCGCGTGTCACGTTCGCCAGTTTCAGCGCGAGCGAGTTGGCGAGACCCATGTGACCGTCCAGACGCTGCACGAACACCGGATGGTCGGGCGTCGCGGCGTCGATGGCCTGGCGCGTGGGCAGCGCCTGGCCGGGCCACGCCTCGTGGTCCCAGTAGCCGCCGACGATCCAGCGCCCCTTCGGAATCGTGGCGGCGTGGGCTCCGAGCATCCGCGCGAGGTCCTGCTCGTTCTTCGCCGGACGTAAATCCACGCCGACAATCTCGTTGGCGCCGTCGATCAGATGCACGTGCGCGTCGTTGAAGCCGGGCACGACGAGGCGGCCCGCCGCGTCGATGACGCGCGTCTGCGAGCCCGCGAGGGCGCGCACGGCCGCTGTCGTGCCGACCGCACTGATATTCCCGCCACACACCGCCACGGCTTCAGCCGACCGGCGGCCGGCATCCACCGTGTGCACTTTCGCATTGACGATGACGAGGTCGGGCACGCACGGCTGCGCGCGTCCCGCCGGAATCGCTATGGCGCCCATAAGACACACCACCGACACAGAAGCCGCACGTTTCACAGGGACGCTCCAGGTCATACGGCCGCGCCCGAAAACGACTGTTCCACTTTGAGCAGGATCATCGTCATGTCGTCATGCTGGTCGGCGCCGCCGACGAACGCCTCGATTTCCCGGAGGATCCGTTCCCGCAGCTCGCCGGAACCGAGATGGCCGTGTTCCTCGATGAGGCGATTGAGACGCGGCTCGCCGAAGAGATCGCTGCCGTGGTTCATGGCTTCGCTGATGCCATCCGTATAGAAGACGATGACGTCGCCCACGCGAAGGTCGATCGTCTCTTCCTCGAGCAGGTCCGCGAACTTCTCGGCCGCCCCGGGAATCCGCAGGCCGACGACCATGCCGCTGGGCGTCAGCGTCTGGCCCACGCCGGCCCCCTCCGACGACGGCCCCGGCAGGAAAATGAGCGGCGTGTGCCCGGCGCGGCAGTAGGTCATCGTCGCCGTGCGCCGGTCGATGACGCCGTAGCTCATGGTGATGAAGCTGCGGCTGTCGAGGTTGTCGGTGATGATCCGGTTGACCTCGATCAGCATGTCGCGGGGGGACATCTGCATCTGCGTCAGGCCCAGCATCAGCCCCTTGAGCTCCGCCATGTAGAGGGCCGCCGACGTGCCCTTGCCGGCGACGTCGGCGATCAGTACGCCAAGCCGATCGTCCGGCAATGGAAAGAGATCGTAGTAGTCGCCGCCCACTTCCCGTGCGGGGACGCAGAGCGCCGTGATCGCGAGCCCGGGGACGTCGAGCGGGCCGCGCGGCAGGAGCGCCATCTGGATCTGCCGCGCGATGCGCAGCTCCTCGTCCATCCGCTTCTTCTCGGCGGCCGTCTGCAGCAATCCCTCGATGCTGCCGGTCATCTGGTTGAACGACTGCGCGAGCTCGCCGAGCTGGTCCTGGGTCGTCACGTCGATGCGATGCCCGAAGTCCCCCTGCTGGACGCGCTCGGTGCCCATGAACAGCTCGTGGATCGCGCTGGTGATCGACCGCGCCAGCGTGAGCCCCATCAGCAGGGCCACGCCTTGAATAATGAGAAACAGGAACGCGACGAAACTCAGCGCCAGCAGGATGGCGGTGTCGAGCGACATGCCTCCCACGCTCGCGGACTGGGCGTTCGAGACGCGGCGCCACAGCTCGCGAACGCTGTAGGTCGTGGCGACGCTGGCGTGGCAATCCGGCCGGAGCGGCGCCTCGATCCACCGCACGCACTCGAGAAATGCGACGCTGTTGCTGAAAATCGAGCCGCCGTTGTCGCCGCCCACCGCCAGCGCCGCCACCGCCGTGCTCGACGGACCTTCGCCCGTATCGATGGATATCGATCCGGCCTGGACGCTGGTGCGCTCGTACAGCCTCGCGAGTGTCTGATCGTTCACCGGCAGGTCGACGAGGACGGTCCCGAGGTAGCCTGACTTGCCGTACGCGTGGCTCAGACCGCGCACGACGAGCTGCACGTCATCCACACGATCTTCCGGAGGAACCCCGATCGTGCCGGCAAAGTCCTTGTCCCGTACCCACGTCGGGATCACGGTGGGAGGCGGCAGATGTCCCCATCGCTGCTGCCCGGCCGCCAGGCCGGATCCGGGCGCGGGCACGAACGCCAGCGCGATCGAGAGATTGGGATGGCGGGCGTCGGCAACTCCGACACTGCGCGTCAGGAACTGGGGCATCTGCGCGGGGTCGCGCGCGATGTCACGCGCGGCTGCCTGCGCGATGACGCCTACGTCCTCGACCAGGGCGTCGTAGCCGTCCTTGAACAGGTACGCGCTGAGGTTCATCGAGACGAGGCCGGCACCGAGCAGGAAGAATCCCACGATGAGGAGCGCCGGGACGACCCCGATGAAGATGTACGAGATGATCAGCTTCCGCCGCACGCGCCAGAGCAGGCGACGCCTCATCAGCGTAATCAGTTTCCAGACGAAGATCCCGACGGAGACGAGCAGGCCCAGCGTGGCGGTCGTGCTGAGGATCTCGAGGAACGGCGGGACGCGCCACGCCACACGCAGCGCGGCGATGAACAGCTTGATGCCGGCGGAGACGACGAACACGCGGCCGGCCCAGGATCGCAACAGCAGATCGCGCGGTGACGGCGGCGCCGGCAGCAGCGGCGCGTGACGCTGCCCCGCGCGCATCCGGTCGGGGAGTCGAAGCCTGCCCATGTGTCTTGGAACCGAAATGATAACCTAACACCGTATGAAGCTTCCGAAATCCGCCCGGTTCTCCACGATTTGCATTCACGCCGGGCAGGAGCCCGACCCGTCCACCGGCGCCATCATCACGCCGATCTTCCAGACCTCCACGTACGTGCAGGACGCGCTCGGCAAGCACAAGGGCTACGAGTACGCCCGGACGCAGAACCCGACACGATTCGCGCTCGAGCAGAACATTGCCGCCATCGAGGGGGGCCTCGCCGCGTACGCGTTCGCGTCGGGGATGGCGGCGATCGACGCCATGACGACGCTGTTGAAGTCGGGCGACCACGTCGTCGTCACCGACAACACCTATGGAGGGACGTTCCGGCTCTTCGACAAGGTCCTGACGAAATACGGTCTGGAGTTCAGCTACGTCGATACGTCCCGGCCCGAGCTCATCGAGGAGGCGATCCGCCCCGAGACGCGGATGCTGTTTGTCGAGACGCCCACCAACCCCGTGCTGCGGCTGACGGACCTGGCCGCGGCCGCGCAGATCGCGAAGCGGCACGACGTGCGGCTCGTGGTGGACAACACGTTTGCGAGTCCCTGCCTCCAGCGTCCGATCGAGTTCGGCGCGGACCTCGTCATGCACAGCACGACGAAGTACCTCAATGGCCACAGCGACAGCATCGGCGGGATCGTGGTGGCCGCGCGGCAGGAGGACGCCGACTGGCTGAAGTTCATCCAGAACGCCGCCGGGGCGATTCTCAGCCCGTTTGACTCCTGGCTGGTGCTCCGCGGGACGAAGACGCTCGCCGTCCGGATGGCGCAGCACAATCGCAACGGCCAGGCGATCGCGGAATTCCTGCAGGGGCACCCCAAGGTCAAGACGGTGATCTACCCCGGGCTGCCGAGCCATCCGCAGCACGAGCTGGCGAAGCGGCAGATGAAGGGCTTCGGCGGGATGTTGTCCTTCGAGGTCGGATCGTTCGAAGAGGCGCGGCGCGTCTGCAACGGCGTGCGGTTGATGGCGCTGGCGGAAAGCCTCGGCGGCGTCGAGACGCTCATGACGCATCCCGCGTCGATGACGCATGCGTCGGTGCCACCGGAGCGGCGTGCGGCGATCGGGCTGTCGGACAACCTGGTGAGGATCTCTGCCGGCATCGAAGACGTGCAGGACCTGATCGACGATCTGACGCAGGCGCTCGCGTAGGCCCGACCTTTAGGTCGGGCGCCTTCAGTCAGGCGTCTTCAGGTCGGGCCTTCTTCAGCCGTCGACTCCCCGATCCAGTGCAGGTACGCGTCGCTGCCATCGATGATCGGCAGCACGACGAACTCGGGCACCTCGTACGGATGCAGGTCGCGGATCCGGTCCCAGAGCGGCCCGACCCTGGCGCGGGTGGTTTTGATGATCACCTGCCGCTCGACGTCCTGCGAGAGCTCCCCGTCCCACCAGTACACCGAGGTCATCTCGGCGGGCACGTTGACACAGGCGGCGAGCCGTTCGTTCACGAGCGTCCGGGCGAAATCGACCGCATCGGCATCGGCCGGCAGGGTGGTCAGCACGATCACGTATTCGTCGGGCATCTCGCGGAAAGTGTACTCCGAGGGCTAAACCGGCGGTCGGGATCGGCCGAAATAGCGTACAGTTCAATGCGCCCCGAAAGACGTCCCGACATGGCTCTCGCTCCCGCACCGAAGTCGCCCCTCAGAAAGCCGGCCCGCGGCGTGGAGCCGTTGCGCCGCAGGCACGTGCAGCCGGAGCCGCTGGCGTCACCCCGCCGCCGGAAGATCCTGAACGTGCTGCTTGGCTTTGCGACCGTCGTCCTGCTGGTGGACGCGCTCGTCGGGGAAAAGGGGCTGGTTGAGCGGATGCGGGCGCGCCGTTACCTGCAGGAGCAGGCGGCGGTCGTGGACGGGTTGAAGAGCGAGAACGCGCGTCTGCGTGAGGCGGCTCGCCGGCTGCGGGACGATCCCTCGGCCATCGAGGCCGTCGCGCGCGAAGAGCTCGGTTTGATCAAGCCCGGCGAGATGCTCTTCATCCTGCGCGACGTCACACCCGCATCCCGCGACATCAACCCTGTGGCAAGGCCGCGACGTTAAGCCGCGGATGTCAGGGCGCGGCCAGCCGCGCGACCGGTCAAGAGCGCGGCCAACTGAGCCGCGGTGCCCCGCCGCAGAAGTCCCCGACGACGTCGAGCAGTTCATCCATGTCGAGCGGCTTGGGAAGATACGCCGCCGCCGCGGTTCGATGCGCGAGCTCTGCGGTTGCGGCTGACACGACCACGACCGGGACTTTCCTCAGAACGGGATCCCGTTCGAGCGCCTGGCGGAACTCCCAGCCGTTCATGACCGGCATCATCAGGTCGAGGAGGATGAGGGAGGGGGTGGAACCCGTGTGGAGTTTTTCGAGCGCATCGCGTCCATTGACGGCCGTTGCCACCTTATGCCCTTCCAGCTCGAGCGTGACGGCCATCATCTCGCGGACGTCGTCGTTATCCTCCACAACAAGAATATTTGCCATAAACCCTGGGTCGGCCCGAGCCCGGCGCTCCTTCGTGCATGACCTGCCAGAGGCAAGTGCTCACATCCAACCGTTGCACTGTTGATGCCAACCACGATTGTCATCCCAACTCAAGCGAGCGTGCATTGACCCCCTCGGAACTGCGTGTTACGATTGGGTTTCCTGAGACGCGGGGTGGAGCAGTCCGGTAGCTCGTTGGGCTCATAACCCAAAGGTCGCAGGTTCAAATCCTGCCCCCGCAACCAACATAGCCGACAGCCGCTGAGCTGGCACCACCAGCGGCTGTCGTCAACATCTCTCCAAGATTCCCCACGACCTGAAGTAGCCCGTCACCCGGCGGGATGATGATCTGATCGAGGAAGCCGCGGAGCGTCTCACGCGCCACGTCGTGCTCCTCAGCCCGCTCCAACGCGGCGGCCAGCATCTCCGTTTTCCGACGGAACACCTGCGCCATGTGCGGGTGCAACGCCGGCAGCGGCGGCTCGGCCTCCGCTGCCGTGATGAGGGCGTTGAGTTTCGGCCCTGCGCTCTTCGATCCTGCGCAACTCGTCCTTCCACCGCTCGTCGCTGAATCCCTTGAGTAGCAGTTCCAGGATCTCGTCAGACCGGCGGTTGAGCGTTGCGATCTCGCGCGGGGCGGCAGCCACCTGCACCCGATGCTCCCGACGGAGGCGGTTCATTTCCTCAGTGAACGCCTTGCAGAACTCGGCGAAGGCGCTCGGCGCAAACAGCCGCTCCTTCATCGCCCGCAGCACCCGCTGCTCCACCTCTTGCCGCGTGATCGTCCGCACGTTCGTGCAGGTTCCACGCGCCGTCTGGTTGAAGCAGATGTAGAGGGTGTTGTTCAGAATGCCGTTCCGCGACCCACGTGGCCGTGAATCGTACTCGGACTCCACGCCGAACCCCTTGGCCCGGGTACCCCATCCGCGTTCAGCCGCTTGGCGATTGTTTTGGGCGAAACGCCTGCCACAAACGATCTGAAAATCCGTCGAACAATGGCAGCCTCTTCCGGATCGATCGTGCGGTCACCACGAGGTTGGCCGTCCGGCACGATGACCACACGATATCCGTAGCACAGTCCGCCGCCCGACTTCCCCGCTTCGACCCGACCGCGCAGCCCGCGGTGAGTCTTCTCGCCAAGACTCTTCAGGTAAAGAGCACTCATTGCGCCGGTCAGACCGATGTGCAGGTGCCCAATGTCACCCTCGGAGGTCGTGACGATCCGGACGCCGGCGAACGTCAGACGTTTGAACAGCCCGGCGGTGTTCTCCTGGTCGCGTGAGCGCCGCCTGAGTGGCGTTCAGGTCCCGGAGGTACTCGACGACGAACGCCTCTTGCTTCGGGGTGAGGCCGCTCATCGGGCCCGTTCCCCCCGCTGGCTGGCGGGTGTCCTGTGTAGTCGGTCGTGTCGCCATCGTCTTGACGCTCCTTGGAAATCGCCCAGTTGATACGGGATGATGCCGATTCTCACCGAGAATCAGAAGGATCCGCAAATCGAGTGATGTCTTTCCGGGTGCAACGCCGGCCGGGAGCAGCCGTATCTCGCGTAAATCGGTGTCGAGCTGCGGATGGTCGTCGACGCCAAGGGGTTGGCGGAGCCGGCTTGCTCTGGGCGCGCTGAGTTCCTGGCGCGCCCCGGTGAAGGCGAAGGCTGGCGGTCAGAGGCCCGAACCCCGACCAGGTGAAATCGACGTATCCTCCAGATTGGGCGGCAGGGCGAGAGCTGCACTCTGCTCTGCCGCATTTGCACCGGAACGGCTCGCGATTCGGCTTCTGTCACTGCCAGGCGCTCTGCACGCAGGTCCCGAAGTGCGCACCTCGGCAGCGTTCATCGCGCTGGTGGGCGCGCCGCACAGAAAGTAGACCATTCGCCGCCCCGACGCTCCCGGGCACCACGAGCCTGCTGACGCTCATCGGGGGTAAGGTCGTGCACGAGAAGTAGGCGGCTAAAGCCGGACGCTACGGAACTGCGGGGCGCCGTTGAAGACGACGAGGATCG
>JBBECO010000028.1:0-45683 GCA_040881785.1 Vicinamibacterales bacterium
CGAATAGCGCCCCCGGCGGTGGGCAGCCCATAAAGGGCTGCGCTACACGTCAACACCGTGGCGGCGTTCGGAGACGGTGTAGCGCAGCCCTTTATGGGCCCTTTATGGGCTGCCTATTTTCAGGAAAGACCTGAATTCCTCTGCGGCCTTTGCGCTCTCGGCGGTGATGTCTTTATTCAGCGGGACAGCCGACATGCTGCCTACCGGCCGCGCAACCCGATTTGCCTCAACGCCTTCTCCAGCTCCACCCCCGTCACGTCGTCGGCGATGATGGTTTCGCCGATCGCGACCGGCAGCACGTAATGCAGCGTGCCATCCACGACTTTCTTGTCGCGCGCGACGGCGTCCACGACCTCCGCCGCTTCCAGGTCGGCGACCGCCGGTAACGGTCCCATCGCGACGATCAGCGCGCCGAGGGCGTCCCGGTCGGCGGCCGGCAGGACACCGCGCGCCCGCGCGAGCTCGGCGGCGGCGAGCATGCCGTAGGCCACGGCCTCCCCGTGCCGGAAGCGACGATATTTCGTGACGGCCTCGAGCGCGTGTCCGGCCGTGTGCCCGAAGTTGAGGATCCGGCGGCGGCCCGACTCCCGCTCGTCCTCCCCGACGACGGCGGCCTTGATGCGGCAGGAGTCGGCGATCGTCGGCAGCAGCGCCGCCGACTCGCGCGCAAAGAGCGCCGGCAGCTCCGCGGCGACGCGCTCGAAGAGTCCGCGGCTGGCGATGACGCCGTACTTGACCACTTCGTACAGGCCCGCTCGGAACTCGCGGCGCGGGAGCGTGCCGAGCAGTTCGGGGTCCACGACGACGGCCGCCGGCTGATGAAACGCGCCGATCAGGTTCTTGCCGAGCGCGTGGTTGACGCCGGTCTTGCCGCCGATCGCGCTGTCCACCTGTCCGAGCAGCGTGGTCGGGACCTGCACGATCGGGACGCCCCGAAGGTAGGTCGCGGCGGCAAAGCCGGCCACGTCACCCACCACGCCGCCGCCGATCGCGACGATCCCGGCGCCCCGGTCGGCCTGGGCCATGACGAGCGCGTCATAGATCCGTCCGACCGACGCCAGCGTCTTGTAGCGCTCGCCGTCCGCGATGAGGATGGGTTCCTCCGTCGAGAGCGTCGCGAAGCGCTGGCCGTGCAGACGCCACACCGTGGGGTTCGACACGACGAAACGCCGGCGGGGGAAGCCGATGCCGTCGAGGGTCGCGCCGAGGGTTTCAGCGGTTCCGGCGCCGAGCAGGACGGGATACTCCGCCGATGCCGCGCGCACGATCAGGCGAACCGGTTCGGGTGTCGCGGCAGATGTCATGGAGGCGGATGGTAGGATAGCAGCATCGGTACCGATTCTTTCCTCATCATCGGCAGCGGCATCGCCGCCCTCCGCGCGGTCGCCGAGCTGAGCGGTGCCGGTGACATCCTGATCCTCACCAAAGCGGAGCCCGAGGAAGGCAACACCGGCCATGCGCAGGGCGGGATCGCGGCCGCCATCGGCGCGGACGATTCGCCGGCCCTGCACGCCGGCGACACGCTGGCGGCCGGCGATGGCCTGTGCGATCCGCGCGCGGTGGACGTGCTCGTCCAGGACGGCCCACGGTATGTGCGCGAGCTGATGGCGTGGGGGGCGCAGTTCGACCGGGAGCCGGACGGCACGCCGTCGCTCGCCATCGAAGGAGCCCACAGCGCGCGCCGCGTCCTGCACGCGCGCGATGCGACGGGGCGCGAGATCGGTCGCGTGCTGTGGCGCCGCGCGTCGGGCCTGCCGGGGGTGACGGCACACGCGCACGCGCGCGTCGTGGATCTGCTCGTCGAGCACGGGCGCTGCGCCGGGGCCTGTTACATCGGTCCGGACGGCGCGCTGCACGACGTGCGCGCCTCGGCCGTGCTGCTGGCGACGGGAGGCGCCGGTCAGGTCTACAGCGAAACGACCAACCCCGCGGTGGCGACCGGTGACGGCATCGCGATGGGGTTTCGCGCGGGTGCGGCGGTGGCGGATCTCGAGTTCGTCCAGTTTCACCCCACCGCCCTGAAGGTGGACGGGCAGCCCAGGTTTCTGCTGTCGGAGGCGCTGCGCGGGGAAGGGGCGCGGCTGATCAACGCGGACGGCGACGCGTTCGTCGCGCGCTACGAGTCGGCCGGCGACCTGGCCTCGCGCGACCGCGTGTCGCGCGCGATTGCGCGTGAAGAGGAGCGCACCGGGCGGCCGGTCTATCTGTCGCTCGAGCAGATGGATCCGGACTACGTGCACGAGCGGTTCCCGCTGATCTCGGACGCCTGCCGTCGCGCGGGGCTGGATCTGGCGCGCGATCCCATTCCGGTGGGGCCCGCCGCTCACTACGTGATGGGCGGGGTGCAGACCGATCTCGACGGCCGCACCACGGTGCCGGGCCTGTACGCCGCGGGCGAGGTGGCCTGCACGGGCGTCCACGGCGCGAACCGTCTGGCCAGCAATTCGCTGCTCGAGGGGCTGGTCTTCGGGGCGCGCGCCGCGGTCGCAATGAAGAAGGACCCTCGGACCCTCGGACCCTCGGACCCTCGGACCGTCGGACCCTCGGACCCTCGGCCACTGGGACCCTCGGACCCCCGAAACGTTCGCGACATCATGTGGCGCCAGGTCGGTCTCTTCCGGGACGCGGCGACATTGCGGGGGGCGCTCGACGTGCTCGAGCCCCGGTACCGGGAGGCTGACGCCCGGGTGCGTGGGGGGGAGCGGCTCGACCTCGAGGGCTGGCGCGCGGTGAACGTCGTGACGGTCGCGTACCTGATCGCCCGCGCGGCGCTGCGGCGCGAGGAAAGCCGCGGGGCGCACTATCGCGACGATTACCCCGCGCGCGACGATATAAACTGGCTGCGGAGGATTTCCGATCGTCGATCGTCGATTGCTGATTGAATTGCGGATTGCCGATGGCCGATTGGATTGCGGATTGCGGATTGAAGTGAGGACGTGACATGGCGGAGCAGGGCGGCGGGAAAGAGCATAAAGGCGGTGGCAAGAACCAAGCGATGGTTACCGAGATCACGCCGCAGTCCGAGGATTTTTCGCGGTGGTATCTCGACGTGGTGCGGCGCGCCGAACTGGCCGACTACACCGACGTCAAGGGCTGCATGGCGATCCGTCCGTACGGCTACGCCATCTGGGAGCTGATCCAGCAGGGTCTCGACCGCCGCTTCAAGGCGACCGGGCACGTCAACGCGTACTTCCCGCTCTTCATTCCTGCCAGCCTCCTGATGAAGGAGAAGGAGCACGTCGAGGGGTTTGCGCCG
The DNA here is from genome assembly GCA_040881785.1 of Vicinamibacterales bacterium. GTDB lineage: Bacteria > Acidobacteriota > Vicinamibacteria > Vicinamibacterales > 2-12-FULL-66-21 > JACDCA01. The sequence continues at coordinate 3,257 of JBBECO010000028.1, forward strand.
CAGGTGGCGTGGGTCACGCGGGGCGGCGACGAGGAACTCGCCGAGCCGCTGATCGTGCGTCCGACATCCGAGGCGATGATCGGCACGATGTACGCCAAGTGGATCAAGTCGTGGCGCGACCTGCCGGTGCTGATCAACCAGTGGGCCAATGTCGTCCGCTGGGAAAAGGTGACCCGGCCATTCCTGCGCACGACGGAGTTCCTCTGGCAGGAAGGGCACACCGCGCACGAGACGGAAGCCGAGGCGCAGGAGGAAACCCTGATGATCCTCGCGCTCTACAAGGAGTTCGCGGAAACCGAGCTGGCGATGCCGGTCGTCGACGGCCAGAAGAGCGAAAGCGAAAAGTTCGCCGGCGCGTCGAAGACGTACTCCATCGAGGCGCTGATGGGGGACGGCCGCGCGCTGCAGGCCGGGACCTCGCACAACCTGGGGCAGAATTTCGCGAAGGCGTTCGAGATCCAGTTCCAGGGGCGGGACAAGGAACTGCAGCACGTCTGGACGACGTCGTGGGGTGTGTCCACGCGGCTGATCGGCGGCCTGATCATGACGCACGGCGACGACAGCGGCCTGATCCTCCCGCCGCGGATCGCGCCGTATCAGGTCGTCATCATTCCCATCCCGCGCGGGAACTGGCAGGAAACGGTCCTGCCGAAGGCGCGCGAGCTGGAGGCCGAACTGGTGAAGGCCGGCGTGCGCGTGAAGCTGGACGACCGCGACGCCTACACCCCCGGCTGGAAGTTCGCCGAATGGGAGCTGCGCGGCGTGCCGCTGCGCATCGAGATCGGGCCGAAGGACATCGAGAAGTCGGCGGTGATGGTCGCGCGGCGCGACAACCGCGAGAAGGCGTCGCTCCCGATGGACGGCATCGGCGGCAGCGTCGTGCGGCTGCTCGACGAGATCCAGCAGGCGCTCTACGACCGGGCGCTGAAATATCGGGAAGCGCACACGCAGCGCGTGAGCACGTACGAGGAATTCCAGACGGTCATGGAAGGCCGTCCCGGCTTCGTGATCGCGGGCTGGTGCGGCAGCGCCGAGTGCGAGGCGGCCATCAAGGCCGAGACACAGGCCACGGTCCGCAACATTCCGTTCGGGGCGGAAGGTGTCGCCCTTCGAGGGCCTCAGGGCGACCCCGAGCCTGGTCGAGGGGTCGCCGGCACCTGCATCAAGTGCGGCGGCGCGTCGTCGCTCGAGGCCTGGTTCGCGAAGTCGTACTGAGCGCGGCGGCGTCCGGCCAGCGTGCGGCGATCCGTTTCATCGCCGGGTGCCGCGCGGTGATCTTCTCCCGCTTCGCGATGGCGTCGAAGGCGGCGGTGAGCTGCTGCCGCCAGCGCGCGTCCGTGGTGCGGGAACAGGCGGCGGCGATCGGCTCGAGACAGGATTGGTCACCCACCACGTGCAGGGCCGTCAGAAAGGTCGCCGGCAGGGGCTCGGCGGCGTCCTCGAGCGTCTCCCGCAGATCGTAGACCGCGACGGTGCTGCCGCGCAGCGCCAGGGCCTGGTGCAACGCGCCGCGAACGGTGCGCCAGGCCTCCCGCTGCGGGCGCGAGGCCACCGCGGCTTCGCGCGTCCTGACGGCGTCGATCATCTTCTGCATTACGCCGAGCGCGGCGGATGCGCCGCGGGTTGTGAGCGCCTCACGCAGCGCCGACGGGCTGTCGCCCGGGTCGCCGTCGGCGGCGTCGCGCCAGAGAGATTCGGCCGCTGCTGCGTCCCGCGGCGTCTGCACCAACCCGGCCTGCAGACGTGGATCGCCGTCGGCGTGCAGGGCCGCCGCGACGCGCTCGCGGACGCCCCCCGGCATGTCCTGAAGCGCGTCGAAGGCCGCCAGCCGGACGCGCCGCTCCATCGAGGGATCCATGGCGGCTTCGACAAGCGCGTCGAACGCGGCGGTGGCGGCACTCGTCACCGGCGAGTCCAGAAGCGCGCGCAGGGCGGACGCGCCTGCCAGTCCGACATCGCCGCCCTCACGGAGGGCCTGCCGGGCAACCGCCACGCCGCGGGGATCCGCGATGGCCTCGAGCACGCGCAGGATGGCCGCGCGCGTCTCGCGGGACGCCGCCGCGTACGCCGCCGTCACCCGGTCCACGGCGCGCGGGCCGAGGATCGCGAGCCGCGCGACCGCTGACTCCCGCGTCACGTCGTCCGGCGAGGCGAGCGCGGCGGTGAGCGTTCGGATCTCCGACGCGGCGGACGGCTTGATCGCCATGGCGGTCAAGAATCTATCAGAAGGACTGGGGGGAGTTGTGAATTGGGAGTTGGGAATTGGGAATTCAGCGGCAACGTGCCGAAGCCGTCCGTCCGGACGATGTCAGCAATCGACTCAATTCCCAATTCAGAAATTCCCAATTTCAGCGGCAACTTACTGAAGTCATCCGCTGGCAGGCCTCAGCAAGTTGCCACTCAATTCCCAATTCGGAATTCAAAATTTCACAGCTCCGCCTATCGCTGCAACCGCACCACCAGCGCGGCGCGGCGATTCAGGCGCCGCGTCTCTTCGCGCGCGTTGTCGTGCTTCGGACGCTCTTCGCCGTAGCTGACGCTCTGGAGCCGGTCGGCGCCAATGCCGCGGCCTGTCAGGTAGTCGCGGACCGCGTTCGCGCGGCGCTCGCCGAGCGCCAGGTTGTACTCCGACGTGCCGATGTTGCAGGTATGCCCTTCGACCTGCAGCCGCAGCGTGGGGTCTGCCTGTAGGGCCGCAACCGCCTCGTCGAGCAAGCGCGTCGCCTCCGGGCGCAGCGAGTAGCGATCGAAGTCGAAATGGACGTCGTCGAAGGTGAACTCGGCGACGGCTGGACGCACCACCTGGATCGTGACGGCATCGGTGGCCGTGGCCCCCTGCGAGTCGCGCACTTCGATCGTCACCGGAACCGCCCCCTCCTGCATCGGCGCCGTCCAGACCGACTGGCGGTCGGCGGGGCTCGCGAGCGTACCCGCGGCGGCGCTCCAGCGATACGTCAGCGCGTCGCCGTCGGGGTCCGTCGCGTCGGCCGTCACCGTGGACGTCTTGCCGATTTCGACCGTGCAGGGCTCGCACCGGGCCCGCACCGACGGCGGGCGGTTTGCGGCCACGGGAGGCGCTGGCGGCGGCGGCGGGACCGGCGCGACGTAGGTTCGCACCCCTGGGTGATACCCGAGCCGGAACTGGAAGCCCAGCGCGTCGCCGCTCTCGTCCTCGAAGCCGCCGGCGTCACTGCGGCCATTCAGGCGCAGGTTGTAGTTGATCCCGGCCCCCGCGAACAGCCCGTTCGGTCCCTGCCAGGTCAGGCCGACCGACGCGTTGATCGGTCCGTCCTGCTCGGACCGAACCGGGAAGGGCCCGGGCGCGACGGCGATCTGAAGTCCGGTGAACACCACCGCTTCGTCCAGATAGTGTTCGCCGTGGAGCTCCGCGGTCACGCGGAGATTCTTGCGCGTAGGGAAGCCCGCACCCACGCCCCACCGAATACCGTTCAGCAGGTCGTAACTATCCGGATCGCCGCGCACGATCATCCCGCCAAAGGCCGAGAGCTCTGCGCGCTCGTTGACCTCCGTGCTGACGATCGCGTCGAAGGCAAAGTCCATCTTGCCCGTGCCCGCGCCGTCGTCCTCACTGGCCGTCGGCAGCTTGGCCATCCCGCGAAGCGCGACGGCGGCAGCCTGCCGGCGATGCTGAGACGTGAGATTGAGCTTGGCCCCCAGCCAGATGTCGCCGATCGGGTTGCCGCTCCAGCCGTCGTTGACGAACGGGTAGTCGTTCACGACGCCGCCGAAATCTGGCAGCAGCGGGTGGAACAGCGGCCGCAGGTCGCGGTCGATCCTCGTCACCGGCGCAAAATTGCCGAACAGCTCCAGCCGGTCGGCCAGCCCGACGCCGATGGTGACCGGAAATCGGGAAACGTCGGTGAATCCCTGTTCGTAGTCGAAGTTCACTCTGTAAAGGCTGAACGACCACTTTCGGGCCGGCAGGATTTCGCCTGTCGGCACGAACCACAGTCCCGTATCTCCCGCCGTCGTTGTCGTGGCCGGCCGTGTGTCGGCGGCTGGGGCCCGATCGACGCCGGCTTGCCCGAATACGGGCGCCGCGGCGCAGACGAGCGCCGCAATACATCCCGCGATGCTTTTCATCATGCAGCCGCCTTCTTGCGCGGCGCCACGATCCAGGCGATGAGGATGCTGATGGCGTAGAGGACGAGCATGGGCCCGGCCATCAGCAGCTGTGAGACCACCTCGCCGCCGGGACTGAGCACCGCGGCCAGGATGAAAATGATCAAGACGGCGTATTTCGTGTTCTTGACCAGGAAACGGGCGGTCACCACGCCCATCCTGGCGAGAAAGAAGACGAGCGTCGGCATCTGGAAGATCGCGCCGAACGCCAGGAGTACCTTCACGTACAGCGAGAATGTCGGACCGATCTTGGGCATGAACGTGACGAACTCACTCCCGGAGAACACGATGAAGAAGTCCCACGTCCAGGGGAACGCGATGTAGTGGGCGAACGCGCTGCCGGCGAAAAAGAAGAAGGATGCCAACACCACGAACGGAATCGCGAACCGCTTCTCATGGCTGTAGAGCCCCGGCGCAATGAACAGCCAGAGCTGCCACAGGATGAACGGAATCGCGACGAAGAGCCCGCCGAGCAGCCCCACCTTCAGGTAGAGCATGAAGTACTCGGGCGCTTCGGTCGTGATGAAGGTCCCGTCGTTGGGGAGCCGTTGCTGGAGAGGCACCAGCACGAACTCGAGGATCCGGTTGATGAAGATGAAGGCGATCGCGACACCGACGACCATCCCGATCACGCAGCGGATGAGCCGCTTGCGCAGCTCATCGAGGTGCTCGAGAAACGACATCCGCGAGCCGTCGTCTTCGAGCGGCTCGGGGTCCGTCAGTTCGATGTGGGAGTCGTCCGGATGGCCCGGCTCGGGCTTCGGAAAAGGGACGAGCGCCATGTACGGCTAGGCCTGGTCGCTCGTCGTGCGGGGCACCGCGTCGTCGACACCCTCGGCGGGGCGCACGACCTCCGCGGGCGGGCGCTGCCGCTCGGCGGACCGCTGGTCCTCCACGCGGATTTCGTCTTCGAGCGTATGCTTGAGCTCGTTGGACGCCCGCTTGAATTCGTTGAGGCTGCGCCCCAGCGAACGGCCGAGCTCTGGCAGCTTCCGGGGCCCGAAAATGATGAGCGCGATCGTCAAAATGATGATGAGCTCCGGGATCCCGATATTTGGCAACATAAACTTCCTTGGGCAGGCCGCAATGGCCGGGGCGGCCAGAATACCGCCGTGATCGTCGAATTATAGGAACCGCCGTCGTGAATGGTCAAGCCGGCTATCTTCTATTATGCCCGGAAGTCATTGCGGGCGTTACACTTCCTCTGTTACGATGCCTTTTATGCGTAGTCCCCGTTTTTTCGCGGCGGCCGTGGTCACCGTGGCGCTGTCGGCCATCCTCGGCGGGGCGCTCGGTAAGAGCGCCGCTGCGACGACGCAGGGCGACATCACGCAGCAGTACCGCATTTATACGTTCGCGCTCGCAGCCGTGGAACGCGACTACGTCGAGGCCATCCCGGTCGAGCAACTGGTCTACAGCTCGATCGACGGATTGCTGCACACCCTCGACCCACACTCGAGCTTCTTCAATCCCCGCGACTACGCCAACATGCGCGAACGCCAGTCCGGGAGTTACGCGGGCCTCGGCGTCACCATTGCGGCCATCGACGGCGACATCACGATCCAGGCGATCTTCGAAGGATCCCCGGCCTACAAGAGCGGCCTGAGGCGCGGCGACATCATCGCGCGCGTCGAAGGGGACGACATGAAGGGGTGGACGACGCAGCAGGCCGTCAGCCGCCTCAAGGGGCACAAGGGGACGCCGGTCAACATTTCGATCCGGCGGCGCGGGTATGACGGGCTCATCGACATGACGGTCGTCCGGGACGTGGTGAACATCACCACCGTCCGCGGTGCGTTCATGATCGACAACGAGACGGGTTACGTGAAGCTCGCGGAATTTTCCGAGACCTCCGACAAGGAGCTCGAAACCGCGCTCGAGCAGCTCGCCGCCAGCGGCATGAAGCGGCTGCTGTTCGACCTTCGCGACAATCCGGGCGGCCTGCTCGACCAGGCGATCCGCATCTCGAACCGCTTCCTTCCCAAGGGGGACCTGATCGTCTATCAGCGCGGCCGTGTCCCGAATTCCGATCAGGACTATCACGCGACGGAAGAGAGCGGCTACACCGACCTGCCGGTCGTCGTGCTCGTGAACCGCAACAGCGCCAGCGCGTCCGAGATCGTGTCCGGCGCGCTGCAGGACCACGACCGCGGGCTGGTCGTCGGCGAAACCACGTTCGGTAAGGCGCTCGTGCAGTCGGTCTATCGTGTCGCGAACGACGCGGGCGTGGCCGTGACCACGGGCCGGTATTACACGCCGAGCGGGCGGCTGATCCAGCGCCCCTGGGACGGTTCGTTCGACGAGTACCTGATGTACACGCTGCGCGACCAGAGCGAGCCGGAAGGCCCGCGGGGTGAATTGAAATACACCGATGCCGGCCGCAAGGTGTACGGCGGCGGCGGCATTCAGCCCGACAAGTTCCTGGCCGGCCCCGTCGAGGGCTTCTCGCCGACACGCTTCGGCCGTCAGCTGTACGCGCGCCAGGCGTTCGCGCAGTTCGCCGGGCAGTTCCGGGCTGAAGGGGACACGCGGCTGGCCGACGCCAACAAGGGGAAGAAGCCGCTCGCGCGCGGATTCACCGTCAGCGACGCGATGGTCAGCGACTTCCGCAAGATGCTCGAAGCCGACAAGGTCAAAATCGACGATGCGGCGTTCAAGCAGGACGAGACCTTCATCCGCGCGATGATTCACTACGATATCGACGTCGCGCTGTTCGGGGTCGAAGAGGCCCGCCGCAACCTGGTGATGGTGGATCCGCAGGCACAGTTTGCGCTCGATCAGTTCGCCGAAGCCGTGCGGATGACCGCGCAGGCCAAGGCCCGCGGCGGCCGGGGGCTCGAGTCGCAGCGGTAGGGCTTTGGCCCCATATTTTGGGGCTCCATTTTGCCCTTGCCCTAGGTATGGTGGCTTGTTAGACTGACGACCGTTTTCCGCGGGGCGTCCGACACCCGTTTCTGGCGGGTCGGACAACGGAATAAACGGTCTTGTCACGCCACCAGCAGTTCCTGAATTCTTGTCTCTCTGAAGCACTCCCAGCTGCTTCCCGCGTCGAGGTTCGCCTGACGCCGGGCGCAGCTTTTTTTGTGGGTCATTGCGTGTTCTTAGGGCCGGCTCGAGCCGGCTATGGGTCATCATCATGCGGCTGAACCGAATCGAAATCGCCGGTTTCAAGAGCTTCCCCGACCGTTCGGAGCTCACGTTCGACGAAGGCGTCACCGCCATTGTCGGCCCCAACGGCTGCGGCAAGAGCAACGTCGTGGATGCGCTGACATGGGTCCTGGGTGAGCAGAGCGCCAAGAGCCTGCGCGGCGATCGCATGGAGGACGTCATCTTCGGCGGCAGCGACGCGCGCAAGCCGACGGCGGCCGCCGAGGTGCGCCTGAAGCTGTCGGGCGTGGCGGCGCGGGTGCCGTCCGGACACGAGGGGGGCAGCACGAGGCAGGCCATCGTCGGAGTCGCCGGTGAGCTGGTCGCGGTCGCGGGCGTGGCCGTCGAGGAGGAGCCCCCGCTGATCGTCAAGGACGTCGAATTGATGCGACGCCTGTACCGTTCGGGAGAGAGCGAATACCTGATCGACGGCGAAAGCTGCCGTCTGCGCGACGTGCAGGACCTGCTGATGGACGCCGGGCTCGGCATCAAGGCGTACGCCGTCATCGAGCAGGGGAAGATCGGCCAGATTCTCAGTGCGCGGCCGACCGACCGCCGGCAGTTGATCGAGGAAGCGGCCGGCGTCACCAAGTACAAGAGCCGGCGGCGCCAGGCGGAGCTCAAGCTCGAAGCCGCGCAGCAGAACCTTACTCGCGTCGATGACATCGTCTTCGAGGTCGAGAAGCAGCGCGGCGCGCTGAAGCGGCAGGCCGGCAAGGCGCGCCGCTACCGCCGCCTGCGCGACGAGCTGCGGCGGTGGGAAAAGGTCCAGTTCGCCAACCGCTACCGCGCGCTGGGCCAGTCGATCGAATCCGCCCGCGCGCGCCTGGCCGAGGCCCGCGAGCGCGAGACAGCAGCCGCCGCGCACCTGGCCGAAGTGGAAGCCACCCTCGAGCGCCTGCGCCTGGAGCTCACAGAAGCCGACTCGAAGACGACCGGCGCCCGCGAAGCCGCGCACGCCCGTGAGCTCGAGATCGGTCGCCTCCAGCAGCAGATCGCGTTCGACAAGCAGCAGGTCGAGAACCTGACGCGCGACGCGGTCGACATCGAACAGGAAGTCCGGTCGCTCGATGCGCGTCGCGAGCCGGCGCGTCTGGAGCTCGAGGCGAGACGCGACGCGCAGGCCAGGGCCGGCGCCGAATGCACGGACGCCGCCGACCGCATGCGTGCGGAAGACGAGGCGTATGCCGGGCTGCAGCGGCACATCGAGGGTCTCGAGGGGGATGTCGAGGCGGCGCGCAGCGAAGTGTTCGCGGCCGTCAACGCGGCGACCGCCCTGCGCCACGCGATGGAGCACGCCGCCGGCGCGCGCGCGCGCATCAGCGAGCAGTTGAACAAGCTCGAGATCGAAAGCGCGGACCTGCGCGTCGAAGCCGATCGCGCCGCGCAGGAGCGCCGTGCCGCCGAAGAGTCGATGGTCCGCGCGCGCGACGCCATCGATACCCTCCGCGTCGATCGCGCCACCCGCGATTCCGAGCTGGCCGGCGCCCGGGCGGACCGCGAGACGCGCACGCGCGAGTATCGGACGCGCGAGCACGAGCTTGCCGGTCTGCTGGGCCGCCTGAAGTCTCTCGAGGAGCTGGCCGCCGCCCGGGCGGAATACGGCGACGCCGCGCGCCTCGTGCTCGCCGAGTCGGAGGCGGACGTCTCGCAGATGGGGTCGGTCGCCGATTTCCTCGAGGTCGAGGCCGGCTACGAACGCGCCGTCGAGGCCTGCCTGGGAGACCTGCTCCAGCACGTCGTCGTGCCGACGCACGGGCATGCCCGGGCCGGGCTCCAGTTCGCGCGGACGAAAGAAGCCGGCCGCGTCGGGTTTCTCGTCGCGGAAACGCCGGGCGGCGCCGGACTCGCCGCGCCGGTGGCAGGTCTGACCGCCGTCTCCCAGGTGGCGCGTGTGTCCGGACCTGCGGCTGACGCCATCCGGGCCGTACTGGCGGACTGCTGGATCGCTCAGACGTACGAGGACGGCCGTGCGGCCGCCTCGACCACGCCGGCCCCGATCGCGACGCTCGACGGAGACGTCTTCCGTGGCGCGCAGGTCGTGGAGGGCGGCGCGCGCGCGGAAGCGCGCGGGATCCTCACCACCAAGCGCGAGATCAAGGAGCTTCGCGAGCGTGGCGAGCGCGAGCGCGAGATCGTCGAACGCCTGCGCGCCGAGATCGGCGATCTCGACGTCGTCGTCGCCGGCGCCGAATCGGCCATCCTGTCGCTGCAGGGTGAGCTGCACCGTCAGGAAAAGGGCATCGTCGGCTACGAGCTGCAGGTGACGAGCGCCGGTGAGGCGGCCGACCGCGTGGCGCGCAAGCAGGAACAGATCGCCAACGAGCGGCGGACCTCCGAAGAGGAGCTGCGGGTCCAGGAGGCGCGCCACGACGAGGCGCGGGAGTCGGCCGCCCGCATCGAAGGGGAGCAGCGCGCCGCCGACGAAATGCTGAACGCCGCGCAGCGGAAGCTGTTCGAGGCGCGCGAGGCGATGCAGGCGCAGGGCACCCGCACCGCCGAGGCGAAGGCGGTACACGCCGCGCTCGTCGAGCGGACCAGCGGCTTGGCCAACGAGATCCAGCGGCTCGACGAGGCGGCCAGCGAGCTCGAGAACCGCGTCGCGCGCCGCCGCGAAGACCTGGCGCGCGCCGAGACGCGCCGCACCGAGCTCAGCGAATCCATCGTGTCGTCGGACGCCAGGCTCGACGCCGACCTGCGGACCTTCGACGAGCTTCGGGAACAGGTCCGCGTCGCCGACGATTTCTCGCAGACCCTTCGCGCGGAGTTCGACGCGCAGGAGCTCCGGATCAAGGAATCCAGGCGCGCGCTCGAAGGGATTCGCGCGGAGGTCGCGCATTTCGACATCGCACGGGCGACCGCCGAATCCGACCTGGCCCACCTGGCGTCGTCGTGCGTCGAATCGGTCCAGGCCACGCTCGACGAGGTCAACGCCGAGGTCGAGCAGCTGGAACGCGACGGGCTGCTCGCCAGTCCGAAGCCGGTTGATGATGCCCCTGACGCCGCCGAAGTCGAGGACGACGACACGCCGGCGACGGTCATCGTCGAGGAGGATCCTGCCGGGACCGGCCCTGTCGCGGCCGCGGTCGTCGCCATGACCCCCGACGAGATGGTCGCCGACCTGCGCGCCAAAATCGAGAAGATGGGCGCCGTCAACATGATGGCGATCGACCAGTTCGACGATCTGGAATCGCGGCACACGTTCCTCACCGCCCAGCGCAAGGACCTCATCGACGCGATTGCCGCCACCGGAGAAGCCATCCGGAAGATCGACAAGACGACGAAGGAACGGTTCCGGGAAGCCTTCGCCGTCATCAACCAGAACTTCGAGGGGACCTTCACGACGCTCTTCGGCGGCGGCAAGGCCGGGCTCATCCTGCTCGACGAGCAGGACCAGCTGGAGAGCGGCATCGACATCGTCGCGCAGCCTCCCGGCAAGCGGCTGCAGAGCGTGCAGCTGCTCTCCGGCGGGGAGAAGGCCCTGACCGCCATGGCCCTGATGTTCGCGATCTTCAAGTACCGCCCGAGCCCGTTCTGCCTGCTGGACGAGATCGATGCGCCGCTCGACGATGCCAACATCGGACGATTCGTGGAGATGCTGCAGGGGATGCAGGATCACACGCAGTTCATCCTGATCACACACAACCGGAAGACCATGGAGATCGCCAATCGCCTCTACGGCGTGACGATGGAGGAGCCGGGGGTGTCGAAGTTGATCTCGGTGCAGTTGAACTGACACCGTAGGGGCGGTTCGCGAACCGCCCCTGGACGGTTCACGAAGAGCCCGTGAACGAACCCAAATCTTCGCGGTATCACCGGCTGAAGCGGCGCGCCGGGTTCGCGGCCGGCTGTGGCACGGTGCTGCTGCTGGCCGGCCTGCTCTGGCTCCGTCCTTCTCTGCCTCTCACGCTCTACGTGGTGATGCTCGTCGCGTTGCACGAGCTGATCGCGCTGCCGGTGGCCTTCTATCGGTCCTTCGTGCTGGAGCGGCGGTACGAACTGTCCACGGAAACCGCCCGGGCGTGGCTGCGCGACCATCTCAAGGCTGTGGGGATCACCCTCGCCTTCGCGCTGGTCGCGGCCCATGTCGTCTACGCGCTGATTGCCTGGAGCCCCGTCTACTGGTGGCTGCCGGCGGCGGCCGCGGCCACCGCCGCGACGGTGCTCCTGACGACGCTCGCGCCGGTCCTGCTGTTCCCGCTGTTCTACACGTTCACGCCGCTCGACCGTCCGCAGCTGACCGGGCGCCTCGTCGCGCTCTCAACGCGCGCCGGTGTGCCGGTGCTCGGCGTGTACGCGTGGGGGCTGGGCGCGAAAACGCGGCGGGCCAATGCGGCGCTGGTCGGCTCGGGGGCGACGCGGCGCATCCTGTTGTCGGACACGCTTCTTGCCGAGTACAGCGACGACGAGATCGAAGTGATCCTGGCGCACGAGATAGCCCATCACGTGCACCACGACATCCGGAACGGGATCCTGCTGGAGTTCGGGTTGCTCCTGGCGGCCTCTTGCGCGGCCTCGGCGGCGTTGCTGGCGTGGTGGCATCCCCTGGGGTTGAGTGGTCCGGCCGATCCGGCGGGCATGCCGCTCCTGCTGCTCGCCGGGGGCGCCGTCACGCTCGCCGCCGCCCCGCTCGTCCATGCGTTCTCCCGGGCGAACGAGCGGCGGGCGGACCGCTTCGCGCTGGCGCTGACGGGTCTCCGCGAGCCGTTCGTCAGTGCGATGCGCCGGCTCGGGGCGCAGAACCTGATCGAGGAGGAACCGTCCCGCCTGACCGTGTGGTTGTTCCACACGCATCCGCCGATCGAGCAGCGCGTGGCTGCGGCAAGGACGATGTAGGGGCCGTTCGCGAACCGCCCCTACTTCACCACGAGCTCGCCGTGCATCTCTTTGCAGCGCTCGTCCTGCGTCAGGTTGCAGTAGAAGCGCTCGCTGCCGGTCGCACGGAACTCGAAGGTCACGGTCTGCCCGGCGCTGGCGCGCTTGGCGATCCGGTACGGGCCGTCCATGGTGAAGCTGTGGGGCATGTCGACCGCCGTGAAGGTGACCTTCACGATGTCGTCTTTCTGCACTTCCAGCCGCGAGGGAGCGAAGGCGAACTGGTTGCCGCGGACCGCGAACTCACGGACCGTGCCCTGCGCTTCGACGGCAGGGGAGGAGAGCACCACGGCAGCCGCCAGCATGGCCGCGACGGAGAGAACGGCGAGTAAGGTCTTTTTCATGGTGGAGTCCTTACTGCTTAGACGTCACCCCGAGGCCTTCGGCCTCGGTTACTCCTTCACGGCCGCGGCCGGCTTGCCCTCCTCCGGGCTCAGCAGGACCTTACGGCTGAGGCGAATCTTGCCGGAGGGATCGATGTTGATCACCTTGACCATCACCTGCTCGCCTTCCTTCATCTCGTCACGCACGTCCTTGACGCGGTAGTGCGCGATCTCCGAGACGTGCAGCAGGCCGTCGAGGCCTGGCATGATCTCCACGAACGCACCGAAATCGGTGATCCGCTGGACCTTGCCGAGATAGGTCTTGTTGAGCTCGGGCGTGGCGGTGAGCTCCTGGATGATCGCGATCGCCTTGGCCGCCGACGCTTCGTCGGCCGACGCCACGTTCACGCGGCCGTCGTCTTCGACGTCGATCTTGACGCCGGTCCGCTCGATGATGCTGCGGATCATCTTGCCGCCTGGGCCGATGACGTCGCGGATCTTGTCCACGGGAATCCGGATCGTCACGATGCGCGGCGCGTGGCGCGAGACGTCCGCGCGCGACTGCGCCAGTGTCACCTGCATCTTCTCGAGGATGTGCAGGCGGCCCTGCCGCGCCTGCTCGAGCGCCTTGCGCATCACCTCGGTGGTGATGCCCGCGACCTTGATGTCCATCTGGAGCGCGGTGATCCCGGTTGCCGTCCCGGTGACCTTGAAGTCCATGTCACCGTAGTGGTCCTCGGCGCCCGCGATGTCGGAGAGGATGGCGTATTTGCCCGTCTCCTCGTTCATCACGAGACCCATGGCCACGCCGGCCACCGGCGCCTTCAGCGGCACGCCGGCATCCATCATCGCCAGGGATCCGCCGCAGACCGACGCCATCGACGAGGAGCCGTTCGATTCGAGGATCTCGGAGACGACGCGCACCGTGTAGGGGAAGTCCTCCTCGGCCGGCATCATCGCAAAGAGCGAACGCTCCGCGAGGGCGCCGTGACCGATCTCGCGCCGGCCGGGACCGCGCAGGAACTTCACTTCGCCGACCGAGAAGGGGGGGAAGTTGTAGTGGAGCATGAACCGCTTCCACGTCTCGCCGTCAACCGTCTCGACCTTCTGCTGATCGTCGGCCGTGCCGAGCGTGGCCGTCACGAGCGCCTGGGTTTCGCCGCGCGTGAACAGGCAGGAACCGTGCGTGCGGGGCAGCACCCCGACTTCGATCGTGATGTTGCGGATCTCGTCGAACTTCCGGCCGTCGAGCCGCTGGCCGCGCTCGAGGATCTCGGCGCGGAGGATCTTGTCTTTCAGGCCTTTGGCGATCGCCTTCGAGTCGGCCTTCCGCTCGGCGTCATCGTCGGGCAGGCCGGCGACGAAGTCGCTGATGACCTTGTCGACCGTCGCGTAGTTCTCGAGCTTGCCCTTGATCCGCATCGCGGCCGACAGGGGTTCGAGGACCTTGCCTTCGACGTCCGCGACGAGCTCCTTCGAGATCGCCTTTTTCGCGGCGGGCACGCGCTTGCTCTTGCCGGCCTGCGCGGCCAGCGCGTCGATCCCGGCGACGATCTCCTTGATGGCGGCGTGCGCGGCCTCGAGGGCCTCCACCATCTGCTCTTCCGGCACTTCCTTCGCGCCCGCCTCCACCATCACGATGCCGTCCTTGCTGCCGGCGACCAGCAGGTCGAGCGTGCTGCGTTTCCGCTGCTCGTAGGTGGGATTGATGATGAAGGCCCCATCGGCATGGCCGACGCGGACGCCGGCGATCGTCCGGCTCTGCGGGATGCTCGAGAGCGCGAGCGCCGCCGAGGCGCCCGTGATGGCGAGCACATCCGAGTCGTTCAGCTCGTCAGCCGACAGCACGAGGGCGATGATCTGTGATTCGTTGCGCCAGCCGTCCGGGAACAGCGGACGGATCGGACGATCGATCAGCCGGCTCGTGAGCACTTCCTTTTCCGGCGGCTTGCCTTCGCGCTTGAAGAATCCGCCGGGGATCCGCCCCGACGCATAGGTGTTCTCCCGGTAGTCGCAGGTCAGCGGCAGGAAATCCACGTTCTCGCGCGGGTTCGGATCCGCGCAGGCGGTCACGAGGACCATGGTATCGCCCTGCCGGACGATGACGGCGCCGTCGGCCTGTTTGGCCAGACGGCCGGTTTCGAGGGTAAGGGTCTTGCCGCCGAACGGAATCTCGCGTGTGTGCATAAATCTCTCTGTCTGTTGTGAGCTGCGCCAGCTTCTCTGGTGTGCTTCGCGTTGTTGTTTCACGGTAGGCCCGGCCTTCAGGCCGGGCGTCTCAGGCGTCAGCGGCCGTGCCGCTCGCTGCACCCCCGACCTGAAGGTCGGGCCTACGCCTGTTTATTTCCGGATCCCGAGCCGTTTGATGAGGTCCGCGTAGCGGTCCACGTTCTTGGCTTTGAGGTAATCGAGCAGGCGGCGACGCTGGCCCACGAGCTTGAGCAGCCCGCGGCGCGAATGGTGGTCCTTCGCGTGCGTCTTGAAGTGTTCTGTCAGGTAGTTGATGCGCTCGCTGAGGAGTGCGACCTGGACTTCCGGGGACCCTGTGTCGTTGTCGTGGGTCTTGTAGCCGCCGATGACTTCGGTCTTCCTGTCCTTACTGAATGCCACGCTGTACCTCCACGTACGGCCCAGACCTCAGCGCGGTATTGCGCTGCACCGGACCGCCGTAACTTCCTTGAGAGTCAATATGTTACACCAGCACGATGGAGGGCCGCAAAAGCCCGTCCGGCCCGGCTTCCGCGATGCCGAGCAACCCTCCCCCTGGATCCAGGAGCCGGATCAGGGGGCCTGACCCCATTACGACGAAGTCCTCTGGGGACACGGAGTTACCGTGAGAGGCACGCTGAGCGCCCCGCGCGGTCAACCGGGCGGCGGGCAGGTCGGGCAGCAGATCACTCATGGGGATCAGCCGCGCCAGCATCGCCTCCGGTCGCCGGTCGAGGTCGTCCAGCGGGACGGCGCGGTCCAGGCCGAACGTCCCGGCGCGCGTGCGTCGCAGGCTTTCCAGGTGCGCCCCACACCCGAGCGCCACGCCGAGGTCATGCGCGAGCGACCGGACGTAGAACCCGGCCGTCGCGGTCACCCGGAGCCTGACGAGGCCCTCGTCCACGCCGAGGAACGTCAACTCCCGCACCGTCACCTGGACGGCCGTCAGCGCCGTGGGCTGCTGCTTCCTGGCGAGCTTGTAGGCGGGGACGCCGCCGACCTTTTTCGCCGAATACGGCGGCGGCATCTGCGGGAAGGTCCCCCGGAACCGCGCGAGGGCCGCCTCGATCGCCGCGGGATCGATGGCCGGGGCGGCCGGGGGGGCGCCGCCGGCAGCCAGCCGGTGGGCCGCGTCGTACGTCTCGGTCGCGCTTCCGAGCCGGACGCCGGCGTCGTAGGTCTTGTCGGTCGAGGAGAGCAGCGAGGCGAGGCGGGTCGCCCGTCCGATCACCAGGGGCAGGACGCCGGTGGCCATCGGGTCGAGCGTGCCCGTGTGCCCGATGCGCGTTTCACGCAGGGCCCGCCGGGCCCGCGCCACCACGTCGTGGGACGTCGGTCCCGCGGGTTTGTCGATGACGAGGACGCCGTCTAGGGATGGCATCTTGTCAACTTCCAACTTCTCAACTTCCAACTTCCAATGAATTCTCACGCTGCACGGCCAAACGGCGGCTGGCACTACGAACGCTCCAAGAGCACGAAGAACACCAAGAAGACCATCTGAAATATTTCTTTGGAGTCTGCTTGGTGCCCTTAGTGGGCTTGGTGTTCTTGGCGCTCTAGGGCGTGAGCCGTACAGTGCCGGCGTTGGCCGTCGGCCCTGTCAAGCCACCGGCCGCGACTGCAACCCCTGCTCGATCGCCCCGACGATCCGACGGACGATGCCGGGGCGGACCTCCTCGAGCGCACCGGTGACCGTGAAGCCGGCCGCGTTCTTGTGGCCGCCGCCGCCGAACTCGTTCGCGACCTGGCGCACGTCCACGTCGTACTTCGAGCGCATGCTCACGCGCACCTCGCCGGTGCCGGTGACCTTGAAGAACACCACGGCCTGGATCTCGCGCGCCGTCAGCGGCAGGTTGATCAGCCCCTCGGTGTCGTTGTGCGTGCTGCCGGTCGCCTCCAGCATCGCGTCGTCCATGTGGAGCACGGCGAGCCGCCCCTCGTCTACGAGTTGCATGTCGTCGAGCAGGGCGCCGATCAGTTTCAGCTTGCCGAAGCTGTTGCTGTCGAACACGCGGCGCGCCATCACGGCCGGCGTGACGCCTGCTTCGACGCACTGGCGGCAGATGTCGAACGTACGGGGCGTGATGTTGGAATGATGGAAGGAGCCGGTGTCGGTCAGGATCGCGAGGTAGATGTGCGTCGCGATCTCGAAGGTGAGCGGCACGCCGAGGGCCTGGATCAGGTCGAACACCATCTCGCCGCAGGCGGCGGCGCTGTCATCGTGCCAGTTGAGCGCGCCATACATGCGGTTGCCCGCGTGATGATCGATGTTGATGATGCGCTCGTGCTCGAGTCCGGCGACGCCCGTCCGGGAGAGGTCGCTGCACTCCATGACGATGACGGCATCGACCGCCGGGCGCTCGATGGCGGCGGCGTACTCGATCCGCTCCATACCGGGAAAGTCCTGGTAATGGTCGGGCGCGCGGTCGGCGTTCACGATCCGGACCTCTTTGCCCAGCGCATCGAGCGCGAACGCCATCGCCAGCTGCGACCCGATCGAGTCGCCGTCGGGGCGGGCGTGAGAGCTGATCAGGAACCGGTGTCTGGCGAGAATCTCGTCGCGCAGCTGCGCGACGGCGCTGCGTTCACTTGGCTGGGTCAGTGTCATCGTCTCCTGGCAGGTCGTTGAGGTGTGGATGCGCCTCGCGCTCGGCCTGGATGTCGAGCATGATCCGCTCGATCCGGTCCTGCCGCTCGATGCTCTCGTCGTAGAAGAACTCGAGCGTGGGCACGTGCTTCAGCCGGAGCCGGCGGCCGATCTGGCGGCGCAGGAAGGGGGTCGCCCGGCCCAGGGCGCGCGCCGTCTCCTTGCGCGCCGTGTCATCGCCGATCGTCGTGTAGAACACGCGCGCCTGCTGCAGGTCGGGCGTCATCTTCACCTGCGTGATGGTCAGGAACCCGATACCGGGATCGTGCACCTCACGGGCGATCAGGTCCGCGATTTCGGCGCGGATCTGGTCGCCGACACGATCGGGACGGGAGCCTTGGGCCATAAGTGTAGGGGCGGTTCGGGAACCGCCCATTTCGAGGAACTCCGCGTGCGTGGTCGTTCGCGAGGCGTCCAGGGGCGGTTCGCGAACCGCCCCTACGTCGTCTGGGTGAGGACACGTTCGCTGGCGAACACCTCGATGACGTCTCCCACCTTGATGTCGTTGTACTTCTCGAAGCCGATGCCGCACTCGAAGCCGGTCTTCACCTCGGACACATCGTCTTTGAAGCGGCGAAGCGAGCCGATTTTTCCCTCGTAGACCAGCTGCCCGTCGCGGATGAGGCGCGCCTGCGTGTCGCCCGAGCGGGTGATGCGCCCCTCGGTGACCATGCAGCCGGCGATCGTTCCGAACTTCGGCGTCTTGAACGTCTCGCGCACCTGCGCGGCGCCGATGCGGATTTCCTTGAAGGTCGGATCGAGGAGGCCTTCCATGGCCTTCTTCATCTCGTCCACGACGTTGTAGATGACCGAGTGGAGGCGGATCTCGACGCTCTCCCGCTCGGCCACATCGGCGGCGTTGCGGTCGGGCCGCACGTTGAAGCCGATGATGATCGCGTTGGACGCGGTCGCCAGCAGCACGTCGGATTCGTTGATGGCGCCGACGCCGCTGTGGATGATCCGGACCTTGACCTTCTCGTCACTCAGCTTCGTGAGCGTATCGCCCAGCACTTCGGACGAACCCTGCACGTCGGCCTTCACGATGATCGGCAGCTCCTTCATGCCGCCTTCGGCGATCTGCGCCTGCAGCGACTCGAGGGTGAGACGGGTGCCGCGGCTCCCGAGCGCCTTTTCCTTGGCCTGTGCCTGGCGGAAAGTGGCGATCTGCCGCGCCTTGGCGGCGTCGGTCAGGGCCTGAAACGGATCGCCGGGCACCGGCAGCCCGCCGAGGCCGAGCACTTCGACCGGCGTCGCCGGCCCGGCAGCCTTGATCTGGCGGCCGCGGTCGTCGATGAGCGCACGCACCTTGCCGACGATCGTCCCGGCGATGAGCGTGTCGCCGACGCGCAGCGTGCCGTCCTGCACGAGGATCGTCGCCACGGCGCCGCGCCCCTTGTCGAGTTTCGCCTCGAGGACGGTGCCGGAGGCGTTCCGCTTCGGATTGGCCTTGAGGTCGCTGATTTCCGTGACGAGCAGGATCATCTCGAGCAGCAGCTCGAGGTTCTCCTTCTTCTTGGCCGACACTTCGACCATGACGGTCTGGCCGCCCCACGCTTCCGGCGTGAGCCCCAGGTCCGAAAGCTCCTTCTTGACCAGCTCCGGATTGGCGTTCGGCTTGTCGATCTTGTTGATCGCCACGAGGATCGGCACACCGGCCGCCTTCGCGTGGTCGATCGCCTCCCGCGTCTGCGGCATGACCCCGTCGTCTGCCGCCACGACCAGGATGACGACGTCGGTCACGCGCGCGCCGCGGGCGCGCATCATCGTGAAGGCTTCATGACCGGGCGTATCCAGGAACACGACGTCACGGTCGTTGACGGTGACCGCGTAGGCGCCGATGTGCTGCGTGATCCCGCCGGCCTCGCGTTCGGCGACGCGCGCCGAGCGGATCGCGTCGAGGAGCGTGGTCTTGCCGTGGTCCACGTGACCCATGACGGTCACGACCGGCGCGCGGGTGACGCGGTCGGCCTCGTTCACGTCTTCCGACTCGACCTGCAGCATCTCCTCTTCGAAGGACTGCATCTTGACGTCGGCGCCGAACTCACGCGACACCATGGCGGCTGTCTCGCTGTCGAGCGTGCTGTTGATGGTCACCATGATGCGGCGGTCCATCAGCTTCTTCATGACGTCCTTGGCCTTGACGTCCAGCTTGGCGGCCAGATCCGCGACCGTCATGCCCTCGGCGAGCGTGATCGTGCGCGTGACCGGCGGCGGCGCCGCTGGCGGCTGCTGCATCATCGGCGGGCGCGGACCTTCGCGCCGGGCGCCCGAGCGATGCACGGGACGGGGCGGCGGACGGTAACCGGGCGACATGCCCGGACGCGGCGGCAGGGACGGGCGCACCGGCTGCGACGGCAGCGGCCGTGGCCCGCCCATGGGCGGTCTGGGCGGCAGCCCCGTGCCGGGGCGCTGCAGCGGGCGGCCCGCGGCGCCCGGCGCACCGGGACGGGTGCCGGCGGGGCGGATCAAATTGCCCGTGGGCGCCTGCGGCGCCGCGGCCGGCGGGGCAGGCTGCCTGACGAGAATCGGCCGGCGCGGGGGCGCAGGCGGCGCCTGCCCCGTCCGGGGATCTTCGACGCGAAGCCGAAGGGTCGGCGGGACGAGACGGCCCGCGTACGGCGGCACGACCGGTCGCGGTGCGGGTGCCGGCGGCGCGGCGGCTGCCGGTCGTGACGGCGCAGCCGCGGGCTCGTCGGCCGGTGTTTCGACCGGCTCGGGTTCCTGGGCGCGAGCCGCCACGGCCGGTTCTTCGGCCGGAGCGGGCGGTTCGCCGGGAGCCGCTGGCTCCGGCGCGACCGCTTCCTCGGCCACCGGCTGCGGTGCGGCGACCTCGGCCGGCGGGGCTTCGGCGGGGACCATGACCGATTCCGGCGCCTCTGCCGGCTCGTCCGGTTCCGCCGGCGGCATCACCGGCTTGGCGCTCTTGACCAGTCGTGGCGGCGGCAGCGCGGGTGCCACCGGCTTGGCCGGCTCGGGCGCCCTGCCGTGCGACTTCTTCCCCTTCGCCGGGGCCGGGGTGTCGGCGAACGAGGTGCTCGACGGCACGTTGAGGCCGCGCTGGCGCGCCAGGCGCGAGACGAACTCCCGTGCGACGACCTCTTCGATCGTGCTCGATGCGCTCTTCACCTCGATGCCGTGGTCGCGCTTGAGGAGCGCCATCACTTCCTGGCTCGTGGTGTTGAGCAGTTCCGCGACTTTATAGATCCGAACAGTTGCCATTCAGTATGTATTTTCTTCGATTGATCGGCGGGGATCCCTGCACCCCGCCTGGCGGCCTCACGAACGGGACGGTTCTTCCGTCTCGTCAGCCACCGCATCGGCCGCAGGTGTCGCGGGTGCCTCATCGCTCCCCGCGGCCTCGCTGGCTGCGGCGGGCTCTTCGCTGGCGGCCGCTTCCGCCACGTCCGCCTGCGGCTGGTCGCCGCCTTCGGCGTCCATGGCCGCTGCGCCTTCCGTGGGCTCGCCCGCCTGGACGACGGCCCCCTCGTCCCCTTCGACGGCAGCCTCGCCACCCTCGGTCGCGCCGGCTTCGAGCTCGCCGAACTGCGCTTCGACCTCGCGCCGCTTGTCTTCCTCGCTCTTGATGTCGATCTTCCACCCGGTCAGCTTCGCGGCGAGCCGCACGTTCTGGCCCTTCTTGCCGATCGCCAGCGACAATTGCCTGTCCTCGACGATGACCTCCATGACCCGCTCGGCCTCGTCCACGATCGTCACGCGCTGCACCTTCGCCGGGCTCAGGGCGCTCGTCACGAACATGACCGGGTCATCGGAATACTCGACGATGTCGATCTTTTCGCCGCGCAGCTCGCGGATGATCGACTGCACGCGCGTGCCCTTCATGCCGACGCAGGCGCCGACCGGGTCGACGTCGCGCTCGCGCGAATACACGGCCACCTTGGCGCGGTCGCCCGCCTCGCGGACGGCGCCGCGGATTATGACGGTGCCGTCGTAGATCTCGGGCACTTCCTGCTCGAACAGCTTGATCAGCAGGGCCGGGTCGGTGCGTGACAGCACGATTTGAGGCCCCTTCGCGCTGCGGTTCACACCGCGGACGACGGCGCGGACGCGGTCGCCGACGTTGTAGTTCTCGGCGCGCGACTGCTCTTTGCGGGGGAGCTGGGCTTCGACGCGGCCCATCTCCATGATGATGTCGCCGTTCTCGAAGCGCTTGACCATCCCGTTGAGCACTTCGCCGATGCGCTCGCTGTACTCCGCGTACACGTTCTCGCGTTCGGCCTCGCGGACCTTCTGGAAGATCACCTGCTTGGCGGTCTGGGCCGCGATCCGGCCGAGATCCTCCGTCGGACGGGGGAACTCGATCTCCATGTCGACCTCGGCTTCGTCGCCGTACAGCTGCTGCGCCTCGGTGAGCGAGATCTGCGTGGACTCGTCGGTGACCTCGTCGACGATCCGCTTGACGGCGTAGAGCTCCAGCTGGCCGGTTTCCTGGTTGAAGCGCGCGCGCAGCGCCTCGGTCTTGTAGCGTTTGCGGGCGGCCGCCTCCAGCGCGTCCTGGACGGCGCTGATGATGATTTCCGGGTCGACGCCCTTTTCCTTGGCGATGGCGTCGATCTGCTGCAACAACGGGTTGACGGTAGCCATGTAAGAGCTTCCAGCTTCCTTATCTGAATTCCACCGCGAGCTGCGCCCGCTTGACGTGGCCGAGCGGCACCCGGTGTGTCCTGCGGCCTTCTTCGAGCACGACGTGACCGTCTTCGACGCCGCGCAGCCGGCCGGCAAACGCCGACTGGCCGTCGAGCGGCTCGCTGGTCACGACCTTCGCCAGCCGTCCGGCGAACCGCCGGTAATCCGCTTCGTGCCGCAGCGGGCGGTCGAGCCCCGGCGACGACACCTCGAGCGTGTACTCGCGCGCGAGCGCGGGCTCGCCCAGTTCCTCTTCCTCGACGTCCAGCAGCGCGCTCAGATCGTGACTGACGCGCTGGCAGTCTTCGATCCCCACAGCGTCCTCAGGCGTCTCGACCCGCCCCTGGTCGGGACGGTCGATGACGACCCGCAGCACGCTGCCGATCGATTCCCGGCGCAGCTGCACGTCGAAGATCTCGAGTCCGTAGGTGCCGGCCACCCGCGCCGCCGCCTCCCGGATGCGTCCGATCCTCTCGTGGTCTCTGGCCATCACTCGACTGAAAAGGGGCCCCTAAAAGCAACGAGTGGGCACGGGCCCACTCGGGAATTTCCTCGAAGCTGGCAATAGTCAATATACCATGCGCCTTCGCCCCTGGTCTCCATGAAGGGCTTCGGCGGCACAAGTGCGCCTTCGCCCCTGGTCTCCATGCAGGGCTTCGGCGGCACAAGTGCGCGAGCGTGGGAAGCCGGGTGCGCTTCTTATCGGGCCGCTTGGACTGGCGCGGCCAGGAGATCGTAGCCTTTCGCACCCACGATCCGCGCCCGGATGAGGTTGCCCGCCTGGTAGTCGTCGGGGCCGCAGTCGGTCAGGAACACGACCGGATCGATCTCCGGCGCCTGGCCCATCAGCCGGCCCTGAAGGACGAGCTCATGCTCGGCCGAGGGGCCGTCGATCAGGACGTCCACGTCCCGGCCGATCTTCGCCTTCTGCGCGGCGGCGACGATCTTCTTCTGGCGGGCCATCAGGGCGTTTCGGCGCTTCCGCTTGACGGCGGCCGGCACATCGTCCTCCATCGCGAACGCCCGGGTGCCGTCCTCGTGCGAGTACGTGAAGACGCCGACGTGGTCGAAGCCGGTATCGGCGACGAACCCTTCGAGCTCGGCGAACTCGGCGTCGGTTTCGCCGGGGAACCCGACGATCAGGGTCGTCCGCAGCGTCACGTCCGGCACCGTTCGGCGGATCCGCGCGAGCAGCGTGTCGTACGTCCGGCGGTCGCCCGGCCGCCGCATCCGCTTGAGGACGGCCGCCGAGGCGTGCTGCAGCGGCAGGTCGATGTAGCGGCAGACTTTCTCGCACTCCGCCATGACCTTCAGCACGTCGTCTGTAATCGTGGTGGGGTAGAGGTAGAGCAGGCGGATCCACTCGAGCCCATCCACCGCGTTCAACTCGCGCAGCAGCCGCGCCAGGGCGCCTCGCTCATCCTTGTCGATGCCGTAGAACGTGGTGTCCTGCGAGATGAGGAGCAGCTCCTTGACGCCGCGCCCGGCCAGGCTGCGCGCCTCGCGGACGATCGAGGCGGCATCGCGGCTTCTGAATTTGCCGCGCAGCGTCGGGATGATGCAGAAGGCGCACGTGTAATCGCAGCCTTCGGCCACTTTCACGTAGGCAAAATGCGTTGGCGTCGTCAGGACGCGGGGTGTCTCGGCATCGTAGAGGTATGTCGGGAGTACCGGGACTCGGGACTCGGGGCTCGGGACTCGGGACTCGGGGCTGGGGCCTCGTAATATGGACGATGAGCGGTGGAACGTCAGCGGGGCAGCTCCGTTTCCATCCGCCCCGAACCCCGAGCCCCGAACCCCGAGCCCCGAGTCCCTGATCCCGATCGCGGTGAGGATCTGATCGACCTCGCCGGTGCCGAGGACCGCGTCGATCTCGGGGATCTCTTTCTTGAGTTCGTCGCGATAGCGCTCTCCCAGGCATCCCGTCACCACCAGGCGCGTGCAGTTGCCGCTGATCTTCAGCTGCGCCATCTCGAGGATGGCGTCGATCGACTCCTGTTTGGCGGAGTCGATGAAGGCGCACGTGTTCACGACGAGCACGTCGGCGCTCGACGCGTCATTCGTCAGCTCGTGGCCGGCCTGCTGCGCCATGCCCAGCATCACCTCGCCGTCGACGAGGTTCTTGGGACAGCCGAGGGAGAGGAAACCTATCTTCACGGATACATCCGGTACAGCATGCGCGGATAGGGAATCGCCTCGCGGAGGTGGTCGATGCCGCAGATCCAGGTCACCACGCGCTCGATGCCCATGCCGAACCCGCCGTGGGGCACGCTGCCGAAGCGCCGCAGATCCAGGTACCACTCGAAGGCTTCCTGCGGGAGCTCGTGCTCCTTGATCCGCTGCACGAGCAGCTCGAGGTCGTCGAGGCGCTGCCCGCCGCCGATGATTTCGCCGTAGCCTTCGGGCGCGAGCAGGTCCACGCTCAGCGACACCTCAGGACGATCGGGGTGCGGCTTCATGTAGAAGGCCTTGATCGCCGACGGGAACCCGTGCACGAAGAGCGGCCGGTCGTGCTCCTCGGAGAGAGCGGTTTCGTCCGGCGCCCCGAAATCTCCCCCCCACTCGAACGGCATCCCCTTCGCCTTCAGCTTCTCGGCCGCGTCGTCGTAGGAGATCCGCGGGAAGGGCCCCTTCACCCGCTCGAGCTTCGACGTGTCGCGCTCGAGCACCTTCAGTTCCGGCTGCCGCTTCTCGAGCACGCGCTCGACCACCGAGATCACCAGGCCCTCGGCGAGGTTCATGACGTCTTCGAGGTCGGCGTAGGCCACTTCCGGCTCCACCATCCAGAACTCGGTCAGATGCCGCCGGGTCTTGGACTTCTCGGCGCGGAACGTGGGGCCGAAGCAGTACACGCGGCCGAGCGCCATGGCGTTGGCCTCGTTGTACAGCTGGCCGCTCTGCGTCAGGAACGCGGTGTGGTCTTCGAAGTACTGGACCGGGAACAGCGTCGTCGTGCCTTCACACGCCGCCGGCGTGAAGATCGGCGTGTCGGCCAGGATGAAATGACGGCTGTTGAAGTAATCGCGGACGGCGTTGATCACCTCGTGACGGATGCGCAGGATGGCCTGCTGGCGCGGCGCGCGGATCCAGAGATGGCGCCGGTCCATCAGGAAATCCACGCCGTGCTCCTTCGGCGTAATCGGATAGTTCTGCGCCTCGGAGACGACCTCGATCCCGCTGACGTCGATCTCGTACCCCCCGGGCGCGCGGGTGTCGGCCCGGACCGAGCCATGGACGATCAGCGAGCTCTCCTGCGAGAGGTGATCGGCGCGCCTGAACATCTCCTCGCCGACCGCCTGTTTCGACATCACGCACTGGATGAAGCCGCTGCCGTCGCGCACCTGCAGGAAGTGGATCTTCCCGCTGGAGCGGCGATTGTGCAGCCAGCCCCGCAGGGTGACGGCCTGTCCTTCGAACCGGGCGATTTCTTCGATATACGCGATCATCAGTCCGCCAGTGCGCGCTCGATGCGCTGCCGTGCGCGCCGCGCCTCCTCCAGGACGGCCGCGGGGCTGCCCGTGCTGGCGAGCTCCATCAGGTACGTGCCGTCGTAGCCAATCTTCCGCATGGTCACGAGCGCCGCGGGCCAGTCGATCGTTCCCTTATAGGGGACGAGGTGGTCGTCGTCGCGCCGCTTGTTGTCGTGCACGTGGGTCGTGATCAGGTGCTCGGCCGCGACCTCGATCGCGTCGGCCAGGTCGCCCATCAGATGCGCATGGCCGAAGTCCATGCACAGGCCGACGTTCGTCCCGTCGAAGTCCCGCTCGAGCATGGTCACCAGCGCCTGCGCCGACGAGAGATCGTTCGGGAGGACTTCAAGGGCCACGCGGACGCCCAGCGGCTCGGCCAGCGTGCAGATCTCCTCGGCGCTGCGCGCCGCCGCCGCCCGGCTGTTGTCGCCCGACGCCGCGTACGCGCCAGGAACCCCCAGGTGAACGACGAGAAAGCTGGCCGGGACGTGCTTCAGGATGCCGAGCGCCGCTTCCGCCTCACGCACGGCCGTCTGGCGTCGTGTGTTGTCGGACGCGGCCGTGGAGAACGCGGTTCCGCCGGCGCCGCCGAAGCGATCCGTGATCGGCGCATGAATGCTGTGGAGCCGAAGCCCGGTCTCCGTGAGCCACTGCGCCAGCTGGGCGAGGGTTGAGGGGTCGTGGTAATCGAAATGCGACCGCGTGGCGAACAGCTCGACGGCCTCGAAGCCGTAGCCGGCGATCTGCGCCAGGTGGTCGCGCGTGAGCCGCTGCTCGTGAAAGAGGTGCGTCGAAATGCCGAAGTGCATGGTCTATGAATGGTTTACGGCCGCGCCGGGAACCATTCATTATAGCTGAGGGTGTTCCTTCCGCCTAAAGGCGGAAGCCACCAGGTTCGTGTAACACGTGGCTTCCGCCTTTAGGCGGAAGAGAATTACCTGAACTCTTCGACGTGGGTCGACAGGAACTCCCCGAGGCGGCCGAACTGCGGCAGCGACTCGAGCGTGTTGCGGACGTAGCGAAGCGTCCGCGGAATGTACTGGATGTAGACGGGGTTGCGGCGGGCCGTGGTCTGGAAGCCGAACGTGCCGAGCGCTTTCAGATTCCGCTGCAGCGCCATCAGGCTGAAGCGGCGGCGGAACGCATCGGACCGGCCGGTCTCGCCCTTGAGCGCCAGGAAGTAGGCGATCAGCTCCTCAACGGTGGCATCCGGCAGGTCCACGTACGAATCGCGCAGCAGCGAGACCAGATCGTACGTGTCAGGTCCCATCCGGGCATCCTGGAAGTCGATGATGTAGAGCCGCTCGTCGTGCAGCATCAGGTTACGGCTGTGATAGTCGCGATGACAGAGCACGCGCGGTTCGGAGGCCAGCGCTTCGACGAGGACCGCAAATTCGGCGCGCAGGGCCCCGAGGGCAGCCTCGGAGAGCACGACGCCGCGATAGGCCTCGAGGAAGTGCTTGATGAAGAAGTCCATCTCCCAGGTCAGCTTCTCGACGTCGAACGCCATCCGGTAGGGCAGGTACTCGTCGGAGGAGAGCTCGGCCCCACGCCGCTGGAGCGTCGCGACGAGCGCCACCGACTGCCGGTAGAGCGCCGCGTGCTCGGCGGGGGTGGCGGCGCCGAGATGCGCCTGGAGCGTGACGTCGCCGAGGTCCTCGAGCGCCAGGATACCGAGGTCCTCGGCATGCCCCAGCACCGCGGGAATCGGTACCGGCATCTGCGCCAGGAGCCGCGCGACGTTGACGAACGGCAGCGAATCGACTTGGAACGGCGCGGAGTGCAGCGCGAGGACGATCGAGGCGGCCTTCGGCGTCCGAACGCGGAAGTAGCGGCGATCTGAGGCGTCGCCCGTGAGCGGGACGACGCGCGGCGAGCGCGTCGAGAGGCCGCTGCGGTGCAGGTAGCCGTCGATGCGTTCCCGCGTCTCGGCCGCTTCCGGCTGGCGTTTGTTCATGCTCTCGACATCGATGTCATAACGCGCGAATCAACAGGCCGTGTTCGATGCGTTCGTCGGGGCCCGGCGCCTGCGCGCGCGCCGGCACGATCGCGCACCGCGCGTACCGCGCGCCGGCGGGTATCCGGACGTGGTCCGCGACGATGCATTCGTTGAGCCGTGCGCCGTCACCGATGGTCACATCATCCCATACGGCCGTCCGTTCGACCACGGCCGACGGGTCGATCCGCGCGCCGCGCGACACGAGCCGATCCCCTTCGACCGCCGCCAGTTCCAGCGACGTGCGCAGGCAATCCGCCGGCGTGCCGATGTCCCGGAAGGACGCCTCGCTCACGAACGCGGCCACACTGCCGGGTGATGCCCGGATGAGCGCCGGGTAGAGAGCGCCGACCGATTCGGCCGGCTCCCCGTCGGTCAGTCCGGCGAACACGTCCGCCTCCACGACCTGCACGCCGATGAAATGAAACGAATCGCCGGGCGTGCCGCGGCGGGTGAACCCCTGGACGTATCCCTCCGGCGAGAGCACGACGCCGCCGTACGTGTCGGGCGCGGGATTGCGGATCAGCGACATGGTCACCCGGGCGCCGGATTGCTGGTGTCGCTCGAACAGGGCCACGAGATCCACGTCGGTCAGCGTGTCGCCATTGACGATGAGAAATCGTTCTGCACCGGCGTCGGTGAGTAGAGGCAGCGCATGACGCGGACCGCCGGCCGACCCGAGCACCGGTTGTTCCCACGAGTAGCGTACCCGGATGCCGAGGCCCGTCCCGTCGCCCAGGCACGCCGTGATCGTGGACGGCTGGTGATGGAGGTTGTAGACCTGATCGCGGATCCCGCCGGCCGCGAGCCAGCGCGCCACCCGGCGGGCCAGGGGTTCGCCGTTGACCGGCACGGCGGCCTTGGCGCGCACGTACGTCAGCGGACGCAGACGCGTGCCGAGTCCGGCGGTGAGGACGAGGGCCGGCGGGCGGTTCATTCCCGCGCCGGTTCGA
This sequence comes from Vicinamibacterales bacterium, assembly GCA_040881785.1. Taxonomy (GTDB): domain Bacteria; phylum Acidobacteriota; class Vicinamibacteria; order Vicinamibacterales; family 2-12-FULL-66-21; genus JACDCA01. The sequence goes on from JBBECO010000028.1 coordinate 31,663, forward strand.
ACAGCATGTCGGAACCCGTCAGGCCGTGATGATCCCGGTGCGCGAGATACAGGCCGCGGTAGCTGTCGAGGAGGTAGTCGGCCGGGGCGCGGCCCAGCGCGGCCGCCATCTGGGCGATGCCGTCCTCGCTCCCCTCGATCTCGATGAAGACGCCGACCGGCGTTTCGTCCACCGCCACGATGACATCCTCGTGCGCGAACTCTTCGCGGAACTTCTCGTAGCGAAACCAGACGTGCAGGCCGAGCTCCTGGAGCACGCGGCACAGGACTTCGCCGTCCCCGACGAGCGTCTCGACCTCCTCGCGCACCTTCATGGCCGAGGGCTGCACCGGCCCCTTGAAGGTGAGGCGCGCCTTGCCGTTCTCCGTCCGCACCCGCAGCACGCATCGCCGCCGCCGCAGCTGCTCGTCCTCGGTATCGAGCAGCGCGTCCTCCTGCAGCCGCCGGCCGTGCATCGGCGTGGCCCCGGTCTGCAGCACGGCGTCCCGCGCCGACTCCGCCGACGCGTAACGGAGCTTGATCTCGCGTTCGATCGTGGTGGTCATGGTCATAACGCAATCGGCCTCTGCGCGCCCCGCCAGAGCAGGTGGCGCGCGGTGACGTACATGGTGAAGCATTCCACGGCAAAGGGCGGGAAGCCGCCAAAGCCGAGGATCGGCATCTCGAACAGCTTGACCTCCGGCAGAATCGGCACCGTGTAGATCCACCTGGCTCTCGCCCAGTAGTTCCAGAACTCCCAGACGATGCCGCAGACGAGGCCCGCGACGAGCAGGTTGATCAGCCGGTCGTGACGTCCCAGCCGCCAGTCCCCCGTGATGGATTCGTCGCCCAGACGCGCGTTCAGCGGATCCAGCAGAAAGATGAACCCGAGGAACACCGGCGCCGCGAGATACGCGGACGGATAGACGATGGGCGCGATCAGCATCGTGGCGCCCGCCACAACGGACAGCGCCATCGGCCCTGACACCGGTATCGGCCGGCGAGGGACGGCACGATCGTCTGGAGCCGGCCGGTCGCGCAGCGTGCCGACGAGCTCGGCCGTTTCGAACATGGCCGGCGAGATGGTGGCGAAGGCCCACACGTAGCCGACATAGCGGATCAGGACATGCTCGGGCAGGCCGACGTAGTACCAGTTACGCAGCGAATATGCGTTGTAGATCTCGAAGATGACCCAGAGCGGTACGGAGACAGCGGCGAGAAAGGCCAGCTCGGCTGGGGCGTTGCGGATCCACGAGTTCCCGCGGCGCGTCCACACGAGGCCGTCGACCAGCAGGATGTAGCCGGTCCAGGCGATGGGAGTATGCCAGACGGTAAAAGGCGGAATGCCGGCCAGCATTCCGCCTTCGGAGAGCAGCATGATCGCCAGGCCCGTCCAGGCATAGCCCGGCAATTGCCGAGGCGCCGCGATCCGGGTGGCGAGCGTCACAACCGCGAATGATGGCGCGGGAGCCGTCCGCGTGCAAGCACGACTACGCCTACCGCTTTATGAGCACGACGAACTGTTCCTGGCCGCCGCGCCAGATGACGAGGAACACCGGCTCGCCGTCCGGCGCCCCCTGCAGGGCGCGCGTCACCTCGCTCACGCTCGAGACCGGCTGGCGGTTGACCTCGAGGATGACGTCGCGGCTCTGGAGTCCGGCGTTATAGGCGGCGCTGTTGCGGTCGATGCTCACGATGACCGCGCCGCCACGGTCGCGGGGCAGCTTCGTGGCGCGCGCGACGGCCGGCGTGACCGGTTCGATCTGCATCCCGAATCCGGTCGCCGTCCGCTCGACGTCGTCCGGCTCGCGGGCCTCGGCCCGTTCCACGCCCGCTTCGGCGTCGAGGTCCAGCTCGTCGATCGTGACGTTCAGCGTCTGCCGCTTCTTGTCCCGCACGATGGTCACCGGCACGGTCGTGCCCGGTTTCGTCGCCATGACCATCGAGACGAGCGCGACGTTGTCGTCGACGGGACGGCCGTTGTACTCGACGATCACGTCCCCCCGCTGGATCCCGGCGCGCGCGGCGGGCCCGCCCGGGCCGGCCAGGGAGACCAGTGCCCCGAGGCCGTCCTTCACACCCAGCGCCTCGGCGCTGCGCCGGTTGAAGGTGGTGCTGACCTGGACGCCGATGACGCCGCGCGTCACCTTGCCGGTCCGCAGCTGCGGAATCAGCTCCCGCAGCACGTTGATGGGGGTGGCGAACCCGATGCCGATGTTCGCCTGGCGCGCCGCGTCGGTGTAGATGGCGGTGTTCATGCCGACCACTTCGCCGCGCACGTTGAGCAGCGGCCCCCCCGAGTTGCCGGGATTGATCGCCGCATCGGTCTGCAGCATGTACTGACTGCGTCCGGGTGCCACGGGGAACTCGCGCCCAAGCGCCGAGAGGACGCCGACGGTGACGGTGTGATTCAGCTGGAAGGGATGACCGATCGCCATGACCCAGTCGCCCGGCTCCATCTGCTCGGAGTCGCCGAACTTGACCTCCTGCAGCGACGTCGCCGGCATCTCCGTGAGCTGCAGCAGCGCGCTGTCGGTCAGCGGATCCCGTCCGATGACCTTGGCGGCGTAATCCTCGCCGGCGCCGCCGCCGAACAGGCCGACCCGGATCGAGTCGGCCCCCTCCACCACGTGGTTGTTCGTGAGGATGAATCCGGCCTTGTCGATGATGAATCCGGTGCCGGTAGCCGGGCGCAGCTCCTCGCCCCCGGGAGCCGGTCGCTGTCCCCGGCCGCGCGGCTGCTGGCCGAAGAACCGTTCGAGCATTTCGTCGTTGCCGCCGAAGAAGTCGGTGAGCTCGCGTCCGCGCACCCGCGACAGGGTCTGGATGTTCACCACCGTCGGAATCTGCGCCTTGGCGATGTTCTTGAACGTCGACGCATCGATCGGGCCGCTCAGCGGCGCGCTGTTGCTCACCGGCACGTTGACCATCTGCGCGCCCGAATGCGGCGTGAGGTCGAGCCTCGAGGCGATCACCATGCCGACGGCGAGCGAGGCGACGGCGATGAGGACGCCGTAGAAAAGTGTGGTCTTGCGCGTGGACATATCACGAACTCCTGAAGGTATGGACGTAGTCACTCATGGACGCGTTCAGCCGAGCGTCACGATCTCCTGCTGGAGCGGTCCCGTCACGCGGGCCTCACGCTCCCCGACGAACATGTTGATCTCCGTACGGACACCGAAGCGGTCGTTGTAGACGCCGGGCTCGATCGTGAATCCCGTGCCGGGGATGAGACGCCGGTCGTCCCGCGTTTCGTAGTCGTCCATGTGGACGCCGTTGCCGTGGACCTCTTCGCCCAGGCTGTGCCCCGTGCGATGGATGAAGAACTCGCCATAACCCGCACGGTCGATGACGTCGCGGCAGGCGCGGTCCACCTGCCAGCCGCGCAGGTCCGCACCGGCCCCGACCGAGCTCTGCACGAGCGCGACCGCGGCATCACGGCCGTCCCGGGCGGCCGCGAAGGCCCGGGCGAACTCGTCCGGTACCGACGCGCCCGTGTAGGCCACCCACGTGATGTCAGCAAACACCGCGCCCGGCACCTTCAGCTTCGCCCAGAGATCGATCAGCACCAGCTCATTGGGTCGAATGAACCGGCTGCCGTCCTGCGGCGGCATGTAATGCGGATTCCCTGCATTTTCCTGCGCCGACACGTTCGGCATCTCCGGCTTCAGCCCCAGCTCGTCGAACCAGTCGATCATGCGCTGCTGCACCTCGAATTCGTTCACCGCGGTCCCGGAGCGCACGCGCTCGCGGATGAGCTCGAAGGTCCGGTCCTTGACCTCGTAGAGCTTGCCGGAGGCCGCCACGTGCGTCTGATACGCCGCGTCGCTCCAGATCGCCTCGAACCGCTGGACGAGATCCCCCGATGAGCCGACCTCGACGCCCAGCTCCCGGATCGCCTCGACGGTTCCTGCGTCCACCCGTGATAGATACGGGATGTTGTTCCCGGGCGAATACTCCATCGCCACCCGTTTGACCCCCTCGAGCAGGGTGCGAAGCCCGGCGTCGAGCTGCTGCCGCCCGGCGTAGGGCTGCTTGTCCCCGGGCAGGCCGTCGAGGTTGTGACGCTCGATCGCGTGCACGAGTCCCCGGGGTTCCCCTTTGGCGGGAATCAGGTAGTACCACCGCCGGGTCGCCATCTTGTCGGACCCGGCGAGGCCCGCCACGCGCGCCGCGATCGGATTCGAGCCGTGGAAGTCGTAGAGGAGCCAGCCGTCGAACCCGTCCTCGATGAGCGCGCGCTGGACTGCGTCAATGGGCAAAGGCATTCGATGAGTATAGGACACCCGGCTGGTGTCTCAGACGAGACGTCGATATGTAGCGCAGCCCTTTGAGGGCTGCCAACGATCCGTGGGCACGGAAATTGTTAAGCTTGTGCACGGTGACACGTTGCTGAGTGAGATCGAGGCCGATGCCCGCGCCGCGTCTTCCACGGGTCTGGAGCCGCCGTTCGCCGGCGCGCTGGCCTATCTGGCCGGGCCCTTCTCGGGCGTGGTGATCCTGATGGCCGAGCGGACGAATCGCTTCGTCCGCTTTCACGCGTGGCAGGCCATCATCGGCCTCGGCGGCCTTGGCCTGCTGGCCATCCTGCTGCTGTTGTTCGCGTTCCTCGGCCTGTTCCTGTCGCCAACCGTCTTCAGGACGCTGTACGTGCTGGCCGGCATCGCCGCCCTCGCCTGGCTCGCCGCCTGGATCTTCTGCGTGGTCAAGGCGTTCGGCGGATCGGCGTTCAAGCTGCCGCTTGCCGGGAACTACGCGGAGCGCAAGGCGTCAGCGCCCGACCTGAAGGTCGGGCCTACGGGATAGAGCCCCAGCACCGGGCATCCCGCACCCCGCATCCCGCCCTACTTGAACTCCTTGAACACCTTCACCTTCGTCGCCTTCGCGTCCCCCTTGGCGTGCCGGAACAGCACCTGATTCACCAGGGGGTTCGTGCCAGCGGGAACCGGCGCCCGCAGCGTGACCTCGATGATCTCACCCGGGCGGATGGGCGCCTTCTTGTGGGCGTACTGCGATGTGGTTACCAGCTTCCTGTTGTTGTCGTACCAGTACTCATCCAGCCTGAGCAGATTGATCGAGCCCTTGGACGTGTTCCGGATCTTGAGGACCGTGACCATCTCCTTGCCGACCCGCTTGGAGGGGGACTGGATCACCTCGATGGTCGCCGTGCCTTTGACCGGCGCAATGTACTTGGCAGGTTGCGCGGGCGCCTGGGTCTGCGCAAGAGCAGGGACGCTGAACAGGCACGCGAGAGCTGCCGCGGATGCGAATAGCTTCATGGAAACCTCCGATTCCCCTGACTATACGCCTCTACATCTCTCCGTTCCAGTCTTCCGGCTCCTGCTGCGTGGACCGGAAGATCTCCATGTGCCACTTGCCCCCGCCCCAGGGCTCGATGATGTCGCCGACGACCACGTCCACGAGGATCTCGGCGAAGGTGCGCCCCTCGGGATCCCCCTCGAGGTGATACGCCTCCTCGTCCCACCCGAACGTCGGGAAGAGGAGCATCGTCAGGAACAGGTCGAAGCCGTCGTCCACGACGATGATCTGCCCGCAGGGCCGCTTCTGGGTGGAGTGGTAAACGAGGTATTTCTCGGCGCTGTGGGCGCGGATGTAGCGCTTGAGGACGAACTCCTGGGAGACGATCTCCTCGACGGCAATCTTCTTGTCCCAGCAGTCGCGGCAGTAACGCTCGTCGCCCCGCGGTTCCGAGACGTCCTTGGCGTTACAGAGCGCGCAGCGGGCCTGGTCGGTGGATTTACGGGACATCGATCATCCAATCCTACACCTGTGCCGTCGTCGCGGCCGTCGCATAGAGGTCCTCGGCGTACTGCTTCACCATGCGCCGCGCGCTGAAGCGGGGGGTCACGGAGATGATGGCGCGGCGGACGACCGACAGCCACCGCCGGGGCAGCCCGTGCGCGTCGCGGTCGTAGAAGGCCGGCACGATCTCGCGCTCGAGGAGCTGGTAGAGCGCCTCCGCGTCGGCGGCGTCCATGGCGTCCGGATCGCCGGTCGTCTTCGGATCGATCAGCCACCCGTTGTCGCCGGTGAAGCCCTCGGCCCACCAGCCGTCGCCGATGCTGAGGTGCGGAACGCCGTTGATGCTGGCCTTCATGCCGCTGGTGCCGCTGGCTTCGAGCGGCTTGCGCGGGTTGTTCAGCCACACATCGCAGCCCTGCACGAGAAAATGCGCCACGTGCAGGTCATAGTCGTCTACGAAGGCGATCCGCCCTCCGAAGAGCGGATCGATCGCGCGGCGATAGACCTGCTGCAGGTGATGCTTGCCGGTGTCGTCGGCCGGGTGCGCCTTGCCGGCGAACACGAGCTGCAGGGGACGGCGCGCGGCGTTGAGGATGCCGAGCAGCCGGTCGGGGTTGTGGAAGACCAGCTCCGGCCGTTTGTATCCCGTGAAGCGGCGGGCGAACCCGATCGTGAGCGCGTTGGGGTCGAGCAGCGTGCCGGCGGCGACCACGCGGGCCGCGCTGACGTGCTCTTCCTTCCACCGGGACCGCGCGCGCTCGCGGATGAAGGTGAAGAGGAAATTGCGCAGTGCGTTGCGCGCGGCCCACAGCTCCTCGTCCGGGATGTCCATGATCCTGTCCCAGATGGCGGGATCGTCGTGCTGCTCCCGCCAGCCGGCCGGCAGGTACCCGTCGAAGAGTGCCGCCATTTCGGATGACAGCCACGTCGGTGCGTGGATGCCGTTCGTGATGGCGCGAACGGGACGCTTGTCCTCGGGGACGTCGGGCCAGAGCGGTCCCCACATGTCGCGCGTGACCTGCCCGTGCAGCTGGCTCACCGCGTTGGCGGAGCCCGCCGTGCGCAGCGCGAGCGCAGTCATGTTGAACAGGGGACCGCTGCCGTTGTCGTAGTGGCCGAGCGCCATGAACGCGTCGCGGTACGAGCCGAGCGTGCCCCAGGCGCCCGCCAGGTGCGTTTCCACGAGATTGAACGGGAAGGCGTCATGGCCGGCCGGCACCGGCGTGTGCGTCGTAAAGACCGTCGTCCGGCGCACCTCGGCGAGCGCGGCCTCGAATGACTCGCCGTTCTCGATGTGATCGCGGATCCGCTGGAGCACGACGAAGGCGGCGTGTCCCTCGTTGAGGTGCCAGACCGCTGGCACCGAGCCCATGGCCCTGAGCGCACGGACCCCGCCGATTCCCAGGATGATCTCCTGCTGGATGCGGGTCTCGCGATCGCCGCCGTAGAGCCGCGCCGACAGCTCGCGGTCCCAGGGTGTGTTCTCTTCGAGATCGGTGTCGAGGAGATACAGCTTCACGCGACCCAGGCGCACGCGCCAGACCGAGACCAGCACGCTCCGGTCGCCGAGCGGCACCGCGATGACGCATGGCTTCCCCTCGGGCGTGATCGCCGGCTCCACAGGTGCGTTGGCCCAGTCGAGCCGTTCGTAGACTTCCTGCTGCCAGCCTTCGGGTGACACGGTCTGGTGGAAGTACCCCTGCGGATACATGAACCCGACGCCGATCAGCGGGATCCCGAGGTCGCTCGCTTCCTTGCAGTGATCCCCCGCGAGCACGCCAAGGCCCCCCGCATAGATCGGCAGCGACTGGTGCAGCGCGAATTCGGCCGAGAAGTACGCGATCGGCCCGGCGACGTCGGGGAACTTCTTCTCCCACCAGGTGTCTCGCGCGCTGCGCGCCGCGTCCAGGGCTTCGAGGGCCGAGTCGTAGTGGCGCAGGAAGCGGCCGTCGGCGGCGGCCAGGTTCAGCATCTCCTGCGAGACCATCCGCAGCATCAGCACCGGGTTGTGCGCCGTCTGGCGCCACAGCGGATAGTCGATCCGGCGGAAGACTTCGCGGGCTTCGGTATTCCAGGTCCACCAGAGATCAGCGGCAAGCTCGGGGAGGCGGCGGAGGCGTTCGGGGATGTTTGGTGAAGTCATTGGTTACTTGTCACGTGGCACGTGCCATGTGACACGTTGCACGTGCTATGTGCAGGAGCCGGTTAGCTGCGCAAATCTGGACAAATCGATGTTGCCGCCGGAAACAACGGCGACGACGTTCCTGTGACCGCGGGCGGCAAAGCCCTCTGACAGCGCGGCGGCCACGGCGCAGGCCGCGGCTCCTTCCATGATGACGTGGACGCGGTCGGCGACGATCTTCATCGCGCGCGCCGCATCCTCCAGCGAGACAACGAGGGAGGCTTCGACGAGCGGTTCGAGGAGCGGCCACATCGTCTCGAGCACCGACCGTCCTCCGGCGCCGTCCACGAACGACGACGTCCACTCGGGGAACGCGCGGGCCGCACCCGCCTCGAGCGAGCGCGCCAGCGGCGCGGCGGTTTCCGGTTCGGCGGCGTAGATTTTCGCCTCCGGCCGCAGCTCGCGGAGCGCCGCCCCGATGCCGGCGAGCAGGCCGCCGCCGCCGATCGGCGCGATCACCGCGTCCACGTCCGGCAGGTCCTCGAAGATCTCCAGGCCGATGGTGCCATTGCCGCTGATGAAGTGGTCGTCGTCGAACGGATGGACGAAGTGCCCGGTCATGCGGTCGGACCCGTGGCGCTCGACGGTCTGCCAGCACTCCGCGTACGGCGCTTGGACGATCCGCGCGCCGAGGCGTTCGATCGACCGGAGTTTGGTGGCAGGCGCCGTATCCATGACCATGACGCTGCAGGCCGCGCCCGCGCGGCGGGCGGCGAGCGCCACACCCTGCGCGGCGTTGCCGGCGCTGACCGTCCAGACGCCCTGGGCGAGCTGGTCCGGCGTCAGCCGTCTCACCGCATTCCAGGCCCCCCGGATCTTGAACGAGCCGATCGGCTGGAGCGATTCGAGCTTCAGGAAGATCTCGGGACCGCGGGCGTCGAGGCCGGGCACCTCGAGGCGGATCAACGGCGTCCGCACCGCCACGTCGTAAACCGTCTGGGCCGCCTCGCGGATCGTGGCGAGGGAAATGTGTCGTGTCATCAAAAACCCCATTATAGTACTGGCCGCTGAAGGAGTTGATCCATGTCACCCAAAGTCAACCGCAGAGAGTTCGTGAAAGCCGGCACCGCAGCCGGGCTGGCCGCGGCGGCCCCCGTCACCGCCTTTGCCAGAGGCCCCGCGATGATCACGCAGTCCGGTTCCCGTCCCGTGGTGGTCGCCTCGGGCAACGGCCACCAGCACAAGAACGGCGGCGACAAGACGGCCGTCGAGACGGCGTTCGAACGGATGATGAAGGGCGAGGACGTGCTCGACGCGCTCATCGCCGGTGTCAACATCGTCGAGCTGGATCCGGCCGACACGAGCGTCGGGTACGGCGGCCTGCCGAACGCGGAGGGGGTCGTGCAGCTCGATGCCTCCGTCATGCACGGGCCGTCCAAACGTGCCGGTGCGGTGGCGTCGATCGAAGGCGTCCGCACGCCGTCGCTCGTCGCCAGGCGCGTCATGGAAGACACCGATCATCACCTGATCGTCGGCGATGACGCCCAGCGGTTCGCCCGGACCATGGGCTTCAAGATCGAGGACGATCTCAACACCGACAGGTCGCGTCGCGCGTGGCTCGAATGGAAGCGGCGGACCGATCCGATGCACTACCTCGATCCGAAGAAGAAGCAGGCCGCGCTTCGGCAGGTGGACCTCGAGATGATGGCCGAAGGCTGGGTCGATCCCAACCACTTCTACGGCACGATCAACTGCAACGGCGTGAACGCGCGCGGCGAGGTCTGCGGCGTCACGACGACGAGTGGACTCGCGTGGAAGATCCCGGGCCGGGTCGGTGATTCGCCGATTCTCGGTGCGGGACTGTACGTGGACGGCGAGGTCGGCGCGGCGGGATCCACGGGCCGCGGCGAGGCGAACCTGTTCAGCCTGGCGTCGTTCCTGATCGTCGAAGGGATGCGGCGGGGACTGCATCCCAAGGACGCCGGGATGGAGGCGTTGAAGCGGATCAAGGCGAACACCGTGCCGCGGCTGCTGAACGCGCGCGGCGAGCCCTCCTTCGGGATCAACTTCTACATCATCAATCGCAAGGGAGAGTACGCCGGCGTCACGATGTATTCGCCGGAGAGGAACCGCGCACGGTTCGCGGTGTGCGACGAGAAGGGGGCGCGGCTGGAGATGTCGGAGCCGCTGCTGCCAGGGGGACCGACGGACTGATCGGGACTCGGGGCTCGGGGCTACGCACCCCAGCCCCCAGCCCCCAGCCCCGGTTTTTATTCCACCTTGCGCAGGGTGCGCGTGACGACGCCGGCTTCCTTGCCGTCGACCGTGACGGTGACGCGGAGCAGATAGTCGCCGGGTGCGAGCGGGGCCAGGCCGAATCCGCCCCACAGCATGCGCGCGTCGCCTTGCATTTCGATGGTGTTCCCGTCGGTCGCGCCGATCGGCGGGCCCGTCTCGTTCTCGCGGACTTCGTACACCGCCGTGATCTTCATGTCCTTCGTCACGCCGTAGAGCGGCAGAAATCCAATGATCTGCTGGTCGGCCGACGTGAACTGGAGCCTTGGCGACTTCGGATCCGTGCCCATGACGAGCGAGCCGAACTGAATCGGCCCGGCGTCGGTCAGTCCGATCACCACATCCGTGTCGGTCGTGCCTCCCTTGCCTGACGCATCGTTGACCGCCACACGCATGCGGTACGTGCCGGGGGCGACCGGCACCGCGGCGGCCACCGGGTAGCTGCCCAGCTCCCTGGCCTGCGCATTCCAGTTCGCCTTCAGCGTCCCTTTCTCGTCGAAGAGGGCCACCTTCGCGGCAGTCAGCTTCGTCGCCGGGTCTTCCGGCTCGAAGAGCGCCATCACCATCAGGTCCTTGCTGTTCGGCATCCGCGACACCAGGCCGACGGCGCGCAGCGGCACCTCGCGGAAGACCGTGGCGACGCGGATCATGTCGTCCGGCTTGCCGGCCTTGACCGGCGCGGCGGCGGCGGCCGCGCCGCTCGCGCGCCCGGCGGGACGCGCCGTGACCTTGACGCCGTCTCGGCTGGTGCGGACGTCGATCCGGCGAATGGGGCCCTCGGCTCCGGGCTCCAGCGTCGCGACGTAGTAGGAGGTGGTTTCCGTGAGAATTCGCGTCACCGGCACCTCGCTGCCGCCGCCGATGCGCAGGAGCTCGGCGTTGGACGTGCCGGCGATATTCTCGATGCCCTGCTGGGCCTCGCGCAGATTGGAGGCCGAGGCCAGGCCGTCCACGTACTGCAGGACATACACCGTGGCGGGTGAGCCCGCCGCAGCGGCTGCGAGCTGGTCGAAGTCATTGCTGCGGATCTGGCAGAGCGTCGGCGATGCGCCCCCCGCCTGGCCGGTCACGCGCGGCATGTCCTGGATGCCCGCCGGCGAGGCGATCAGTCCTGGCGAGATGAGCACGATCGTGCGCCCCGGCGACGAGGCACGGAGTGCGGCGTTCAGCGTCTGCATCGCGCGCTGCGCACGGCACACCATGTCGCCGGCCTCTTCACTCTGGGAGCCCAGTCCTACGAATTTGGTCAACGTATCGGTGAGCACCGCCGGCGCCGAGGCGGGCGATTCCAGGCCGCCCTGGCGCAGGCTGATCAGGCTGAAACGGTCCGTCGGCGCGGCATTGGACGTCAGCTGTGCGACTGCCTTACGCACCGGTTCCTCGCGTCCGGCTGCGATGCCTTCCTCGTCGAGGATGATCAGGAACTCGCGGCCTCCGGGAGCGCCAGCCGCCTCTGTTCTCGCGGCGTTGGTCGAGAACGGCGCAGGGAGGTTCGAGGGCTTTGGCGCCGGCGCCGCCGCCGCGGCCGGCGCGCCGCCCGCCGGCACGCTGACGAGCGTGAGCTCCTGGATCTTCCGGTCGCGTCCGTCCGTGCGAATCGTCACCTCTTCGGCCTTCAGATCCGTCACGGGCTGCCCGGTGCTGGTGAGCGCGCGCACGACGATCGTGTTGGGGCCGGCGGCTCGGGGCGCCTCCTTCTTTGGAGGGGAGCCGAGGGGGTCCCACCCACGCTGGGCGGAGGCCGTGGCGACGGTCATGGCCAGGCAGGCCAGCACCGAGAAAGAACGGAAAAGCATCGCGTGCATTGCAGTCACCTCGAGGAAAAAACCGGAGGCCGACAGCATAGCCGCACGGGGCCCGTTTGAGAAGGGGTGGAGTATCGCGGTCCGCTCACAGCGACCCCGGCTTCGACGCCGGGGCCTCACGAATCTGGACGGTCGGCGAGGTCCGCACCGTCACCTTCGGACGGCTGACGCGCAGGTCCACCCGCTGCGGGCGGGACGGGGCCTTCTCGTCGGCGGCGAACGTGGCGCGGTAGTAGCTCGTGGGCGTCGCCACGGCGCGCGCCAATGTGCCGGTGTCGGCCCACGTCACGAGTCCGGTGAGGCCGCCCGTGTTGCCGGCGAGCGTATCGAGCGCCCACGAGCGATTGGCCTCATCCACCGTGAGCAGGTGCAGGTTGATCTGTGCGGCAGAGACCGTGTCGGCCACCGGACGCAGTGACTCCAATCGCGGCGTGCATCCTACCGCGTCGCTGGTGCCGAACGTGGGGTCGTAGCTGCTGCCGCGCGACAGCACGACCAGCGTGCTGGAGCGCCCTCGCGGCAGGGTGCGCGCGAGGATATCGATGCTGCGCAACAGGTCGGAGAGACACGTCTGCAGAACGCCTGGCCCCGTCACCATGGCTTCTTCCGCCTTCGTCACCAGTTCGTGGTTCGTACTGGGCGTACTAATGCGTCCGCTTCGGGTGCTGACGTACCCGATCCTGTCGTACGGCTTCAGCGCCGCGACGAGTGTGGCGATCGCCTCCTTGACGACCGGCTCGAGCGCGTACAGCGTGGCTTCATCGACGAGCAGCAGGATCGTGCGCCCGCGTTCGTCCGCCGGCACGCGCTCGAGTGAGCGCAGCGGCCGCAGCTTCCCATTGACTTTGAGGATGACGTCGGCCGCCGACAGGTCCATGACGGGCTGCCCGTCAGCGCCGGTGGCGATGAAGTCCAGCGTGATGCCGGCCGGCGCCGCCTGCGCCGCCGGGGCGGGGGACTGGACCAGCAGGATGGCGCCGAGCGTGAGTGCGGTGAGCATGGAGATCTCCTCAGACCGTGGTGGACTGCCGGCAACAGGTGCGCCGTCAGCGCGGACGAAAGCTTGGCGACGTCTTCAGCGTCAGGCCCGGCACGCGAGTTCGCAGCTCGAGCCGCTGCGCGCGCCCGGTATCCCGGCCTGCCGGTTCGAACGTCGCCCGGTAGTACCGCAACGTGGTCTGGACCGCCCGCTCGAGCGCCCCGGCGTCTGACCATGTGAGCAGCGCGACTTCACCGCCGGTGTTGCGGGCGATCGTGTCGAGCCCCCATGAGCGGTTCATATCACCAGCGGTCAGCAGATGCAGGTTGATCTGCGCATGGGACACGGTGTCTTCGAGCTGGCGAAGGGCCTCGCGTGTCGGCACGCAGCCGGAGCTCTCGCCGTCGCCGCCGTAGGACGGCCCACCCGGGTGTCCTCGCGAAATCACCGCCATCGTCGTCGAGCGTCCCGGCCGCACGGCTGCGGCGAGGTTCCCGATGTTGATCAGCATGTCTGACAGGCAGGTGTAGAGGACGCCTGGCCCCGTCACCATCGCGTCCAGGCCTCTCGTGGCGATGGCGTGATCCGGCGACATGGGGGTGACCCCTTTTCGCCGCGTGCTCACATACGCCACGCGGTCGCCGGGCAGCAGTGATTCGAGCAGCTTGGCCACGGCGGCCTTGACCACCGGCTCCAGCCCGAACAGCGTGGCTTCATCCACGATGAGGACGACGTCGCGTCCGCCGTCGGGGGGTGCGATCAGCTCGAGGGAGTAGATCGGCCGGTCGCGGCCGTCGATCTTCAGCGTCAGGTCGTCCGCGGTCAGGTCCGGCGGGGTTTTCCCGTCTGCCGTGGTTGCCAGGAAATCGAGCGTCAGCGGCGGACGGTCCGTCCCCTGCGCTGCGGCGCCCGGCACGAGTATCGCGATCGACAGACCGCCGGCCAACACGAGTCGGGTGAGCATGACGTTCTCCGTGGGCGATGGTGCTGGCCGGTCAAGTATAGACCGTGGCGGGTTGAGTGCCCGTCACGGAGGTTACGGAGGGAACGGATTCACACGGAGAAACGGAGGAACGGAG